>DATFRS010000391.1:0-16084 GCA_035263065.1 Rhodanobacteraceae bacterium
CTGTCGCTGCCGTCCGGTTATCAGCGCGATCTTCAGTTCACGAAGGGCGCGATCTTCCACGGCTTCACGGTCGGGCTCGCGGCGCTCGCGCTGCTCCCGGATCTGCTCTCGCGCTTCGAGTGGAACGCCGCGCGCCTGCGCGATGCGATCGAGCCTTCGATGTACGCGACCGACGTCGCGATCGAAGCCGCGGCACGCGGCGTGCCGTTCCGCGACGCGTATCGCAGCGCGGCGGCGTCGGCGGAAACGGCGGGCGAGGGCAGGACGCCGGAAGCGAGTCTCGCGGCGCGCGTGTCGCCGGGTGCGGCGGCGGATCTCGGGCTCGAGGAGCTTCGCGAGCGCATCCGGCGCTGCAAATCGTAAATCGTTAATCGCACGCTATTCCATTTCGCGATTCGCGATTCGCCGTTTGCAGCATCAGCGAGTCAACCACCCCTGCGCCCGCGCCGTGCACAGCGCATACGGAAAAATCCAGAACAACGCGAACGCCGCGAAGAACGAATAGCCGATGCCGTAGACGAAGTCCCAGTGCCGTTCGCCGCGAAGGTAATACAGCATGTTGAACGAGGAGACGAGCAGCATCGCGCAGCAGAAGCGCAGCAGCATCTCCGGATGGCTCGCGACCAGCGAGACGAGCAGCACGAGCGTCGCCCACGCGACCGGATAGCGCGAGTTCGTGACGATCGCTTCGACGAGCGCGATCGCGCGCGCCTTCGGCGGCCGGCGCCAGACGATCGTGCGCAGGAAGCGCAGCTCCTCGCGCACGTAGCTGCGGTCCCAGCGCAGGAACATCTTGCACAGGCGCTTGTACGTCGTCGGCACCAGCGTGTGCACGATCGCGGCGCGCTGGTAGACGCAGTCGTAACCCTGGCCGAGGATGTCATTGGTCATCGCGCGATCCTCGCCGTACGTGCAGCGGCGGCCGAGGAAGTGCTGGCCGACCCAGGCGTCGAGCACGTCGCGCACGACGCTCGCGCGATACGCGGCGAGCGCGCCGGGACAGCAGTACACCGTGCCGTACGTGCTCTGCACGGCGCGCAGGAAGTCGAACGACAGCGCGAAGCGGACCTTCAGCATGCGCGGGATAAGCCCGTCGCCGCGGTTGAACACGCTGACCTTGCCGGCGACCGCACCGACGCGCGGATTCCTGAACGGGCCGGCCATCGCGAGCAGCGTCTGCGGCTCGATCACGCTGTCGGAGTCGATCGTCACCATGATCTCGCCGCGCCCGCGGCGAAACCCGGCTTCGAGCGCCGCGCGTTTGCCGCGGTTGCGGTCGAAGCGGAGCGTCGTCACGACGTCGGGATAACGCCGCGCGACGTTCCGGATGTGATCCCACGTGTCGTCCGCGCTGCCGTCGTCGATGACGAATACTTCGAGGCGCTCGCGCGGATAGCGCGCGAACACGACCGACTCGATCGAGCGCGCGACCATCGCGCCTTCGTTGTACGCGGGGATGATCACCGTCAGCGGCGGCGCGTCGGCCATCGTCGCGAGCGGGGGCGTGCGGTAGCGGAACCAGAGCAGCGTGCGCACGAGCAGCATCAGCATGCCCATCGACGTCCACAGGATCGCCGGGCTGACGACGAAGCGGCCCCATTGGTGATGGCGCGCGGCGCTCACGACGCCATGGAAGATGTCGAAGTGCCAGCTCAAGAAGAGGACGATCGCGAAACCGAACAGGATCAGCGCCCGGTAGATGTCGTCGCCCGGCAGGTCGCGGTAGTCGTGGGCGCGTGGACGCGCCTTGGCGGCCGCGATGTCGGTCGTCATCTCGATCGGTTTCATGGAGTCACGGCATCTTCGCCATCGACGCGCCAACCTCGCATGAACAAAATCAGGCTTCGTTAACGTTCGTTTGCAAGCGCAGCCGATCTCTCTGGCGACGATCGGCGCGCGTTCAATGACCGGAATTGCGCGTCGAGGTTCGCCGCGCGCCGAGGTCGACGGCGCAATGCCCCGGAAAGGCCCGGATGGCGCGGATTCATCGCGATCGGGGATACTGCGCCTGCGCCGGTCCGGCGCGACGGCGGTAGCCCGGGATCTCGATCCTGCCGCGATGACACGAATCCTCACATTCCCCGCCGCCGGCCGCCTGCTGGTCTTTGCGCCGCACCCCGATGACGAGACGCTGGCGACGGGCGAGCTGATCCAGCTTGCCCGCGCGGCCGGCGCGGCCGTGCGCGTCGTCTTCGCGACCGACGGCGACAACAATCCGTGGCCGCAGCGCTGGGCCGAGCGCCGCGTGCGTATCGGCACGGCCGAGCGCGCCCGCTGGGGCAAACGCCGGCGCGGCGAGGCGGTCGCCGCGCTGGCGCGTCTCGGCGTCCCCGCCGACGAGGTGCGCTTCCTCGGCTGGTCCGATCTCGGGCTGACCGACAAGCTCGAGCGCGACGACGCGGCGATCGACACGCTCGCCGCCGAAGTCCGCGACTTCGCGCCGACGCATGTCGCGATGCCGTCGCTGCACGATCGGCATCCGGACCACGGCGCGCTGCGCGTGATGCTGGAGCTCGCGATCGCGCGGGCGCGCTCGCGTTGCGTGTGCCTCGGATATGTCGTGCACGGCCGCACCGCCGACAGCGGCGAATGGCTGCTCGCGCGGGATCTCGAGCGCCACGAGCGCAAGCGCGACGCGCTGCTGCAGCACGCGAGCCAGATCATCCTGAGCCGCCGCCGCCTGCTGCGCTGGGCGAGCCAGCCGGAATCGTTCGAGACGGGCGAGCCGAAGAGCGCGACGTCGATCGCCTCGAACGCCGACAGCGTGCTGCGCATTCCGCTCGCCCCGTCGTACCGGTTCTGGCGGCGTCACGACGTGCTGCTCGTCCTCGCGGACGGCGATCGCATCGAGCGCGCGCGCGTGTCGCTGCCGCGTCCGTTCCGCATGCACGGGCGGCGCGTGCTCGGCACGGGCCTCTGCGCAGGCCGCGCGACCGTCGAACTCGTCGACGACACGCTCCGGATCGCCTTCGCAGGCAGCGCGCGCGGCTACGTCAAGCTCGAGCGCCGCATGCCGCGGCTCGTGATCTTCGACGTCCAGACGTGGCGGCGCATCGAGGACTTCCCGGCGCTGCACGAGACGCCTGCCCGCGTCGAGCCGGTCGCCGTCGCGCAGCGCGCGACGCTCTAGCGCCGCCTTTGCAAGTCCTTTACCGGTCCGCGACATTCGCCGCGGCCGCGTTGCAGTACGGTGGAGATCCGCGGCGTCATCGTCCCCCTGCAAGTTGCAGCGGCTCCTCCCTGGACTATGGCGTCGCGGATTTTCGCCTCGCATCGATCCTTCGAGATCGGCGCGATCATGGCCCGCAGCCGCGTGCGCATCGAGAGGATGTGCTTGCTTCGGCTCCCTTCCGTGCCCGGAATAACGGACTTTCCCGGACCGAGGAGGTCGTCATGAGCATCGCGGAGCTGAGCGCGGAGCGTCTCAAAGGGTTTTCCGACGCGGTCTTCGCCGTCGTCATCACGCTGCTGGTTCTGGAGCTGCGTCCGCCCCACACGGATGATTTCGCGGCGCTGCTGGAACTGTGGCCATCGGGCGTGGCCTACTTCGTGAGCTACCTTTTCCTCGCGATCGTCTGGGTCAATCACCATCACCTGATGCGCTACGCGCCGCTCGCGACGCCGCGCCTCATCTGGGCGAACTTCGCGCACCTGTTCTCGGCGTCCCTGGTGCCGTTCACGACGGCGTGGATCGCCGATACGCACCTCGGCCGGGCGCCGGTGTTTCTCTACGCGCTGGTGTTCGTGCTGGTCAACGCGACGTATCTCGTGCTCTGCATGGAGGGCATCGATCGGCAGGACGCCGGCGTCGTGCCGCCCGACGTTCGCAAGACCATGCGTCGCCGATCGGTGCTGACGCTGATCCTGTTCGGCGCGGCGGCGGTCATTGCATTGTGGCTGCCCGTGGGCGGGCTGCTGCTGATCTGCGCGTGCCTCGTCATGTACGTGCGGCCGGACGTGCGGAGCCGGGCGATCGGATGATCGCCCTTCTTCCGCCGTCCTTCGCGATATCGAGCGACAGGACCGCCTAGCTTCGATGCAGCCTCGCATCGATGCTGTAGCGCCCCGCGCCGTGCGCAGCGAGCACGCAGAAGCCGCCGGCCATCGCGACGTTCTTCCACACGTTGATCGCCTGCATCTGATCGGCGTAGTGGGGCAGATGGAACAGGATCGCCGCGAGGACCGAAAAGGCGGCGAGGAAGAGCGCGACCCAGCGCGTGAATGCGCCGAGGACGATCGCGATGCCACCGCCGAGCTCGACGGCGATCACCAGTGGCAGCAGCACGCCGGGGACGCCGGCCGATTCCATGTACTGCTGGGTGCCGGCGAACGCGGCGATCTTGCTCCAGCCGGAATCGATGAAAAGCCACGCCAAACCGATGCGCCCGAGCAGCACGAGCCAGTCGTTCATGAGCATCCCCTCTGCGGTGGAGTCGACATAGAAGCAGGCTTCGCCGCTTTCATTCTAGTGCCTGCGGCGGTGCTGCGCGCATCTCGGTCCGCGAGACGCCGGTGCCTGTGCTGGGTCGTACGGAAACGACTACGGCACGTAACCCTGGGCCTGCGCCGCGCTCGCGGTGGAGCCGCTACACTAGTCGCTCGGCATCCAATATCTGAATCAACCTCATGAGTTTCAGGGTCGGCGACAGTATTGAGAAAAACGCCGGCCGTCGCGGGTTGACGATCGCCGATTCGCGGCGCGAGATCGTCAGGCTCGTCATAGCGACGATCCTGGTCGCTGCCTCGCACGTTTGCGGTGCTGGTTGCATCGGCTACGTGATCACCGACCAGTCCGATCCGGCTCATCCCAGGGAGATTGCGCGCGGCACGAAGATATATTCGCCGAGCGATCTCCAGGTCGACGCGCGCGGCACCGGAAAGAGCGACTTCTTTTCCAAGTCGCTCGAACTGGCCCGTGGCTTTCGGATCGGCGCCAGCGTCACTCGTGAGCCGGTGATCGATGGCTTCGGTCTCTGGGGAACGCTCGACGACGGGAGCTTCAGCTGGGAATGGTTCGACCGATCGCAAGGCAGCGTGTTCAAGAAGCTGCAAGAGAACGGCCGCGTCAGCGTGACCTTTCGCGACGTGCGAGGCCTCCAGGAGCCGGCGTCGATCACCTTCGAATCCGACGTCTCGTTGCGCATCAACGAGACCAACCAAGTCGGCAAGGTCACGTACCGAATCCTGGTGAAGAAGGACAGCGTGCTCGAGTTCCCGCCGTGAGAACGTGCACGTCGGGGCTCCTTGCCGGCACGAAAAAGCCGGCACGAGGCCGGCTTCGCGTGAACATCTGCGGGTGGTCGGGGTGAGAGGATTCGAACCTCCGACTTCTACCTCCCGAAAGTAGCGCTCTACCAGGCTGAGCTACACCCCGAAAAACCTGAAAATAAGGCCGGCTGGACCGGCGACGCCGGGAAACCCGCGGCGGGCCGCCGGGCGGCCGCGCATAGTAACGGCGCGGGCATCGCAGCGCAACAATTCTATCGCGTTCGGGCGGGTCCGGCGGGCGCATCTGCTACGCTAAGCGGCTGATATTCGCCGACGCGGCCACGGCCGCTTCGCCTTTCCGAGGGTTCCGATGGCCGTGACGCAAGCCCGCACGATGCCCGGCGTGCTCGAGCTCCTGCCGCTCGACCAGGTCGCTTTCCAGGCGATGCTGGACGCGATCCGGCGCAATTTCGAGCGCTTCGGCTTCCTGCCGATCGAGACGCCGGTCATGGAGTTCACGAGCATCCTCCTGACCAAGGAGGGCGGCGAGACCGAGCGGCAGGTCTATTTCGTCCAGTCGACGGGCTCGCTGGAGCAGGGCGAGAAGCCCGAGCTCGCGCTCCGCTTCGATCTCACGGTGCCGCTCGCACGCTACGTCGCCGAGCACGAGCACGACCTCACGTTCCCGTTCCGCCGCTACCAGATCCAGCGCGTCTATCGCGGCGAGCGCGCGCAGCGCGGGCGCTTTCGCGAGTTCTACCAGTGCGACATAGACGTGGTCGGCAAGGACCATCTGTCGGTGCGCTACGACGCCGAGCTGCCGGCCGTCATCTACAGCGTGTTCCGCGATCTCGGCATCGGGCCGTTCACGATTGAGATCAACAACCGCAAGCTGATGCGCGGCTATCTCGAAAGCCTCGGCATCGGCGACGCGGAACGGCAGGGTCTCGTGCTGCGCGAGGTCGACAAGCTCGACAAGCGCGGTGTCGACTACGTGCGCGAGACGATGGGCGAGGCGTTCGGCCTGCCGGCCGATCTCACCGAAAAGCTGCTCGCGTTCGTCCAGACGCGCTCGACCTCGCTCGACGATGCGCTGGCAAAGCTCGACGCGCTCGGCGGCGGCAACGCATCGCTCGACGAAGGCAGGGCCGAGCTGCGCGAAGTGCTGACGCTGGTCAAGGCGTTCGGCGTGCCGGAATCGCACTTCGCGATGAATCTCTCGATCGCGCGCGGGCTCGACTACTACACGGGCACCGTGTACGAGACGACGTTGAACGAGCACCCGGCGATCGGCTCGATCTGCTCGGGCGGCCGTTACGAGAATCTTGCGAGCCACTACACGAAGTCGAAGCTGCCGGGCGTCGGCATTTCGATCGGCCTCACGCGGCTCTACTGGCAGCTTCGCGAGGCGGGACTCGTCGCCGGCGGACGCAGCACGGTGCAGGCGCTCGTCGCACAGATGGATGAAGCCGAGCTCCCGCGCTATCTCGCGCTCGCGGGCGAGCTTCGCAACGCGGGCATCAACACCGAAGTCGTCGTCGAGCCCGGGAAGCTCGCGCGCCAGTTCAAGTACGCCGATCGCGCCGGCATCCGCTTCGTGCTCGTGCTCGGGCCGGACGAGATCGCGAAAGGCGTCGTCGCGGTCAAGGACCTGCGCAAGGCCGACCAGTTCGAAGTCGCGCGCGCCGAGCTCGTCGACGCGCTCCGCGTCGAGATCGAGCAGGCTGCGGCGATGCATCGAAGCGTGCCGAAGGGCTGACAAGAACACACGACATGCAGACGATCCTCCTCGACGGCAACAGCCTGACCCGTGATCACGTCATCGCGGTGGCGCGTCACGGCGCGAACGTCGCGCTTGACGACGCTCAGCTCGCGCAGGTGCAGCGCGCCGCGGACTTTCTGGCCGACAAGGTGAGCTGCGGCGAGCCGATCTACGGCGTCACCACCGGCTTCGGCAGCAACGCCGACAAGCTCCTCGGCGCGCATCGCGCGCGCGACGAGCTGCCGGGCGGCAACCCGGAAACGCCGGACGGCACGCTGCTCGAGGAGCTGCAGCACAATCTCGTCATCACACACGCGGTCTGCGTCGGCAAGCCGTTCGGCGCGGACGTCGTGCGCGCGATGCTCGCGATCCGCATCAACACGCTGATGCGTGGCCATTCCGGCGTGCGCGTCGCGACGCTGAAGGCGCTGGTCGAGCTGCTGAATCGCGACGTCGTGCCGGTGATTCCGGAAAAGGGCTCGGTCGGCGCGAGCGGCGACCTCGCGCCGCTGTCGCATCTCGCGATCGTGCTGCTCGGCGGCGGCGAGGCGTTCTACAAGGGCGAGCGCATCGCGGGTGCGGAAGCTTTGAAGCGCGCCGGTCTCGCGCCGCTGCGCCTGTCGTTCAAGGAAGGCCTCGCGCTCAACAACGGCACGACGCAGATGCTGGCGTGCGCGGTGCTCGCGCTCGATCGGCTCGACACGTTCCTCGCCACGGCCGATCTCGCCGCGGCGATGACGCTCGATGCGTTCGCCGGTCGCGGCAGCGCGTTCCGCGAAGAGGTGCACGCGCTGCGTCCGCACGGAGGCCAGGTCGAGACGGCGCGCAACATCCGCAAGCTGCACGAAGGCTCGACGCTCGTCGACATCGCGTACCACCTCGTGCCGCGTTTCAGGACGTGGCTCGCCGATGCGTGGACCGATGCCGAAGACCGGAAGCAGCGCTTCGACATCGCGTGGGACTACGTGCCGCCGTCGCAGCGTCACGGACGCGAAGCGTTCTACAAGCGCTTCCTGCCGTTCAAGGGCGGCAAGAAGCACCAGCCGCAGGATGCGTATTGCCTGCGCTGCACGCCGCAGGTCCACGGTGCGGTGCGCGACGCGGTGGCGCAGGCGTGCCGGGTGATCGACATCGAGCTCAATGCGGTCACCGACAATCCGCTGATCTTTCCCGATGCGAAGGATGCGGAGGTCATCGAGGACCAGGTGATCTCGGCCGGCCACTTCCACGGCATGCCGCTGGCGCTCGCGATGAGCTACGTCAAGGCGGCGATTCCGGTGCTCGCGTCGATCTCGGAGCGCCGCCTCAACAAGCTCGTCGATCCCGCGACGAGCGACGGTCTCCCGGCGTTTTTGATCGGCAACGAGGACGCGACCGATTCCGGTTTCATGATCGTGCAGTACACGGCCGCGGCGCTCGTCAACGATCTCGCGACGCGCGCGCATCCGGCGTCGGTATATTCGATCCCGACCAGCGCGAACGCCGAGGACCATGTCTCGATGGGCGCGAACGAAGCGCGCCACGTGCTCGAGATGACCGAGGACCTCGGTCACGTGCTCGCGCTCGAGCTTTACACGGCGGCGCAGGCGCTGGACTACCGCCAGGACATGCTGAACGCCGCGCGGCGGCTCGCCGCGCGCGGCGACTGGCGTCTGCTCGCGGCGAAGGTCGCGAACGCGCCGGATGCGAAGCATCCCGCGCGAGCGCAGTTCGAAAGCGAGATGAGCGCGCTGACGAAGGCGCTCGCCGAAACGGGCGACTTCCACGCCGGCTCGGCCGTGCGCAAGGCGCATTCGACCATCAGAAATCACGTCGCCTTCATGTCGCGCGATCGTGCGATGGACAGCGACACGCGCGCGATGTGCGAGCTCGTCGCGTCGGGCAAGCTGGTCGAAACGTAGGCGAAAGGTAACGCGGATAATTGTGTACGCGGGCCATGCGTCGCATGGCCTGCTGCGTGTTCCGCAGCCATGTAAAGATCGGCGATCGATATGCCGGGTCCTCTCGGTCTTCTGAAGTCACTCGCCTGGCACTGCGCGCATCCGCTCGACGCAGCCATCATGCGCTGCACGTCGCCGTGCATCGATCCGCCGCAGATAACCGCCGAGCGCCTGCTGCGCGTCGACGCGTCGGACACGCAGGGCCGGGCGCTCGCCGTCGCGACGATGCAGCGCGCGGGGGAGGCCGTGGAGGAAGTCGGCGACCGGTTCGCCGAAGGGCACGTGTTCTACGCATGGATGATCGGCGACGAGGTCGCGAGCTTCTGCTGGATCACGACGCACGGCCGCAACGAGATCGGCACCTGGATCGGCGCGGCCGAGCACCGCGCCGTGGTCTATAACGTCTTCACGCTCGAGCCGCACCGCGGCAAGTCGGTGGCGACGCGGCTCCTGCTCAACGTCGAGCAGGCGCTCGCCCGCGAGGGCATCCGGGACCTCGTGGCCGGCGCGAGCCTCGCCAACAAGCCGTCGGTGGGGGCGCTTGCCGCCGCCGGCTTCCACAAAGTGGCCATTTCCAGCTGCGTGATATTATTCCGGCGGGTTCGCATCCGTAAAAGGATGCAGATCTGCGATCCGTCGGCCGCGACTCTGTTTGCGCTGCGCGGTCAATCCGTGGGAACGACGGGCCCATGAACGCGTACTGGGGACATGAGAGAACGCTTCCTGGCCGGCCTTCTGGATCGCCTCGGCTTCCTGCGCGCGCTCGAAGCGGTGCCCGGGCGCCCGCGGCTGGTCGCGCTCAACTATCACCGCATCGGCCATGACCGCGACTCGCCGTACGACCCCGGCCTGTGGAGCGCGGATCCCGAGAGCTTCGCGGCACAGGTCCGCTACCTCAAGCGGCACTTCGATCTCGTGTTGCCCGAGCAGCTCGACGATGTCGCCCGGCAACGCCGCGGACGCTTCGCGATGATCACCTTCGACGACGGCTATCGCGACAATCACGACGTGGCGTTCCCGATCCTGCGCGCCGAGAACGCGTCGGCGACGTTCTTCGTCGCGACCGGCTACATCGATGCGCCGCGCGTGCCGTGGTGGGACGAAGTGTCGTGGATGCTGCACCGGAGCCCGCGAAGCCAGCTCGATCTGCGGCCGTTCGTCGCCGACCCCGTCGACATCAGCCCGCCGAAACGCGAACACACGTTGCGAAGCCTCCTTCGCGTCTACAAGGCGCTGCCGCAGGAGCGCACCGACGACTACCTCGCCGCGATCGCCGACGCGACCGGCAGCGGCCGCCATCCGCCGCAAGGCGCCGAATCGTTCTGGATGAACTGGGACATGTTGCGCGCGATGAGTGGCGCCGGCATGACGATCGGCGGACACACGGTGAATCATCCCGTGCTTGCGCGAATGGACAAGATCTCGCAACAACAGGAGATCAAGATCTGCGTCGATCGCCTCAAGACGGAGCTCGGTCGTCCCGTGCGCAGCTTCAGCTATCCGGTCGGTGCCGCCAACTGCTTCAACCAGGACACGCGCGATTGCCTGCGCGAAGTCGGCGTCGATTTCGCATTCACGTACTACGGGGGCTACAGCCGGCCGTCCGGCTGGGATCGCTACGACATCCCGCGCGTCGCCATCGAGCCGTATATCGATGCGTCGTGGTTCCGTGCGATCGCGCAGTTCCCGGAAGTGTTTGCGTGAGCGGAGCGGACTCAGCCGACGCACGATCGCGCTGTTGGACTACGATGCAGGAAGTCTCCGGTCCGCAGAGTTACGCGCGATGAATGCCGCCGTCGCGATGATGCGTGCAGAGGTGGTCGACGACGTCGGCCGCTGGGACGCCATCGCACCGGAGTGGGACGCACTGTTTGCGCGCTGCCCTCACGCCGCGGTGCCGACGACGAGCACCTGGCTGCGGACGTGGTGGGACATCTACGGTCCGACCTACGCGGCGGACGAAGACAGTCTTCGCATCATCTGCGTTCGCCGCGCCGGCATGCTGGTGGGCGTGCTGCCGCTGTATTTCCGGCGCAACCGGAGTCCGTTCGGCTTCGGCGCACGCACGCTGTTTCTGCTCTCCACCGGCGAGGTCGAAGCCGAGGAGACCTGCGCCGAGTATCTCGATCTGCTCTGCCGTCTGGAGGATCGCGCGTACTGTCTGGCTGCGGTGGTCGAAACGCTGAGCGGGTTGGCGTGGGACAGCATCGTGCTGCGCCATCTTCCGGCGTCCTCGGTGCTGCGCGAGCTCGCGGACGGTCCGTCGTTGCAAGGCGAAGTCGCCGTCATCGACGCCGGCATCTGTCCGATCGCCGATCTCGGCGGCGGCTTCGAGCGCTATCTCGAGCGGATGTCGTCGAAGACGCGCTATCGCATGCGCCGCTCGCTGCGCGAGGCCGACGCGGGTCACGTGCGTTTCCGCGTCGCCGACGACACGAACCGCGCGGCGATGTTCGACGATCTTCGCGCGCTGCACCAGCAGCACTGGGCGCAGCGCGGCGAGCCCGGCTGTTTCGCGGCCGAGCGCTTCCTCGAGTTCCACCGGCGCCTCGTCGCGGCGTGGGGGCCGTCGGGCCGCGCGCTCGTCGCCGGCGTCTATGCCGACGACGGTCCGATCGCGATGCTGTACGGCTTCATCGAGCACGGCAAATACCATTCGTATCAGGCGGGACTCCGTCGCGAGTCGGTGCCGGGCGTGCACAGCCCCGGCGTGTTCGCGAATCTCCTGCTGATGAAGCATGTCAGCGGGGACGGCGTGCGCATCTTCGATTTCCTGCGCGGTGGCTCGGATTACAAGTTGCAGCTATCGACCATGCAGGGCGCGCTGATCCACGTGAACGTCTGGCGCCGCGGCGTCCGCGCGCGGCTCATGCGCAGCCTCGATCCGCCGCTGTCGCGCATCGGTCGCAGGCTCGGGCTCGTCTGATCTGCGCGGCGTCGCCGCGCTTCAGTGGAAATCGCGCGACGGAAACGCCAGCTCCGGCAGCAGCGCGCTGAAATCGTGCAGGCGGTCGGCGATGAGATGGTGCACGCCGTCGCTCGCCTCGAGTACGCCGTCGACCGCCATCACGACCGATTCGAGCAGCACGCGATGCTGGCGCTCGGCGAGCGCGCGCCAGACGACGACGTTGACCTGGCCCGTCTCGTCCTCGAGCGTGACGAAGGTGACGCCTTTCGCCGTGCCGGGATGCTGGCGCACGGTGACGAGCCCGGCGCAGCGCAGGCGCCGCCCGCGATTGGCCGCATCGCGCGTGATGCTCGCGGGCGAGGTGCGCCTTCGTTCGAGCTCCGGCCGGATCAGCGACAGCGGATGCTGCGTCAGGGAAAGCCCCAGCGTCGCGTAGTCGGTCATGACGTCCTCGCGCAGCGACGGCCGGCGCAGCGCGACGCGCCGCTCGCGGATCGCGGCGCGCGCGAGCATCGGCGTCGGTACCTCGGCGCCGGCGCTGTCCCAGCGCGCGCGGTAGCGGTGACCGCTCAGCGTCTTCAACGCGCCGGCATCGGCGAGTCGCGCACGCTCGCCGTCGCCGACGCGCGCGCGGCGCGTCATGTCGGCGACGTCGGCGAACGGCACTTCGCGGCGCGCGGCGACGAGGCGGTTGGCGAGATCTTCGGAAAGTCCGCGGATCTGCCGCAGGCCGAGCCGCAGCGCGACCGGATCGCGGCCTTCGCGCGGCGTCGCGACCGGTTCCAGCGTGCAGTCCCACGTGCTGTGGACGACGTCGGCCGGGCGCACCTCGACGCCGTTCTTCTGCGCGTCCAGGATCAGCTGCGAAGGCTGGTAGAAGCCCATCGGCTGCGCGTTGAGCAGCGCGCAGGTGAACGTCGCCGGGTGATAGTGCTTGAGCCACGACGACGCGTAGGCGAGCAGCGCGAAGCTCGCCGAGTGCGATTCCGGAAAACCATATTCGCCGAAGCCCTTGATCTGCTCGAAGATGCGCTCGAAATACGCGTCCTCGTAGCCGCGCGCGAGCATGCCGCTGCGGATCTTGTCGTGGAATTTCTCGAGGCCGCCGCGGCGCTTCCACGCGGCCATCGCGCGACGGAGCTCATCCGCTTCGCCCGGCGTGAAGCCGGCGACGACCTCGATGAGCCGCATCACCTGCTCCTGGAAGATCGGCACGCCGAGCGTGCGCTCGAGCACTTGCCTGACGCCGGACTCGCCCTTGCCGGCCTCGCGCTCGCTGCGCGACTGCGGATAGTCGATCGGCTCGAGGCCGTGCCGGCGGCGCAGGTACGGATGCACCATGTTGCCCTGGATCGGGCCGGGCCGGACGATCGCGATCTCGATGACGAGATCGTAGAACGTCGATGGTTTGAGGCGCGGCAGCATCGACATCTGCGCGCGCGATTCGATCTGGAACACGCCGACCGTGTCGGCGCGCGTGATCATGCCGTAGACGTTCTTATCGTTGCCGGGCGGGATGTCGACGAGGCGCGGGCGCTCGCCGAGCGTCGGGCGATCCCACAAGCCGTGCTCGTGCAGGAGATCGAAGCACTTGCGCAGGCAAGTCAGCATGCCGAGCGCGAGGCAGTCGACCTTGAGGAGCTTCATCTCCTCGAGATCGTCCTTGTCCCACTGGATGATCGTGCGGTCCGGCATCGCCGCGTTCTCGACCGGCACGAGATGGTGCAGCGGCTCTTCGGAGATCACGAAGCCGCCGACGTGCTGCGAGAGATGGCGCGGAAATCCGTAGAGCTCGGCCGCCAGCACGAAGAGCCGGTGCAGGATGCGGCTCTTCGGATCGAAGCCGCGCTCGACGAGCCAGCCTTCGAGCGGCTTGCCGCTCTTCACGCGCGAGAACATGCCGGTCAGGTGATCGAGCTGGTCTTCCGGCAGCCCGAGCGCGCGGCCGACGTCGCGCACCGCGCTCTTGCCGCGATAGCTGATCACGGTCGCGGCGAGCGCGGCGCGGCCGCGGCCGTATTTGGCGAAGACGTGCTGGATGACTTCCTCGCGTCGCTCGTGCTCGAAGTCGACGTCGATGTCGGGCGGCTCGTTGCGCTCCTTCGAAAGAAAGCGTTCGAACAGGAGATTGCCCTTGTCCGGATTCACCGCCGTGATGCCGAGGCAGTAGCAGACCGCCGAGTTCGCCGACGAGCCGCGGCCCTGGCAGAGGATCGGCGGGACCTGCCTGCAGGCCCAGCTCACGATTTCCTCGACGGTCAGGAAGAAATGCTCGTAGCGGAGCTCGGCGATCAGCGCGAGCTCCTTGTCGAGCTGCGAGCGCACGTCGTCCGGAATGCCGGCGGGCCAGCGTCGCGCGGCGCCTTCGAACGTGAGCCGGCGCAGGAACTCGATCGGCGCGAGGCCGGCGGGCACGAGCTCGTGCGGATACCGGTATTCGAGCCTGCGCAGGTCGAACGTGCAGAGCGCGGCGATGCGCAGCGTTTCGGCGAGGAGATCGGCGGGATAGAGCGCCGCGAGATCCTCGCGCTTGCGCAGATGGCGCTCGCCGTTCGGGAACAGCGCGTGGCCGGCCTCGGCGACCGTGCAGCCGAGGCGGATCGCGGTCATGACGTCCTGCAACGCGCGGCGGCGGCGGATGTGCATGTGGACGTCGCCGGCGGCGACGAGCGGCAGTGCGTGGCGCGCGCCGAGATCGCGCAAGGCGGCGAGGCGTTTCGCGTCGTCGGGGCCGCGGTGGAGCTCGACGGCGAGCCAGGCGCGGTCGAGGAAATGACGGACCAGCCAGCGGGCGGTTTCGTCGGGCTCCGGATTGCGCGCGTCGGGAATCCACAGCACCAGGACGCCGTCGCCGAGCTGCTCGGCATCGGCGCGTGCGAGGCGGTAGTCGCCTTTCGCGCTGCGGCGGCGACCGGTCGTGATCAGGCGGCAGATGTCGGAATAGCCGGACTGGTTGCGCGCGAGCAGCACGAGCTTCGTGCCGTCGTCGAGCACGACCTCGGTGCCGACGATGAGCTTCAGCGCCGTCGCCTCGGCCGCTTCGAGCGCGCGCACGATGCCGGCGAGCGAGCATTCGTCGGTGATCGCGAGCGCGGCGTAGCCGAGCTTGTTCGCGCGGTCGAACAGCTCGCGCGCGCTCGACGCGCCGCGCTGGAACGAGAAGTTCGACAGGCAGTGCAGCTCGGCGCAGGCCGGCGCTTCGCGCGGCGGCACCGCTTCGCGCGCGGCGTCGCGCTTCGCGCCGGCCTTCGTTTCGATGCGCCCGGTCGTGCCGTAATGATCGCGGCACAGCGTGCGGATCGTCTCGCGACGGCGCAGCTTGTACATCGCGCCGCGCGGATCGTCGGGCTCGGTCTCGGGAAGGCCGGGCTCGAGCGGCGCGCGCAGGCGCCGCGGCTTGCGCGGTTTCGGCGGATTCATGCGAACCAGCCGTGCAGCGTCCAGTGCTCCGTCGTCTCGGCCGGCACGAACGCCCAGCCGCGCTGGCCCGCGCCGGTTTCGATGATGTAGTAGTCGCGGCGCTTGTCGTGCTCGTCCCACCAGCCGCTTTCGATGCGTTCGGGACCGGCGAGGATCTGCACGGCGTCGTCGCGCAGGATCATCGGTTTCCTGAGCAGCCAGAACGGGCGCATGCCGGTGTTGATCACGACGACGTTCTCGCTCTGCTCCGCCGCATCGAGCGGCACGAAGCGCCACGCGCGCGCCGGCCGGTGATCGGCGACGCTGCGCAGGCCGCGCAGCGCCTCGTCGCCGAGCCGCGCGCGCAGGCGCTCGGCGAGCGCGGGCCAGTCGAGCGTCTCGCCGCGGCGCACGTCGAAGAGATCGCGGTGCAAAGGGCAGAGCGGCGGCAGATCGTCGGCGCGCAAGGTGAGTGCGTGCACCGGCGCCGGCAGCGCGATGCGGTCGAGCCGCGTGCGCGCGAGATCGAACAGGGCCTCGGCGTCGCGACGCGGCGCAAGCAAGCCGACCTCGATCCGCGTCGACGCGCCGCGTTCGTGGCCGAGCACGAGCGCGAAGCGCTGCACGCCGCCGTCCCGCGCGACAAGGAACGTCGCGAGCTGACGCACCAGCCGCTGCAGCGCAAACGCGAGCGCGCCGGTCGATTCGACGCCGAATGGGAGCTCGATGCGGCTCCCGAAACGATCGGCCGGCCGGAACCGCGGCAGCGATTCGGCCGTGATGCCGCGCATCCGGTCGAGCGCGAGCAGCGCGTCGGGCCCGATGCGGCGTGCGAGCTCGGCGCGCGGCAGGTGAAAGAGATCGCGC
>DATFRS010000392.1:0-7477 GCA_035263065.1 Rhodanobacteraceae bacterium
ACGCTGGTCGACGAGCGCGCTTCCTCGTCCTGCGGCTCGATCGCGTCGACGAGATCGTCGAAGTCCTCGCTCGAGAACTCGGGCTCGATGGGACCGTGCACGTTCATGGCGAGAGCTTACGCCCGACGTCAGCGGCGCGGCAGGTAGTCGAGCGGATTGGAAGGCTTGCCGTTGCGGCGGATCTCGAAATGCAGCTCGTCGCGGCTCGCGTTCGTGCCCATCTCGGCGATCGTCTGCCCGGCCTTGACGCGATCGCCTTCCTGCACGAGGCGCTTGCGGTTGTGGCCGTATGCGGAGAGGAACGCGGGGTTGTGCTTGACGATGATCAACTCGCCGTAGCCGATCAGGCCGTTGCCGCTGTAGACGACGGTGCCGTCGGCGGCCGCGCGCACCGGCGCGCCGGGCTTGCCGCTGATGTCGATGCCCTGCCGCATCGGATCGCCCGCGACGTAGCCGCCGACGACCTGGCCGTCGGCGGGCCAGCGCCACGCGACATCGCCGGCGGCGACGGGCGGCGACGGCTCGGCCGGAGCCGGCGGAGGCGTCGCCGTCGCAACGACGGGCGGCGGCTGCTGCGGCGAGCCGACGTGCGAAGGCGTGCCGGCATTCGTCGAAGGCGGCGGCGCGGCGGCGACGGGCTCGAACGGTCCCGGTGCCGGGGTCGGTGGAGCCGAGGTCGTCCGCGGCGGCGGCGGTGAAGCCTGCGCCACCGGCGGACGCGCTGCGCTCCGCGGCGCGGACATGCGCAGCTCACGCCCCGGATAGATCGTGTACGGCGGATCGATCGAATTCCACTCGGCAAGCTCGCGATAGTCGACGCCGTGGCGGAACGCGATGCTGTAGAGCGTGTCGCCGCGCTGCACGCGATAGATGCCGGCGGCCGGTGCGGCCGGCTTCGGCGCGGGCGCCGTCGGGCGCGGTCGCGGCGAGGGATTGAGGCTCTTGTCCTCGACCGGCGCAGGCCCCGTCGAGGCGCACCCTGCGGCGCCGAGGGCGAGGAACGCGGCGAGAACCAGGCTTCTCCGACAATCCCTATGCATGGCAAGAGTTTATCGGAGGAATTTAAAGTAGATAACCACCGCGACGAGCAGCCCTACTGCTATCCAGCCGATCGGCTCGATCCAGCGGTGCAGCGCTTCCTCGGCCCGCTTGCCGCCGAGCCGGATCAGGCCGGCGAGCAGGAACACGCGCTTGCCGCGCCCGACGACCATGCTCGCGAAGAACGCGAACAGCGGCACGCCGACGATGCCGGACGCCCACGTGAAGATCTTGAGCGGCACCGGCAGGAAGCCCGCGAGGACGAGCGTCCAGAACGCCGACCACGGATGGAGCTGCGCGTCCTTGCTGAGCTCTCCGATCATCGCATCGATGCGCGGCAGCCAGCCGAGATCGGCGAGGAGCGGCCGCACGAAATCGAAGGCGTAGTGGCCGAGCGCATAGCCGGCGAGCGCGCCGAGCAGCGAGCCGACGAGGCTGATCGTCGCGTAACGCGCCCAGCGCTCGGGCTTCGCCAGCACCATCGGCGCGAGCATGATCTCCGGCGCGACCGGAAAGATGATCGCTTCGAAGAAGCTCAGGATGCCGAGAAACCACGGCGCCTTCGGATGCGCGGCCCACTGGAGCGCGCGCTCGTAGAGCGGCTTGAAGATCTTCATCGCGCGCCGCCCCTGGCCGACATCGCGCGACGCATCAACCGATCCCGCCGAGCAGCGGCACGAAGCTGACCGCGCCGAGCGATTCGCGCACCCATTCGCCTTCGACGCTGCGCACGCGCAGGAGCGTCTGCCGCCCCGCGGGACCGACGGGCGCGACGAGACAGCCCGCTGGGGCCAGCTGCGCGAGCAGCTCCGCTTCGAGCTCGGCTCCGGCCGCCGTCAGGATGATCGCGTCGAACGGCGCTTCCTCCGGCCAGCCGAGGCGGCCGTCGTCGTGCTTGGAGCGGATGTTGTCGAGGCCGAGCTTGCGAAAGCGCCGGCGCGCGTTGCGCAATAGCTCCTCGATGCGCTCGACCGTGTAGACCTTTTCGACGAGCTCTGCGAGCACGGCCGCCTGATAGCCGGAACCCGTGCCGATCTCGAGCACGCGGCGCGGCACGCCGTGCTCGATCAGGGCTTCGGTCATGCGCGCGACGACCCACGGCTGCGAGATCGTCTGGCCCTGCCCGATCGGCAGCGCCGTGTCCTCGTATGCGCGCGAGGCGAGCGCTTCGTCGATGAAGAGATGACGCGGCAGCCGGCGGATCACGTCGAGCACGCGCCGGTCCTTGATGCCTTCGGCCGCGAGCCGCTCGACGAGCCGGTCGCGCGCGCGCTGCGAGGTCATGCCGAGCCCGCGCGACTCCGAACCGGGGCGAAAGCTCATGCAGCGCTCCCGAGCTTGGGCTCGAGCGAAGCGACCCAGCCCGACACTTTCTCGAGCGCCTGATAGCGCGTGAGATCGACGTGGATCGGCGTGATCGAGATCTGTCCCGCGCGGATCGCGTGGAAGTCGGTGCCGGGACCGTCGTCCTCGGCTTCGCCGGGCGGGCCGATCCAGTAGATCGGACGTCCGCGCGGATCGGTCTGCGCAACGCACGGCGCCGAGCGGTGCCGGCGGCCGAGCCGCGTCACCGCGAAGCCATTGATCTCGTGCCACGGCCGGTCCGGCACGTTGACGTTGAGGATCGTGTCGGCCGGCAGCGGATCGACGAGCAGCTTGCGCATCAGAAGCAGCACGGCTTCGGCGGCGCTCTCGTAATGCGTGCCCTTGTGATCGACGCTGGCGAGCGAGATCGCGATCGCCGGAAGCCCGAGGAAGCGGCCTTCCATCGCGGCCGACACGGTGCCGGAATAGATCACGTCGTCGCCGAGGTTCGCCGAGTTGTTGATGCCGGACACGACGATGTCGGGCTCGTGATCGAGCAGGCCGGACAGCGCGAGATGCACGCAGTCGGTCGGCGTGCCGGCGACGCGGTAGCGGCCGTCGTCGAGGCGGACGACGCGGATGGGCGCGTCGAGCGTCAGCGAGTTGCTGGCGCCGGAGCGGTCGCGATCCGGCGCAACGACGGTCACCTCGCCGACATCGGCGAGCCGGTCGGCGAGCACGCGGATGCCGGGAGCGTCGACGCCGTCATCATTGCTGACCAGAACTCTCATGCCTTCCTTTCCGCGCACGCCGCCCGGCCCCGAGACGGCTGAGCCGCGATCGGCGACGGTCGGACCCGGGGATCGCCGAATGATAGCGGATTCGGCATGACGGCCGTGCCGGCCCCGGCCGCCGCCGCGGCGATGCGCCGCGTGCGTTCTGCTAGCCTCGGCGGCGATGAGTGCCGGCAAAGATTCCGACGACGCGCGCCTGTTCCGCGAAGCGATCGGGCGCGTCAGGCCGCTGAAGCGCGACGCGGCACCCGCGCCGAAGAAGCCGCAGCCGAAGCCCGAGCCGGCGCAGTCCGAGCGCGACGAAGCCGGCGTGCGCGAGGAGCTGCTCGTGCACGCGTTCGATCCCGCCGCGATCGAAGTCGGCGACGAAATCCACTATTTGAAACCGGGACAGCCGGACAGGATCCTGAAGCAGCTCCGGCGCGGGCACTTCAGCGTGCGCGCCGAGCTCGATCTCCACGAGATGACGATCGCGGTCGCGCGCGAGGCGATCCGCGCGTTCCTCGACGAGGCGATCGCCAGGCACGAGTACTGCGTGCGCATCGTGCACGGCAAGGGCCTGCGCTCGCGCGCCGACGGCCCGGTCCTGAAAAGGATGACGGCGACGCTGCTCGCGCGCCGCAAGGACGTGCTTGCCTACGCCTCGGCGCGACCCGCGCAAGGCGGAACGGGCGCGGTGATCGTGTTGCTGGCCCGCGCCCCGTGACCAGCGGCCGGATCAGCCGCTGGTGTCTTTCTGGTACTTCGACTTCTTCGGGTAATTGACCCAGACGACCGACGCATGCCGCTTGACGGCCCAGTCGTTCACCGTCACGACCTTGTTGACGTCGACATCGTCATCCATCGAGCTGCCCCGCGAGAGGCCGTTCGCGCCGCCCGTTCCTGCACAGGCCGAAACCGCGAGACACAGGACGACGGCTGCTCCTCCTACCGCTAGCGTTCTCATCGTGCCCTCCGCATCCAGGATGCGGCGCCACGCGACGATCGCATTGCGCCGCGTAAGCACTATAGCCCTGCCGCGCGGAGGAAAAAACGCCGCTTGTCGCGCTTTCCGGCCGTTTCGCCCGTTCAGGGACCGGCGGCAACGTCCTCGCACAGTTCGCGCAACACGACGGTGGCGAACGAGCCGGCCGCGAGCTCGAATTCGACGACCAGCGAGCCGTCGTGCTCCCATTCGTGCAGGAGCCCGCGCACCGGCATGCGCAGCGCCCGGCGCTGCTGGACGAGCCCCACGCCGGCGAGCCCGTCGGCAAGATCGCGCCACGGCGCGATCGCGGCTTCCTCGATCGCGCGCACGCGACCGGTGCTGCGCAGCTCGCCCGCGCCGACGAGCGGGCCGGTCGGATCGATGTCGAATACGGCGAGACGCCGCGCGAGCTCCGGCGTCCACGGCTCGGGACCGAAGATCGAATGCGTGCCGGCGAGCATCCACACTTCGCCGTCGAGGCCGACATCCCAGCTGCCGTCCTCGACGCGCCGGGCCAGCACCGCGTTGAACAGCAGCGAGCGCGCCGCCGAGATCACGATGCTGCTTTCCGCGCGGCGCATGCGCTGGCCGGCGAAAAGCGCGCGCGCGCGCTCGACGTTGCCGGCGTCGCGGCCGAAGCGCTGCTCGCCGAAATAGTTCGGCACGCCGCGCTCGCGGATCGACTGCAGGCGCTTTTCGATGTCCTCGTGCACGCCCTCGACATCGCGCACGCGGATGCGGAAGCGGTTGCCACGATGCGCGCCGCGCTTGAGCTTCTTCTCGTGCCGGCTCGCCGCGAGCACGCGCACGCCGGGAATCGCGAGCGCGGTCCAGTCGGGATCGGCGCGTCCCGCGAGGTGCACCGAGAAACTCTGCCGCGTGATCGCGTGCCGATCCTTGAGGCCTGCGTAGCCGATCGCCATCGGCGCGACGCCGGCCTTCTCCGCGAGCCGCCGCGCGACCCATTCGGTGTTCGCGCCGGTTTTCTCGATCAGAAGGAATGCGTGCTCGCCGGCGCCGGACGGCGCGAAGCCGAGCTCCTCGTCGACGCGGAAGTCGCCGGGCTCCGCGCGCAGCACGCCCGCGACCGGCGGTCCGCCGTGGGCGTACGGCAATGCGGCGACGACGTCGGTCACGGCGCGCGGCTCAGAGCGGATCGAGCTCGAGGCGCCGCACGAGCGCGTGGAGCTCGGGACTCTCGGGGCTGACCGGCTGCGGGCTGCGCTTCTTCAGGAGCAGCACGACCGCGAGCGCCGCGATGCCCTCGCCGCGGCCGGTGAAGCCGAGCTTCTCGCTGGTCGTCGCCTTGATGTTGATCTGGCCGAGCGGGCAGTCGAGATCGGTCGCGATGTTCCGGCGCATCGTGTCGACGTGCGGCGCGATGCGCGGCTTCTCGCAGACCACGGTCATGTCGGCGTTCGCGAGCACGTAGCCGTGCTCGCCGATGAGCCCCGCGCAGTGCAGCAGGAAATGCCGGCTCGACACGTCCTTCCAGCGCGCATCGCTCGGCGGGAAGTGATGGCCGATGTCGCCGAGCGCGAGCGCGCCGAGGATCGCGTCGCAGAGCGCGTGGATGACGACGTCGCCGTCCGAATGCGCGACGAGCCCGCGGTCGTGCGGAATGTTGACGCCGCCGAGCACGACGTGATCGCCGGGGCCGAATGCGTGGACGTCGATGCCCTGACCGATGCGCATCACTCCTCCGCCTGCCGCAACAGGAACGCCGCCAGCGCGAGGTCGGCGGCGGTCGTCACCTTGATATTGTCCTCCGCGCCCTCGACGAGCAACGGGCGGTGCCCCGCGCGCTCCATCGCCATCGCCTCGTCGGTGATCGCGATGCCGTCGGCGTGCGCGGCTTCGAGCGCCTGCGTCAGCTCGCCGCGCCGGAACAGCTGCGGCGTCAGCGCGCGCCAGAGCGCCTCGCGCGGCTCGGTCGCGATCGTGCGGCGTTCCGCGCTGCCGCGCTTGAGCGTGTCGCGGACCGGCGCTGCCAGCAGCGCGCCGCCCGCGGGCATGCCGCGCGCGACGAGCAGCGCGACGTCGTCGGCCGCGATGCACGGCCGCGCCGCGTCGTGGACGAGCACGAAATCGTCGGCGCCGACGTCGGCCGGCAAGGCACGAAGGCCCGAGAGGACGGAGCCGCTGCGTTCGCTCGCGCCGGTCGCCGTGCGGACGGGCTTGCCGCGCACGCTCGCGATGCCGTGCCAGTACGCGTCGCCGTCGGCGAGCACCACCATCAGCGCGCCGATCTCGCGGCACGCGGCGAGGCGATCGAGCGTGCACTCGATCATCGGTTTCCCAGCGAGCGGAAGATATTGCTTCGGAATGCCGGCACCGACGCGCCGCCCGCTGCCCGCGGCGGGCACGATGCACCAGAGGCGGTCAGTGGCCGCCATCGTCGGCCGGCTTCTGCGCTTCGGTGGGCTCGACGACCTGGTAGAACGTCTCGCCGGGCTTGAGGAGCCCGAGTTCGGAGCGCGCGCGTTCCTCGACGGCCTCGTCGCCGCGCTTGAGATCGTCGACTTCGGCCGACAGCGTCTCGTTGCGCGCCTTGAGACGCGCGTTCTCGGCCTTCTGCTCGCCGACGCGATGCTGCAGCCGCCAGACTTCGCGCATGCCGCCCTGCCCGGTCCAGAGCTTGACCTGCAATGCGATCAGCAGGATCAAGAGGATCAGGGCGGCGTAGCGCAGCAACGCGTCGACCTCAGCGTCGGAAGTTCGGGAGATTCGGGAACGCGTCCTTGCCGGCGTAGCGCGCCGCCGTGCCGAGCTGCTCCTCGATGCGCAGCAGCTGGTTGTACTTCGCGACGCGATCGGAGCGGCAGAGCGAGCCGGTCTTGATCTGCGTCGCGGTCGTCGCGACCGAGAGATCGGCGATGGTCGTGTCCTCGGTCTCGCCGGAACGATGCGAGATCACTGCGGCGTACCTCGCCTTGTCGGCCATCGCGATCGCCTCGAGCGTCTCGGTCAGCGTGCCGATCTGGTTGACCTTGATCAGGATCGCGTTGCCGATGCCCTTATCGATGCCTTCGCGGAAGATCGTCGGATTCGTCACGAAGATGTCGTCGCCGACGAGCTGCACGTTCCTGCCGAGCCTGTCGGTGAGGAGCTTCCAGCCGTCCCAGTCGCCTTCGGCCATGCCGTCCTCGATCGTGACGATCGGGTACTTCGCGCACCAGCCGGCGAAGAAGTCGACGAGCTGCTCGGACGTCAGGCGCTTGCCCTCGCCCTGCAGGTTGTACTTGCCGTTCTCGAAGAATTCCGAGCTCGCCGCGTCGAGGCCGAGCCAGACGTCCTCGCCGGCCTTGTAGCCGGCCTTGCTGATCGCCTCGAGGATCGTCTCGATCGCTTCCTCGTTCGACTTGAGATCGGG
>DATFRS010000393.1:0-5568 GCA_035263065.1 Rhodanobacteraceae bacterium
CGAGCCAGACCGGCTCGGCATGTCCGGATAGAGGGGGTTCCACGCTGTCTTCCGCTGCTCGGCCGCGACGATCCGGCATGGTAGCGCATGCGCTCGCGGCGACAGTCAGGCGATAATCGCGGCTGGAGCGGACACCGCGCATTGCGCAAACGGACCGGCCTCGTGACCCTGTTCAACCGCGTACTGATCGCCAACCGCGGCGAAATCGCCTGCCGCGTGATCCGCACCTGCCGCCGGCTCGGCATCGGCACCGTCGCCGTGTATTCCGAAGCCGACGCGGGCGCGCAGCACGTCAGGCTCGCCGACGTCGCGCTGCCGATCGGCGGGCCGCGGCCGCAGGACAGTTACCTGCGCGGTGACGCGATCATCGACGCCGCGAAACGATCCGGCGCGGAGGCGATCCATCCGGGCTACGGTTTTCTTTCCGAGAACGCCGACTTCGTCGACGCCGTCGAGCGCGCAGGCCTGCGCTTCATCGGCCCCGCGGCCGACTCGATGCGCCGCATGGGGTCGAAGGCCGGCGCGAAGGACCTGATGGCGAGCCGCGGCGTGCCGGTTGTGCCGGGCTACACCGGCGAGGATCAGGATTCCAAGCTGCTCGCGAACGAGGCGAAGCGCGTCGGCTTCCCGCTGATGATCAAGGCCGCGCACGGCGGCGGCGGCAAGGGCATGCGCATCGTGCGCAAGGCCGACGAGTTCGCAGCGAGCCTCGAAAGCTGCCAGCGCGAAGCGAAGAACGCGTTCGGCCGCGACCGCGTGCTGCTCGAGCGCTGCATCGAGCGCCCGCGCCACATCGAGTTCCAGGTGTTCGGCGACACGCACGGCAACGTCGTGCACCTCAACGAGCGCGAATGCTCGGCGCAGCGCCGCTACCAGAAAGTGCTCGAGGAAACGCCTTCGCCGTTCCTGACGCCGTCGCTGCGCGCCGAGATGGGCGCCGCCGCGATCGCCGCGGCGCAGGCGCTCGACTACGTCAACGCCGGCACCGTCGAGTTCATCGTCGGCCAGGGCGGCGACTTCTATTTCATGGAGATCAACACGCGCCTGCAGGTCGAGCATCCGGTGACGGAGATGGTGCTCGGGCTCGATCTGGTCGAGCTGCAGCTGCGCGTCGCCGCCGGCGAAGCGCTGCCCGATCTTCTGTCCGCGACATCGACGCCCGCGTTCGAAGCGAACGGCCACGCGATCGAGCTGCGCCTCTACGCCGAAGACCCCGACCAGAATTTCCTGCCGGGCTCCGGCAAGCTCGAACGCCTGCGCCTGCCGCAACCGTCCGGGCACATCCGCATCGACGCCGGCGTCGTCGAAGGCGACACCGTCACGATCTTCTACGACCCGATGATCGCCAAGCTCGTCGCGTGGGACGCGACGCGCGAGCTCGCGCTGGTGCGCATGCGCGAGGCGCTCGCGGCGTGCGACATCGTCGGGCCGAAATCCAACGTCGAGTTCCTCGAGAATCTCGTACGGCACCCGGCCGTCGTCTCGGGCAGCATCGACACGGGCTACCTCGATCGGCATCTCGACGAATTCCTGCACGGCGCCGAAGCGCGCACCGCTGCCCTCCTCGCCGCTGCGACCGCCTGGCTGCTGCACGAGGAAGACACGGCCGCGAAGCGCACGCTCACGTCGGGCGATCCGCATTCGCCGTGGGCGCGCGTCGACGGCTGGCGGCTCGGCCATCGCGGCAAGCGCATCGTCGCGCTGGCCGATCACGGCGAACGCCGCGAGATTGCCGCGCACGGCTCCGCGGGCGCATACACGCTCACGGTCGACGCCGGGACGCATCGCGTCGAAAACGCCACGCTCGCCGACGGCTGGCTCAGCGCCGCGATCGACGGCGAGACCCAGCGCTGGCGCGCCGACATCGACGGCGAGCGCATCCGCGTCCACGACGGCACGCGCCGCCACGTGTTCTCGCACGCACCCGCGTTCGCGCACGAGACGAGCGCCGTCGAAGGCAGCGACCGCATCGTCGCGCCGATGCCGGGTCGCATCGTGCTCGTGAAGACGAAGCCCGGCGCCGACGTCGCCGAGGGCGAGGACATGCTCGTCATGGAAGCGATGAAGATGGAGCTCACGCTGCGCGCACCGCGTGCGGGCCGCGTCGACAGCGTGCAGGCCGCCGCCGGCGATTTCGTCGAGGCCGACGCGGTGCTCGTGCGCCTCGCCGCCGCCGAGGGCGCATGATCGCGACCGTCTGGCGCTTTCGCGTGCACGCCGAGCACGTCGCGGCGTTCGAGCGCGTCTACGGCCCCGAAGGCGACTGGGCGAAGCTCTTCGCATATGCGCCGGGCTACGCGGGCACCGAGCTCCTGAAGCAGGAGAACGAGCCCGGCGTCTATCTCACGATGGATCTCTGGCAGGGCGAAGACGAGCTCAATGCCTCGAAGACGCTGCTCGCGCGCGACTATGAAGCGCTTGATCGCCGCTGCGAAGCCTACACATCCGAGGAAACCTGGCTCGGCCTCTACCGGATCGTCGACTGACACGATGACACGACTCCTCGCCCTCGCCCTTTTCGCCTGCGCGCTGACAGGCTGCATCGAAACGCGCTTCGAGTCGCCGATCGGCGACAACATCGAAACCTGCGACACCGGCTGGAAAGGCCTCTGGATCGGCGCCGACGCGCCGAAGGAAGGCCACGAGGACGCGACCGCGTTCTACGTCAACGACGAGTGCCAGTTCATCGTCGTCGACCGGCCCGAGAAGAACGGCGCGCTGAAGCAGATCCACGTGCCGGTCAATTACGTGCACGCCGGCGGCAAGGACTACATCGTCGTCGCCGACACGTCGCTGAAGGGCCTCGTCGAGCTGAAGCCGCCGCACGGCGTGAAACCCGTGCCCGAGAAGTCGTTCTTCTTCGCGCGCTATCGCCTGCGCGGCGATCGCATCGATCTCTTCCAGGTCGACAGCGAGAAGACCGCGGAGCTCGTCATCGACGGCAAGCTCGGCGGCACCGTCGACAAGTCGCAGAACGAGCTGCACGTCTACGTCAGCGGCTCGCGCGCGCAGATGCTCGATCTCGTGAAGTCGCACGACCTCTTCGACGAGAAGAATCCGCTGCACCTCGTGCGCAGCAGGGAAACGCTGGAGCAGTTCGAGAAATCGCTGCTGCCGAAGGGAGCGGCGCGATGAGCCAGACGCCCGCTGCCGTCCGCATCGTCGAGGTCGGCGCGCGCGACGGCCTGCAGAACGAAAAGGCGATCGTGCCGACGCCGGTCAAGATCGAGCTGATCGATCGCCTGTCGGCGACGGGCCTTTCCACGATCGAGGCGACGAGCTTCGTCAGCCCGAAATGGGTGCCGCAGCTCGCGGACGCGGCCGAAGTGTTCGCGGCAATCGAGAAACATCCCGGCGTTTCGTATCCGGTGCTGGTGCCGAACCTGCAGGGCTACGAGCGAGCGCGCGCCGTCGGCGCGAGCGAAGTCGCCGTGTTCACCGCGGCGAGCGAGGCGTTCAACCGCAAGAACATCAACGCGACGATCGACGAATCGATCGAACGCTTCGCGCCGGTCGTCGAGCGCGCACGCGCGGACGGCGTGAAGGTGCGCGGCTACGTCTCGACCGTGCTCGGCTGTCCGTACCAGGGCGACGTGCCGGTCGCCGACGTCGTTCGCGTCGCGAGGCGCATGCACGCCCTCGGCTGCTACGAGATCTCGCTCGGCGACACGATCGGCATCGGCACGCCGGCGAAGGCGCGCGCGATGCTGCGCGCAGTCGCGGCCGAGGTGCCGATGAGCGCGCTCGCCGTGCACTTCCACGACACGCGCGGCCAGGCGCTCGCGAACATCCTCGCCTGCCTCGAGGTGGGCGTCGCGGTCGTCGACAGCTCCGTGTCCGGCACCGGCGGCTGCCCGTACGCGAAAGGCGCGACGGGCAACGTCGCGACCGAGGACGTCGTCTACATGCTCGAGGGCATGGGCGTCGCCACCGGCGTAGATCTCGGGAAGCTGATCGAGACCGGCCTCTGGCTCAGCGGGCAGCTCCACCGCGAAACGTCGAGCAAGGTCGCACGCGCCAGCGCCTGACGCGGCGCGCCTATAATCGCGCACCGCCCCGAAAGGAACCGCAGCATGCCGGCCCGCCTCGCGCCCGACCGCAACCGCGGCCTCATCATCGCCTGCGGCATCATCGGCGACGACGAGCGCGGCACGGCGCTGCTGCTCAGGCTCGTCGCGCTGGTCGGCGCGCAGCCGCGCGTCGTCATCGTCGGCGCGAGCGATCCCGCCGAGGAGCCGGACGCCGATTTCGAGACGACGCTCTATTCCGCCGGCGCCGCCGAGGTGTTCCGCCAGCACATCGTCGCGCGCGCCGACTGCGAGCGGCGCAGCCTGCTCGATGCGTGCGAGCACGCGCACCTGGTGATCCTGCAGGCCGACCAGCCGCTGCGCCTGTCGACGCTGATCGGCGGCACGCTGCTCGCGCGCGCGATCCGCCGCCGCAACGCCGACGGCCTTTCGGTCGCCGGCTGCGGCGCGGGCGCCGCGGTGCTGTGCGAGCACATGCTCGCGCACGGCTCGGAAGGCCCGACGCCGCGCGTCGGCGGTGCGAGCCTCGCGCCGGGCCTCGGCCTCACCAATCGCGTCGTCATCGACCAGGGCGGCCATGCGAGCGATCGCATCGGCCGGCTGCTCGCGGCGCTGGCGCTGAATCCCTTCGCGCTCGGCCTCGGCATCGATCCCGACACCGCCGCGGTGATCGGGCCCGACAATTCGCTCGAAGTCATCGGCGCCGGCGGCGTCACCGTCATCGATCCCGCCGAGATGGCCGAATCGAACGCGGCCGAGCTCACGCCCGGCGCGCCGATCCGCATCACGAACCTGCGCCTGCACTCGCTGACCGGCGGCACGCGCTACGACCTCGACTTCCGCCGCGCGCTGGCGTGACGATGCCGGCCTTCACGATGCGCCCGATCGAGCCGCGCGACGACGCGGCCGTGGCGAGGATCATTCGCACGGTGATGCCCGAGTTCGGCGCCGACGGTCCCGGTTTCGCGATCCACGACGCCGAAGTCGACACGATGTCCGCCGCGTATGCGCGGCCGCGCGCTGCGTATTTCGTCGTCGAGATCGACGGCGAGGTGCTGGGCGGCGCCGGCGTCGCGCCGCTCGACGGCGGCGATCCGAACGTGTGCGAGCTGCGCAAGATGTACTTCATGCCCGCGCTGCGCGGGCTCGGCGCGGGCCGCGCCGCGATCGAGCGCTGCATCGGGGCGGCGCGCGCGTTCGGCTTCCGGCAGTGCTATCTCGAGACGCTGACCGGCATGGATGCGGCGCAGAAGCTCTATCTCGCCGACGGTTTCCGGCGCATCGGCTGCTCGATGGGCAACACCGGCCATCACAGCTGCGACCGCTATTACCTGCGCGATCTCTGACTCCCGCTTCAGGGCCTGAAAGCCCGCCGCCCCGCGCTCGGTCTAGGCGGTCGCAGGCGGCGCCGCGCACCGTAGACGCGTCCGCAGGCGAGGAGGACATTGGGCATCGCGGCACCCTGCCGCCGTCATCGAGCACTCTTGAGGGGAGGTTCTCATGCACGCAACGAAGCTGACGTTTCGTCTGATCGCGGCCG
>DATFRS010000394.1:0-4806 GCA_035263065.1 Rhodanobacteraceae bacterium
CGAACGCAACGCCGCTGAAGACGAACAGGAACACCGCAAGGAGACGTCCGATCATATGGCTTCCGATTCCGACATCGTGCTGAGCTCGCGAGAGGTTAGCAAAACCGTCGACGGGCCCGACGGGCGCCTGACGATTCTCGATGGCGTCAGCCTCGACGTTCAGCGCGGCGCCAGCCTCGCGATCGTCGGCGCATCGGGCTCCGGCAAGACGACGCTGCTCGGGCTCCTCGCCGGGCTCGATCGGCCGACGGCCGGCTCCGTGAGCCTCGCCGGGCAGCGGCTCGACGCGCTCGACGAGGAAGCACGGGCGCGCCTGCGCCGGCGCCTCGTCGGCTTCGTGTTCCAGAGCTTTCACCTGCTGCCGGCGCTGAACGCCGAAGAGAACGTCATGCTGCCGCTCGAGCTCGAAGGCCGCAGCGACGCCGCGTCGCGTGCGCGGGACGCGCTCGCCGGCGTCGGGCTCGATGCACGCCGGCATCACTATCCGCACCAGCTGTCCGGCGGCGAGCAGCAGCGCGTCGCGCTCGCGCGCGCGTTCGTGCACGAGCCGGAGCTGCTGTTCGCCGACGAGCCGACCGGCAATCTCGACCAGCGCACCGGCGCCGCGGTCAGCGATCTCCTGTTCGCGCTGAATCGCGAGCACGGCACGACGCTGGTCCTGGTCACGCATGACGTCGCGCTGGCCGGACGTTGCCAGCGCAGTCTTCGTCTCGCTGACGGACGCATCGCGGGCGAGGCCGCATGAGACCGTTCGCGTTTGCGGCGCGAAGCCTTCGCCGCGAGTTCCTGCACGGCGAGCTCGCGACGCTCGCCGCCGCGCTCGTGCTCGCCGTCGCGGCGCTTGCCGCGGTGGCGACGCTCGCGAATCGCGTCGAGCGCGCGATCGTCGCCTCGGCCGCCGAATTGATCGGCGGCGATCTCGGCATCTCTTCGAGCCACGCGCTGCCGGACGACTTTGCCGCCGAAGCGAAGCGGCGCGGCCTGTCGACGACGGCGCTCGCCGACTTCCCGAGCGTCGTCTTCGCCGGCGACAAGAGCCGGCTCGCCGACGTGCGCGCCGCCGACGCGGGCTTTCCGCTGCGCGGCGTGTTCTCGGTGCACGACGCCGGCGGCGCCGAAACGCTCGTGCACGCGCCGGCGCCGGGCTCGGTGTACGTCGACCACGAGATCGGCGTCGCGCTCGAACGCGGCGTCGGCGCGAGCGTGCAGGTCGGCGGGCGCGACATGACGATCGCCGGCGAGATCGTGCGCTCGCCGGACGGCGGCAACGTGTTCCGTCTTGCGCCGCGCCTCGTGATGAATCTCGCCGATGCGCAATCGATCGGCTTGCTCGGGCCCGGGAGCCGCGTGCGGCATCGCCTGCTCGTCGCGGGCGACACGACGGCCGTCGATGCGTTCGCGCAGTGGGCGCGGCCGAAGCTGACCGACGGCGCCGAGATCACGACGGTCGAGGATGCGCAGCAGAACCTGCGCACCGCGTTCGAGCGCGGCGAGAGTTTCCTCAGGCTCGCCGCGTTGCTCGCGGCGCTCCTGTCCGGCATCGCGGTCGCGCTCGCGGCGCAGCGCTTCGCGCGGCGCAAGACCGAGGAAGTCGCGTTGCTGCGCTGCCTCGGCGCGAGCCGCGGCGAGATCCTTGCGGCGCTGACGCTCGAGATCGCGCTGCTCGCGCTGCCGGCGTGCCTGCTCGGGCTCGTGCTGGGGCTCGGCATGCAGCAGGTCGTGATCGTGCTCGCGCGCGATTTGCTGCCGGTCGCGGCACCGAGCCTGCCGATCGGTCCGCCGCTCGCGGCGTTCGCGATCGGCCTCGCCGTGTTGTTCGGGTTCGCGCTGCCGCCGCTGCTGCGCCTGCGCGATGTCGAGCCGATGCGCGTCTTCCGCCAGGACATCGGTATGCGCGTGCGGCGCTTCGATGCGCTGTACCTGCTGCCGTTCGCGGTCGGCGCGCTGCTGATCGGCATCGAAGCCGGCAACTTCCGGCTCGCGCTGACGCTCGCCGGCGGGTTCCTGCTCGTTGCGCTCGCGACGTGGCTGCTCGGTTTCATCCTGCTGCGACTGCTGCGCAGCGGCGGCAAGCGTCTGCCGGGTGCGCTGCGCTTCGGTCTCGCGAATCTCGCGCGGCGCCGCGCGTTGAGTCTGCTGCAGGCCGGCGCGCTCGCACTGAGTCTCACGGCGCTCGCGGTGCTCGGCGTGATCGCACCGTCGCTGCTCGAGCGCTGGCGCATGGAACTGCCGCCGGATACGCCGAATTATTTCCTCATCAACCTGCAGCCGGACCAGCGCGACGCGATGGACACGCGCCTGCGTGCGCTCGGCGCGACGAATCTCAACATGCTGCCGCTCGCGGTCGGCAAGCTCGTCGCGATCAACGGCAAGGCGCCGAAGGCCGACGACTTCGAGGACCGCCGCGCGAAGAACTGGATCGACGGCGAAATGCGCCTGTCCTGGAGCGACACGCTGCCGCCCGCGAACAAGCTGCTGTCGGGGCATTGGTTCGCGGGCGCGTCGAAGGAGCCCGGCCTCTCGGTCGACAAGATGTGGGTCGACATGTTTCATCTGAAGCTCGGCGACACGCTGACGCTGCGCGTCGGCGAGCGCGACATCACGGCGCGCGTCGACAGCGTCCGCGGCGTCGACTGGGATTCGTTCCGCGTCAACTTCTTCCTGATGCTCGATCCCGCGACGGGCGCGAGCCTGTCGCACAGCCTGCTCGCGAGCTTCCACGTGCCGGGTGGCGAATCGGCGGGTCTCGCGTCGCTGTCGCGCGACTATCCCGGCATCTCGCTGATCGACATCAACGCGATCCTCGATCGCGTGCGCGACATCGTCGACCGCGTCGGCCGCGCGGCGGGCTGGGTGCTCGCCTTCAGCGTCGCGGCGGGCGTGCTCGTGCTGCTCGCGGCGCTCGCGGCGACGGCCGACGAGCGGCGCTTCGAGATCGCGCTTCTGCGCACGCTCGGCGCGCACGGACGTCAGCTCAGCGCCGCGGTGCTCGCGGAGTTCGTCGCGCTCGGCGTGCTCGCGGGAGCGATCGCGGCGATCGGCGCCGGCGGCATCGGCATCTCGCTCGCGGAGCGCGTGTTCAAGCTCGAAGGCTACTGGCCGCCGATGGGATCGCTGATCGAGCTGATCGTCGGCGCGGCGGCGCTGGTCGCGTTGTCGGGTTGGGTCGGTACGTTGCGCATTGCGCGGACGTCGCCGATGGCGGTGTTGCGCAGGGCGTGAAGTCATGGTGCCCGCAGGGCAGAATGCGGCGAGGATGCTCGGGCACACGGCCATCGGTGCGTCATTCGCGCGGCTCTGCCGCGCTCGCGAGCGCTTGCGCGATCCGGGCGGGCGCCTTCCGCTTCACGCGATCGCGCGCGAAGCCGAACTTTCGACAGGCGAGCTGATCCGCCGCTTCGCAGCGCTGTTCGGCGACACGCCGCACCAGTATCGGCTGCGCGAGCGGCTCGATCGCGCGAAGGACCTGCTCGCGCGCAGCGAGCTTGCGGTGACGGACGTCTGCATGGAAGTCGGCTTCAGCAGCGTCGGCAGCTTCAGCGCATGGTTCGCGCGGCGCGCCGGCGAGCCGCCGTCCGCGTATCGCCGCCGCGTCCGGCCGAAGGCGGCGCTGCCCGCCTCGTCGCCCGAGTCACCGCAAGCCGGTTGCCTCGGCCTGCTGGAGGGTGCGCTGGCGCATCGGGATGCCGGCGCAATTTCCGAGAAGCATTGAAGCGCGCGCTGCGGGCATAGTCGAGCGCTTGCGCGAGCCGTCGCGCACCCCACGGAGCTCACATGAAGATCGCGCTCAACAGCATCATGGTGGACGATCAGGGCAAGGCGCTCGCGTTCTACACGAACATGCTCGGCTTCGTGAAGCAGCACGACATTCCGGTCGGCGAGTATCGCTGGATCACGGTCGTGTCGCCCGAGGCGCCGGACGGCGCGGCGCTGTCGCTCGAGCCGAATGCGAATCCGGCCGGCAAGACGTTCCAGGAGGCGCTGTTCGCGCAGGGCATTCCGGCGACGGCGTTCGAAGTGGCCGACGTCGACGCGGAGCACCGGCGGCTCAAGGCGAAGGGCGTGGTGTTCACGCGCGATCCGGTGCAGGCGGGGCCGGCGAAGATCGCGGTGTTTGCGGATACGTGCGGGAATCTGATTCAGATCTACCAGCCGCCGCGGTGAGCAAGAATGCCCTCACCCCGGCCCTCTCCCGCAAGCGGGAGAGGGGGAACAGCAGGGGCGAGTGGGAACGACTTACGCGACCTGGCGCGACGCCTTCTTCCGATCGCTCTCGGTGAGATGCCGCTTGCGCAGGCGGATCTCCTTCGGCGTCACTTCGACGAGCTCGTCGTCCTCGATGAACTCGAGCGCCTGCTCGAGCGACATCCTGATCGCCGGCGTGAGCTGCACGTTGTCGTCCTTGCCCGCGGCGCGGATGTTCGTGAGCTGCTTGGCGCGGAGCGCGTTGACCGTGAGGTCGTTGTCCTTGGCATGGATGCCGACGAGCTGGCCTTCGTAGATCTCGTCGCCTTCGGTGACGAGCAGGCGGCCGCGTTCCTGCAGGCTGACCAGCGCGTACGCCGGCGCCATGCCCTTGCCGTTCGAGATCATGACGCCGTTCGGACGCTTGGCGATCGTGCCTTCGGCCTTCGGGCCATAGTGATCGAACACGTGGAACAGGAGGCCGGTGCCGGCGGTGATCGTGCGGAACTCGGTCTGGAATCCGATCAGCCCGCGTGCCGGAATCAGGTATTCGAGACGCACGCGGCCCTTGCCATCGGGCTCCATGTTCTTGAGCTGCCCCTTGCGCTGGCCGAGCCGCTC
>DATFRS010000395.1:0-4684 GCA_035263065.1 Rhodanobacteraceae bacterium
TGCCGAGCTCCGCGCCGAAATACGTCGCATGCACATCGGCGACGACCTCGCGCGGATCGTCGATCAGCGTCATGAAGCGCTGCGCGAGACCCGACAGCGATTCGCGCTCGGGCCCGGCGATCTCGACGATGCCGTTCGCCGGCGCTTGCAGCGACAGGCTCGCGACCGCGTCGGCGACGTCGTCGGCGGCGATCGGCTGCACGAGCGCCGGCGACAGCCGGATCGTCGAGCCTTCGGCCGCCGACTGGATGATGCCGGGCAGGAACTCGAAGAACTGCGTCGAATGGACGATCGTGTACGGAATGCCGGCGTCGCGGATCAGCGTTTCCTGCGCGAGCTTCGCGCGGAAGTAGCCGCTCGCGGTCAGCCGCTCGGTGCCCACGACGGACAGCGCGACGTGATGGCCGATGCCGGCCTTCGTCGCGGCGGCGAGCACGTTGAGCCCCGCGGTCTGGAAGAAATGTAGCGCCGCGGCGTCCTCGAATGACGGCGAGTTCGCAAGGTCGATCACGACGCTCGCGCCCGCCATCGCGGTGTCGAGGCCTGCGCCGGTGAGCACGTCGACGCCGGTCGTCGGCGCGGCGACGATCACGTCGTGGCCGAAATCGCAAAGGCGCTTCACCACCTTGCTGCCGATGCGGCCGGTACCGCCGATGACGACGATTTTCATGCGAGACCTCGGAGGTGGACGCAGCGATGCTATGAGCCGGCTGCCGGAGCGGGTAGCCCTGTCGCGGGGCGCGCGGTGTTTCATGGCGCGCACCAATCGCCGTTCAGGCGGCCGCGGCGGCGCTCGCCAGCGCGTGCGCGGGCTCGTTGCGCACGTCGGACTGCGCGATGGCGGAGCAGTCGAGATCGAGCGCGCGGACCTCCGTCGTCATGAAATCGACGAACGCTCGGATGCGCTTCGGCAGCTGCTGGCGACTGAGATAGCAGAGATAGTGGCCGCCCTCGTCCGGCGCGAACTGCTCGAGGCAGGTCACCAGCGTGCCCGCGCGCACCGCGTCCGAGATCTGGTACGCGGCGAGCTGCGCGATGCCTTCGCCGGCAAGGACCGCTTGCAGGATCAGCCCGGGATCGTTGAACGCGAGCTTCGCTTCGGGCGCGAGGCTGGACGCGCGGCCTTCGACGCGGAAATCCCAGGCGCGCAGCCGGCCGTTCGACAGGCGCTGATTGATGCACGCGTGCGCGGCGATGTCCTCGATCGCCGCCGGCAGGCCGTGGCGGCGCGCGTAGGCCGGCGCGGCACAGACGTGCATCTCCATCGGGATGAGCTGCTTGGCGATGATCTGGCAGTCATCGAGCACGCCCTCGCGGAACGCGACGTCGACGCGGTCGGTCACGAGGTCCGGATCGCGCTCGTCGAGCACGAGCTCGACCGCGACCTCGCGATAGCGCGCGCGGAACGCGGCCAGGAGCGGCGCGACGACCCTGCGTCCGAAGCCGAGCGTCGCGGTGACGCGCAGGAGGCCGCGCGGCGGTCCCTCGCGAAGATCGCGCATCTCCTCGAGCGCCTGCAGGATGCGCTCGACGCCGGGCCGGCAGTTCTCGAAGAAGAGCTCGCCCTCGCGCGTCAGCGACGTCGCACGCGTCGTGCGCTGGAAGAGTCGCGTGCCGAGCTGCGATTCGAGCTTCTGCACGCTGCGGCTCACGGCCGAGCGACCGATGCCGAGCCGGTCGCCCGCGCGCGCGAAGCTGCCTTCCGTCGCGACGGCGATGAAGGCCACGACGCCGGCATAGCTCGCCGAGAAGCTCGAGGTCAGCGGATCGCGGCCGTCGGACGGAAGGTCAGGTGATGCGGTCATGAGCAAGGTTTCCCGGAATGAATGCCCCCGATAACCCACCAGACGTTCGAGCGGAGCGCCCTGTGACAACGCCCGATTGATGTCGCGCACGCAACACCGTGCGGCCCTCTGCAAGCCTACCGGCGCGACGGCGCGCTGCCTACGATTTCGGTCCAGGGAGACCGACCGGACCCATCAGGAGCTTTCGATGACTCAGCGCGTCAACTACCAGCAGCAGTCGCCCGAGCTGTTCCGCAAGTTCGCCGCGTTCAATCTCCAGTTGAACGACTCGGCGATCGGGCAGACGATCCTCGACCTCGTGTTCCTGCGCGCGTCCCAGATCAACGGCTGCGCGCTCTGCGTCGACATGCACGTCAAGGAGGCGACGATCCACGGCGAGCGGCCGCTGCGGCTCCATCACGTCGCGATCTGGCGGGAATCGCCGCTCTTCGACACGCGCGAGCGAGCAGCGCTCGAATGGGCCGAGGTGCTGACGCGGATTCCGCCGGAGGGCGTATCCGACGCGATCTACGCGGATGTCCGCACGCAGTTTTCGGAGAAGGAAATTTCCGACCTCACCTGGGCCGTGATGGCGATCAATGCATGGAATCGCGCGAACATCGCGTTCCGGACCGTGCCCGGCTCCAGCGACAAGGCCTATGGTCTGGACAAGGCTCAGCTCGCCTGAGTCGTTCGCTTCATCCAACCGACAAAGGAGATTCCCATGCGCATCGCTCGCCTCGCCGGCCTCGTCGTCCTCGTCTGCTCCGGCACCGTCATGGCCGCCGACGCACCCGAGCCGATCGTGACGCCGCTGATGACGCAGAAGTTGCAGGACATGCCCGGCAAGGAAGTGCTGATGCTCACCGTCGAGTACCCGCCCGGCACCGTCGAGAAGGCGCATCGCCACGACGCGCACGCGCTCGTCTACGTGCTCGAAGGCTCGATCGTCATGGGCGTCGCGGGCAGCGAGCCCGTCACGCTGACGCCGGGCCAGACGTTCCACGAGGGTCCCGCGGACGTGCACACGATCGGCCGCAACGCAAGCAAGGACAAGCCTGCGAAGTTCGTCGTATTCCTGCTGAAGGACAGCGACAAGCCGGCGGTGCTTCCGGCGAAGTGATTACCGATCGCGCCTGGCGGCAACGCCCGCTGGCGCATGCCACAATCGCGCATCGGCCCGACCGGTGCGCGCGTGGACGATCCCACCCTCATTTTCAGCCGCCTGCAGCCGCGGATGCTCGGCACCGCGTACCGCATGCTGGGCTCGCTGTCCGATGCCGAGGATGTCGTGCAGGACGTGTGGACGCGCTGGCACGACACCGACGTCGACACCGTCGACAACGTCGAAGCGTGGCTCGTGACGACGACGACGCGCCGCGCGATCGACCGCCTGCGCCAGGCGCGCACCGAGCGCGAGAAATACGTCGGCATATGGCTTCCGGAGCCGATTCTCACCGACGGCCCGGCGACGCCGGAGGAATTGCAGGAAGCGTCGAGCGATCTCTCGATCGCGTTCCTGATCGTGCTCGAACGGCTTGCGCCCGAAGCGCGCGCGGCGTTCCTGCTGCACGAAGTGCTCGACGTCGACTACGACGAGATCGCGAGCATCCTCGGCAAGAGCGAGGCCGCCTGCCGGCAGATGGTGCACCGCGCGAAGGGCCAGCTCCGCGACGAGCGGCCGCGCTACGCGGTGTCCGCCGAGGCGCACCGGCGGCTGATGCACCGCTTCGTCGATGCGCTGTCGAGCGGCGACTTCGCGTCGATGAAGGGCATGTTCGCCGAGTCCGCCGTGCTGATGGGCGACGGCGGCGGCTTCGTCACCAGCTTTCCGAAGCCGATGGTCGGCGGTCAGCGCATCGCGCAGATCCTCTACGCGGCGCGGCTCGGCAACCGGCGCGACCCCGCGATGAACCTCCGCGTCGAGCTCGCCGTGATCAACGGCCGTGCCGGCGTGCTGCGCTACATGCACGGCAAGCTCGAATCGGCGCAGTACTACGACACGGACGGCGAGCGCATCCTCAACGTCTACGTGCAGCGCAATCCCGAGAAGTTGAAGCGCATCGCCGCCCAAGAGGTGTTCGCGCTGCGCTAGCCCGGTCGCGCGACTGATGCATTCCGCGCAACAGTGTGCGCCCATGCTGAGGCCTACCGGCCACCGCCGCCGGTTCGTACAGTCGTTACCGCAACGCTCGCCGGACATCCGGACCTACCCCAAGAACGGAGCACCGACATGACATCGATCACCGTCAAAGACGGCACGAAAATCTTCTACAAGGACTGGGGCTCTGGACAGCCCATCGTCTTCCATCACGGCTGGCCGCTGTCCGCCGACGACTGGGACGCGCAAATGCTGTTCTTCCTGCAGCAGGGCTATCGCGTCATCGCGCACGATCGCCGCGGTCACGGCCGTTCGAGCCAGACGGCGAGCGGCAACGACATGGATACGTACGCGGCGGATCACGCCGAGCTCGTCGCGCACCTTGACCTCGGCGACGCGATCCACGTCGGCCACTCGACCGGCGGCGGCGAAGCGACGCGCTACGTCGCCAGGCACGGCAAGGGCCGCGTCGCCAAGCTCGTGCTGATCGGCGCCGTGCCGCCGCTGATGCTGAAGACGCCGGCGAATCCCGGCGGCCTGCCGCGCGAAGTGTTCGACGGATTCCGCCGGCAGCTCGCCGCGAACCGCTCCGATTCGTACTGGAACATCCCGATCCCGTTCTACGGCTTCAATCGCGAAGGCGCGGCGCTGTCCGAGCCGATCCGCCAGAACTGGTGGCGCCAGGGCATGATGGGCAGCGCGCAGGCGCAGTACGACTGCATCGAGGCGTTCTCGGCCACGGACTTCACCGAGGACCTGAAGAGCATCGACGTGCCGACGCTCGTCATGCACGGCGACG
>DATFRS010000396.1:0-3086 GCA_035263065.1 Rhodanobacteraceae bacterium
GCGTCGGTCGACGCGAGCACGCCGTTCTGCGCGAAGAGCGGCGTGCCGGTCGCGTCGACGTGCTGCACGCGTACCGAGCCCTGCGTCGTCACCGTGTACCAGACGAACACGGCGCCGCCGGCGCCGTCCTCGATGAACGGCGGGAAGTTGCCGAGCTGCATCGCGCCGTCGGTGCCGTCGAAGATTTTGACGTGGTCCGGGTTCCACAGCACGTTGCCGTCGACGCCGGAGAGCTTTTGCGCCCACAGCTCGCGGTCGGCGAACGAGAGCTGCGCCGACCACGAGACGATCGCGTCGCCGTCGGCATCGACGTGCACGTCGCAGGGCAGGAAGAATCCGCTCGGGGGCGTGAACGTCTTCGGAAACGGCCACGCCGGATTGCCGTCGGCGTCGAGCTTCGAGACGATCGTCGAGGCGGCGCTCGACGCCCACAGGACGACCGCGCCGCCGTCCGGCGTGCCGGCGATCTTCGGCGCGTGCGTGTCGGGTGAGTCGTCGGACACGAAGACGCCGGGATCGCCCCACAGCAGCGAGCCGTCCGGCGCGACTTTCTGCGCGAGCACCTGGACGGCGCCGGCATCGCGGAAGCCGAACGCGAGCAGCGCATTGCCGTCGGCGTCGATCGAGAGGCCGTAGTCCTCGGTCGAGCTCAGGTCGCGATCGGCGACGAGGATGCCGTCGTGCGGCCAGAGCTCGTTGCCGGCGGCGTCGAGGCGTTGCAGGTAGACGTCGTAGCCGCCGTCGGCGTTGTCGAACCAGCTGACGTAGAAGCCGCCGTCGGGGATTGCGACGATCTTCGGCTGCACCTGCTCGTTGTCGCGGTCGGAGAGGACGAGGTTGGCGGCGGGATCGCTGGACCATTGCGCCTGCGCGTCGAGGCTGAGCGCGGCGGCGAAGGCGAACGCGACGACGAGGCGGGCAGGGCGCATGGCGGGAATCCTGCGTGCGGGGAGTGCTCGCCACGATACTCCGCGGCCGCGCAGGCGGCGACGGTGCGACATGTAAACGTCAGGCCGCGGTGATCAGCCAGGCCGCGGAGCCGAGGAAGAGGCCCATGCTGACGACGTCGGTCGCGGTCGTGAGGAAGATGCTCGATGCGGTTGCGGGATCGGCGCCGAGCCGCTTCAGCGCGAGCGGCACCGCGGCGCCGGCGATGCCGGAGATCGCGCAGCTGCCGGCCATCGCGACGAACGTGATCGCGGCGAGCACCCACGCCTGCGGATGATTCTGGTGATGGGCGAGCCAGAACATGCCGATGCCGGCGACGAGGCCCGTCAGCGAGCCGTTGAGAAAGCCGAGCCACGCTTCCTTGATCAGGAGCGCGCCGGCGCGGCCGGCCTTGAGCTCGCCGAGCGTCATGCCGCGCAGCGTGACGGCGAGCGCCTGGCAGCCTGTGTTGCTGCATTGGCCCGACAGGACCGGAATGAAGACCGCGAGGATCACGATGCGGTTGACCGTGTCCTGGAAGAGTCCGACGACGGCGGCCGCGAGGAATGCCGTCACGAGATTGAGCTGCAGCCACGGATGCCGGAACTTGAGCGCGCGCTGCCACGGCGTCGTCAGGCGTTCCTCTTTCTCGACACCGACCATCGAGCCCGCCTGCGCGGAAATCTCGAAGGCCTGCTCCTCGAACAGCACGGCGCCGCGCACGACGCCGACGAGGCGTCCGTCGTCGTCGGCGACCGGGTACACCGGATAGTGGCGGCTGACGACTTCGCGCATCGCGTCGATGACTTCGGTGTCGGGCTTCAGCGTGAACGGCCGCGCGACCATGATTTCGGAGAGGCGCTGGTCCTGCCGCGCGAGCGCGATCTCGCGGAACGCGACGAGGCCGGTCAGCCGGCGCTCGTCGTCGACGACGAAGACGTACGTGACGAGCGTGTGCGACACGATCGGCCGCACGGCGGCGATGACTTCGGCGACGGTCGCTTCGGCCGGAAAGACGGCGGGCGGAGGCTCCATCAGCCGGCCGACGGTGCCGGGGCTCCAGTGTTGACCGGACAGCCACTGCTCGCCTTCGTCGCGGCCGGCGGCCTGCGCGATCTGGCGGCGGCGGTCTGCGCCGAAGCGGTCGAGGATCGCGACCGCGCGGCCGGGGCCGAGTCCGTGCAGCAGATGCGCGATCGCCTCGTCGCTCAACGGTGTCAGCAGCGCGACGGCGCTGTCCGCATCGAGCTCGCGCAGATCGTCGTGCGACGGCGCTTCGGATCGCATGTGAAATCCTCCCAGGCCGAACCGATGCTAACTCATGCACCGCGCCGCACGCAGCACGCGCATCGGGCCGCGTGTAGTTCCAGCGCCGTTCATTGCCCATCCCACAGAGTGCGATCCTGACAATCGGGCCAGCTCTGCACGGAGGGTGTCATGCGTACCACGTTCTCACGACTCGCGATCGTCGCGGGTCTCGCCACGATGATGGCGGGCTGCGTCGCGCCGCCGCCGCGGCCGACGACGCAGTACTACGACGAGCGGGGCGGCGGCTACTACGAGCGCGATCGGGGCGGCAACTACGATCGCGACCGGGGCTGCTACCAGTGCGGACGCGTCGCGGACATCGAGCGCGTCTACGCGCGCGACCGCGGCGGCACGAGCGGCGGCGGCGCAGTCATCGGCGCGATCGTCGGCGGCCTGCTCGGCTCGACGGTCGGCAAGGGCGACGGCCGCACGGCGGCGACGGTCGCGGGTGCGGTCGCAGGCGGCTTCGCCGGCAACGCGGTCGAGTCGAACAACAACTCGCGCACGTACAACGCGTACCGCTTCTACGTCGATCTCGACGACGGACGTCAGGCTGTCGTCACGCAGTACGACAATCCGGGCTTCCGCCCGGGCGATCGCGTGGCGATCCGCAACAGCCATCTCGTGTACTTGCGCTGACGCGATTTCGCACCGCATAACGAGAAAGCCGGCCCCATGGCCGGCTTTTTTCGTCACTGATTCGGAAGAGCCGAAGCGAAAATGGATCCCCGCTTTCGCGGGGATGACGACGCGCGCGTTGCGCGCGTCGTCAGTTGATGCGATAGAAGTTGTGCGCGCCGATCGTCGCGAGCGGCGGGCCCTTGATCCACGCGGGCGACACCGAATCGGCG
>DATFRS010000397.1:0-14889 GCA_035263065.1 Rhodanobacteraceae bacterium
ACCTCGGTCGTCGCCAAGCAGCAGGCCGAGGCGCGCGAGGACCAGCGCAGGCTGAACTCCGAGCTGCGCGCGACGCGCACGCTGCTCGCCGAGTCGAGCCGGCTCGCCGAACGCATGCGGATCTCGCGCGAGCTGCACGACCTGATCGGCCATCACCTGACGGCGCTCAGCCTGAACCTCGAGGTCGCGAGCCATCTCGTGCAGGGGCAGGCGCAGGACCACGTGCGGCAGGCGCAGTCGGTCGCCAAGCTCCTCCTCGGCGACGTGCGCGAGGTGGTCAGCCAGTTGCGCGATGAGGACAGCATCGACCTCACGCAGGCGTTGCATAGCTTGACCGAAGGCGTGCCCGGCCTTGCGATTCACCTCGACCTCCCGCCGCGCTTCTCGGTCGACGACCCCAAGCGCGCGCAGGTGCTGCTGCGCTGCGCGCAGGAGATCATCACGAACACGGTCCGCCACGCCGGGGCGCGCAACCTGTGGCTCAGGTTCGAGCGCAACGGCGAGAAGCAGATGGCGATCCATGCGCGCGACGACGGCCGCGGCGCCGTGCAGTTGAAGCAGGGCAACGGCCTCGTCGGCATGCGCGAGCGTCTCGCGCAGTACGGCGGGCGGCTCGACATCGTCACCGGCAAGGACCAGGGCTTCGCGCTGGACGCATGGCTGCCGCTGGAGGGCGCCGCATGATCGAAGTGTGTCTCGTCGACGACCAGACTCTCGTCCGCCAGGGCATCCGCTCGCTGCTGGAGCTGTCCGACTCGATCCGCGTCGTCGCCGAGGCCGGCGACGGCATGCAGGCGGTCGAGACGATTCCGCGCGTCAAGCCCGACGTCGTGCTGCTCGACATGCGCATGCCCGGCATGTCGGGGCTCGATGTCCTGAACGCGCTCGCGAGCGCGAACCAGCTGCCGCCGACGATCATCCTGACGACGTTCGACGACGATCAGCTGGTCCTCGCGGGCCTCAAGGCCGGCGCGCGCGGCTATCTCCTGAAGGACGTCTCGCTGGACCAGCTCGTCGACGCCGTGAAGACCGTCGCGGCCGGCGGCTCGCTGGTCGCGCCGGTCGTCACGCAACGGCTCCTGTCGGGCCTGGAGCGCATGCAGAACGAGTTCGTGAGCCTGGACCGGCCTGATCCTTTGACCGATCGCGAGACCGAGATCCTGCGCCTCATGGCCGGCGGCTACAGCAACAAGGAAATCGCGAACTCCCTCGGCGTCGCCGAGGGAACCGTGAAGAATCATGTCTCGAACATCCTGTCCAAGCTCGGCGTGCGCGACCGGACGCGCGCGGTCCTGAAGGCGTTCGAGCTCGGCATCGTCTAGGAATCCCCTCGTACACGCCCCGCGGGCCCCGGCGTAGCCACGGCGCCCGGGCTCAAGTACCATTCCGCGCCCGGACCCGAGTGTCGCGACATGCGCCTGCCGGCCATGTCCCCGAGGGGCTCGGCGGCCGCGTTGGCGCAGGACGCCGGTGATCCCCGAGTTCCTGGAGAGAAGCCCCTTATATGACCCGTATTCTCGAACTCCTGGTTTCGCTCGTCATCGTCTTCGTGCTGGTCGTCATCGTGGGCGTGCTGCTGCCCGCGCACGGCCACCTCGAGAAATCGGTGGAAGTGTCGAGCCCGCTGCGCCAGATCTACGATTCGGTCGACTCGTTCCGCCGTTTCCCGGAATGGTCCGCGCAGCGCAAGCTGGACCCGGCGACGCACTTCAATCTCGAAGGCGCACCGGAAGGCGAGGGTGCCAAGGTCACGTGGACGAGCGCCTCGCAGCTCGTCGGCAACGGCGGGCTGACGATCGCCAAGTCCGAGCAGGACTCGAAGGTCGTCATGGATCTCGACAACGCGTGGAGCGGCGAGAACAAGCAGTACACGATCACGCTCGTCCCCGCGCAGAACGGCAAGACCGTCACGATCAACTGGGCGTACGACGCCGACTACGGCTGGAATCTCGTCTGGCGCTACGCCGGCCTCTACATCCACGGCGATCCGGCCTCGCAGATCCAGATGAACCTCTCGAACATCGCGGCGATGCTCGCGTCGTTCCCGAACGTCGACTACAAGGACGTCAAGATCGACGTCGCCGACGTCACCGCGCATCCGGTGCTCATCGTCGCGACCAAGGCGAAGCGCACGCTCGACGACGTCGCCGAGGCGACCGACACGGCGGTCAAGGAGATCGAGGCGGTCATGAAGAAGGCGGGCCTCAACCAGGCCGGTCCGCGCATGACGATCACGACGAACTGGGGCGAGGAAGACTACGCGTTCTCGGTCGCGATCCCGGTCGACCAGACGACGTTCACGCTCGACAAGCAGCAGTACACGATCGAGACGCCGACGCCGAAGCCGAGCTCGACCGGCGACGAGGACGAGAACCAGGCGTTCAAGGCCGGCGACAAGGACAACGATGGCATGCTCGTGCTCGACGAGAAGGTGCGCGCGGCGCTCTGGTACCAGGGCAAGGCGCTCGTCACCGAGTACACCGGCAGCCCCGCGCAGCTCCCGCTGCTGCGCCTGATGCTGAAGGCCTACGCCGAATCGCACGGCTATCCGTACGCCGAGATGGCCGAAGGCCGCTTCTGGGACGAGCTGACCTCGGCGCCCGACGCAGCCGAAGACCAGCAGACGTTCAAGGTCTACCTGCCGATCCAGACCCAGTAAGCGAGTCGGCACGGACACGAAAACGGACGGCACCTCGCCGTCCGTTTTTTTATGGCTCGGCGAACGTGCCCGAGTAGCTGACACCGACGACGACGAAGCGCGTCGCCCCGCCGGGAAGCTCCGCGACGAACTCGTCGTCCGCACGTGCGCGCAGCGCCGCGCGCGCGAGCGGCGAGTCGATGCTGATCCAGCCGCGCGCGGCGTCGGTTTCGTCGGGGCCGACGATGCGGTAGTCGTGGAGCGCGCCATCGTCGGACTCGAGGCGCATCCACGCGCCGAAGTAGACGGCGTTCGGATCGGACGGCGGCGCGTCGACGACGCGCAGGTCCTGCAGGCGCTTCGTCAGATAGCGCACGCGGCGGTCGATCTCGCCGAGCTGCTTCTTGCGGTAGATGTACTCGGCATTCTCGGAGCGGTCGCCTTCGGCGGCGGCGTCGGCGAGCGCGCGCACGACCTCGGGACGGCGCACGCGCCAGAGCTCGTCGAGCTCGTCCTTGAGGCGACGGTGGCCGTCGGCGGTGATGATCGCGGTGGACGGCGCGGCGGCGGATCGCCAGCGGCTCATGCGGTCAGGCGCGCGCAGGCGGCGTCGCGACCTTGCCGAGGAACGCGCGATACGCCGCGATGTCGCCCGCGAGCGGATCGTTCGGGAAGCGCTCGAGCGTCTGGTCGAGCAGCCGGCGCGCGACGTCGTCCTTGCCCATGCGCTCGCCGAGAACCTTGGCGGCGATGAGTGCGTTGCGAGGCACGTCGCGATGGCGCGGATTCGACTTGAGATACGTCGAGACGAGCTTCAGCGCGACCTGCGTCGCGCCGGTGTCGACGGCTTTCTGCGCGACGCGGGCGACGTCGTCGGGACTGCCGAGCTCGAACGCGGGATCGATCTCGAGGCATTCGCGCGCGACTTCGACGGCGCGCTTGTCCTTGTTCTGCCCGACCAGGATCGTGATCCAGTCGCGGCCGTGCGCGACGAGCGCTTCGCGGCGCTCGAGCAGCGCGAGCAGCCGGCGGTACTGCGTGTGCATCGCTTCCGAGCCGCCGCGGCCGCGGATCGTGATCGCGAGGATCTCGGCCGCTGCGTCGGGCTTGCCGTCGTCCTCGAGCCGATCCGCTTCGTCGAGCAGCGACTGATCGGGATCGGGCCCGCGCGACAGCGCCTGCTGCGGCACCGGCGCGTAGCCGACTTCCTCGTGGTACTGGTAGATCAGATAGCCCATCAGATGGAACGTCGCGACGATGACGTACTGCGCGATGAAGTAGAAGACGATCTCGGTGACGAACCCCGGCAGGATCGGCACGGCGAGCCCCTGCGCGAAGCGCTCGCTCACGCCGAACACGAAATAGAACCCGGCGACGGCGAGGTACGGCCAGCCGATGCGCATGAAGATCGCGAGCCATGTCGCCGGATTGAGCGCAATGACGAGGTTCTCGTCCATCGCGAGCGACATGATCGCGCCGGGGAGCCCCAGGGCGAGCACGATCGACACGATCGCGCCGCCGACCGGACCGAGCACGACGTAGGCGAGCATGTTGAGCCCGAGGAACACGATCTGCAGCACGATCTGCAGCCAGCCGAGCGAGTCCTCGACGTGCACGGCGATCTCGGGCGGCTCCATGCGGCCGTCGGCCGTCGCGCGCAGGCACTCGAACGCGTACTTGTAGAGCGCGACCCAGACGAAGAGGTCGAGCACGAAGCCGAGCGGGAGACCGGATACGAGATGGCACACCGCCAGCACGGCGATCGTCGTCAGCGCGGCGGGATGCGCGGGATAGCGCGCGATCTCGGGCAGGCGCTCCCAGAACGGGACGATGACCGCGGGTCGTGCGGCGTGCGCCGATTCGTTCTGCATGGTCACCTCTTGGACATCGAGCCGAGCACGCCGCGCAGGATAGAGCGGCCGAGCTGGCCGCCGGCGTTGCGCGCGACCGATTTCGCCATCGTTTCGAGCATGCCCTGGCGGCGGCTCGTGCCGAAGATCATGTCCTTCGCCATGTCGGTCCAGCCGCCGCCCTGCTGCGGCTGTTGCGTGTTGCCGCGCGCCGGCGGCGCATCGGGCGCAGGCGCGGCTTGCGCGCGCCGGCTCAACGTTTCGAACGCCGATTCGCGATCGATCGTCGTGTCGTACTTGCCGCCGACCGGCGAACGCATGCGCACCTGGTTGCGCTCGTCGGGCGTGATCGCGCCGATGCGGCAGCCGGGCGAGGTGATCAGCGCGCGCTCGACCGGCATCGGCACGCCGCCTTCCTGCAGCGTCGACACCAGCGCCTCGCCGACGCCGAGCTGCGTGATCGCCTCGGCGACGTTGATCTTCGGATTCGGAGCGAACGTTTCGGCGGCGGCCTTGACCGCCTTCTGATCGCGCGGCGTGAACGCGCGCAGCGCATGCTGGATGCGATTGCCCATCTGGCCGAGGATGACGTCGGGCACGTCGTCGGGATTCTGCGAGCAGAAGTACACGCCGACGCCCTTCGAGCGGATCAGCCGCACGACCTGCTCGACGCGCTGGCGCAGCGCAGCCGGCGCGTCGTCGAAGAGGAGATGCGCCTCATCGAAGAAGAACACGAGCTTGGGCTGATCGAGATCGCCGACCTCGGGGAGTTTTTCGAAAAGCTCCGACAGCATCCACAGCAGGAACGTCGTGTAGAGCTTCGCCTTCAGGATCAGCTGGTCGGCGGCGAGGATGTTGACGATGCCGCGGCCGGACAGATCCTGGCGCATGAAATCGGCGAGATCGAGCGCGGGCTCGCCGAAGAACTGATCGGCGCCCGCCTGCTCGAGCGAGAGCAGCGCGCGCTGGATCGCTGCGATCGACGCCGGCGCTACGAGGCCGTAGTGCTGCGAGATGTCCTTCGCGTTGTCGACGGCCCAGCCGAGCAGCGCGCGGAGATCCTTGATGTCGAGGAGGAGAAGCCCGTTGTCGTCGGCGGCCTTGAACACGATCTCGAGCACGCCCTGCTGCGTGTCGTTGAGCTCCATGAGCCGGCCGAGCAGCGTCGGCCCCATCTCGGACACGGTCGTGCGCACCGGATGCCCGGACTTGCCGTAGATGTCCCAGAACACGACCGGGTCGGCGCTGCCGCTCCACTCGATGCCGAGCTTGTCGATGCGCGCCTTGAGCTTGTCGTTCATCGCGCCGGCTTGCGAGAGGCCGGCGAGATCCCCTTTGACGTCGGCGAGGAACACCGGCACGCCGAGCTTGGAGAAGCCTTCGGCGAGCACCATTAGCGACACCGATTTGCCGGTGCCGGTCGCGCCCGCGACCATCCCGTGGCGGTTGGCGTACTTGGCGAGCAGATAGATGGGCTTGTCGCCCTTGCCGATCAGGATCTGGCTCATGCGCGCATGCTCGCAGCGAAGGACGTCACGATTGTATCGATCCGTTCACGGCAACGGGTTGCCGGAGCCGGTTCCAGACGGTAATTTGCGGTGACGCTCACCGGATCCGTTCGATGCCGATCGTTCATCGCCTTGCCGTCGCCGCCGTCCTCGCAGCGCTCGCCGCCTGCGCCGCGACACCCGCACAGAAAGCCCCGCCCGCGGCGCCGAAGGTCGACGACGCCGGCATCAACGCGCTGTACTCGCGGCTCGATGCCGATTCGACGCGCTACGAGAACGGCCTCGCGCTCGCGCGCGAGGGCAAGAGCGATCAGGCCGAGGCCGAGGTGACCGCCGCGCTCGACGACCTTCGCGCGGCGGCCACGCGCTGCGCCGATCTCGACGGCTGCGACCAGCAGCGCTTCGTCGCCGCGTTCGATCGCCTGCTGCGCCTTTCGACCGGCAGCGAGGCGAACAAGGAATCCGAAGAGTCCACCGCCGGCGCGACGCCCGAGGCCGCGCAGGAAGCCGGCGAGACGTCGCCGGTCGTCGCCGCGGTGCCCGAGCTCGGCCGCTCGGTGACGCTGCTGAAGGGCCGCGAGCTAGGCGAGATCATCGCGCTGAACGGTCCGGTCAAGGCCGCGCTCGAGGAATGGCTGACGCAATACCGGCCGAATCTCGTCGCCGCCTACGTCAACTACGAGTACATGCGCTACCTGATGTGGCCGGAGTACCAGAAGGCCGGCCTGCCCGAAGCGCTCCTGTTCGGCATGCTGGCGAAGGAATCGGGCGGCAAGGTGCACGCGGTGTCGCGCTCGGGCGCCTCGGGGCCGCTGCAGTTCATGTACGCGACGGGCCTGCGCTTCGGGCTCGGCACGGTCGACGGCTTCGACCAGCGCTTCGATCCGAAGCTCTCGGCGCGCGCGAACGCGGCCTATATCAACGAGCAGCTCGCGATCTTCAACAACCAGCTCGAGCTCGTGATCGGCGCCTACAACGGCGGCGAGGGCGCGATGCAGCGGCTCGCCGGCCGCGGTGGCGGGCAGAATTTCTGGGATCCGAAGATCTACTACGCGGTCTCGCAGGAAACGCGCGAATACGTGCCGATGGTGCTCGCCGCGGCGTGGCTCTTCATGCATCCCGAGCGCTACAACCTCGAATTCCCGAAAGTCGCCGCGCAGCCCGGCACGATCACGCTGGCGCGGCCGGCGTCGATCGCCGAGCTCACGATCTGCCTCGGCAACGACGCCGATTCGGAAGGCGGCTGGTTCCGCACGCTGCGCAACCTCAATCCGCAGCTCGATCCGCAGCAGCAGGAGCCGGCCGGCGCGAAGATCTCGGTGCCGGTGCAGCTCGAAGCGGTCTACGCGCGCGACTGCGCCGACGGGAAATGGCCGACGCTCGCCGCCGAGCTCCACTCGGCCGTCGTGCCGTCACCGCCGCCCGGAAGCCTCGTGCATGCGCAGGAGGTCAAGCCGCGCGGCTACGTCGTGCGCAAGGGCGACACGCTGTCGTCGATCGCGAAGAAGGTCGGCTGCGGCGGCGTGCGCGAGATCGCGGCGGCGAACAACCTGCGCGCGCCGGCGTACGCCCTCAAGCCGGGCAAGACGCTCCGTATTCCGGAGTGTGCGAAACGCTAGGGAGTCGAAGGGGCCGGCCGTTTTTCCGCGACCGGTCATCCGAAGGCGCGAGCTGCCGTCGGATGCCGGTCAGGCCGCTTGCGCCTCATTGTTCGCGGCGAACCACTGGCTCAGCTCAGCCGCCGGAATGGAGTCCTTGAGCGCGCGGATCGCACGCATGACCTGACGGTGCAGCTCCTGCTGCTCGGGGAACTGCGAATCCTTCGTCTCGTGGTAGGCGACCGTGAGCCACAGCGCGACACCGCGCAGGCGGACCTGCAGGCTGTCCGAGCGCATGCGCTCGAGGCCGATGTCGGTGCCGCTGCCCCACGGGCGGTACTTCTGGTCGGGCGGGGTCGCGTAGAGGTGCGGGAATTCGCTCTTCGACGCGTTCTGGAACTCGCGCATCGCGATCGCGGCGAGCTGGCGTCGCGCATTCGGCTGCAGCTCGACCAGGGCTTTCTCGATGCCACGGAACTGGCGGCGCAGCTGCATTGCACGGCTCAACGCGATCAGACGAGTAACGAGCTGCATGAGATTCCCCTGGATTGAGACCGGCACGGCGGTTGATTTGCCGGTGCACGGAAATCTAACGGGTGCGGCGTGAACGGACTGTCCAATTAGTCACACTTCGCCATATGGCGTCACATTTTGACGCGATCCCGGGTGGGGCTCAATGTCCCGCTCGCTGCGCGAGGCTGCCTATTTTTTGACCAACCCGGACCGCCTGCTCGGGCGCGAGCTGCGCCGAAATCCGCCCGAGCCGGGCCGGCAGCAGCACGATCACGGTCGAGCCCATCTCGAAACGGCCGAGCTCGGCGCCGCGCTTGAGCCAGACGCCGCGCCCGCGCCAGTCGCGCCGCACGATGCGGTCGGCATACGGCGGGATCGCGACACCGTCCCAGACCGTCGCGACGCCCGACACCAGCATCGCGCCGACCATGACGACCGTGAACGGCCCAAGCGCGTGCTCGAAGTGGCAGACGAGCCGCTCGTTGCGCGCGAAGAGCCGCGGAATGCCGTCGACCGCCGCCGGCGCGACGCTGAAGATGCGTCCCGGCACGTGCACGGTTTCGACGAGCTCGCCCGCGAGCGGCATGTGCACGCGGTGGTAGTCGCGCGGCGACAGGTACACCGTCACGAAGCTGCCGTCGTGGTACGGCGCCGCGCGCGCGTCGTCGGCGAGGAGCTCGCCGGTGCCGAAGTCGAAGCCCTTGGCCTGGAACACGCGGCCCGATTCGATCGGCCCCGCGTGGCTGACGCGACCGTCGGCGGGGCAGAGCACGGCGTCGGGATCGGGATCGAGCGGCCGCGCGCCGGCTTTCAGCGCGCGTGTGAAGAACGCATTGAAGTTCGCGTACGCGGCGAGATCGGTCGTCTCGGCTTCGTCGAGATCGACGCGATAGCGCTTGACGATCTCGCGGATCAGGAAGTTCTTCCACGGCCGGAACGTCCAGCGCGTCCCCCAGCGAACGAAGCGCGAGAGCAGCCGGTGGGGAAGGAGATATTGCGCGGCGACCGCGGCGCGCATCAGCCGGCGCCTGCCAGCTGCTTGAGGTCTCTGGCCATCGCGTCGGCGTCGAACGGCGGGCGGAAGAGACCTACCTCGCGCCCGTTCGGATCGATGATGACGGCCGAGGCGCTGTGGTCGACCGCGTAGTCGCCGTTGCCGGTCTCTTCGCGCGAGTAGATGAGCCCGAGCCCGCGCGTGAGCCTGGTCAGTTCCTCGTCGGTGCCGGTCGCGGCGACGAAGTCCTTGCTGAAATAGCCGACGTAGCGCGACAGCACGTCCGGCACGTCGCGCGCGGGATCGACCGAGATGAAATCGAAGCGCACGCGATCGGCGATGTCGTCCTTGCGCAGCTTCGCGTGCGCCTGCTTGAACGCGGCGAGCGTCGTCGGGCAGACGTCGGGACAGTTCGTGTAGCCGAAGAACGCGACGGTCCAGCGGCCCTTCCAGTCCGCTTGCGTGAGCGGCCTCCCGTCGGCGCGCGTCAGCTGGAAATCGGGCACCGGACGCGGCTCGGGATAGAGCACGGCCGCGGCGAGCTTCGGCGGCGCGGGCAGGAACGCGCGGCTGCCGAGCCAGAGCCCGAGCGCCGCGGCGAGCGCCGCGATGAGGATGAGAGTGTTGGCCGAAACGCGGCCGGCACGACGCGAGCGATGCATGCCGCGATTATAGCGGCGGGCCCGGCAGCGGGCCGATCCCGCCGCGTTTGCACCTATACTCTGCGGCCCTTTCCCGACGAAGCCCGCGCGTGACCGAGGAGCTCGCCACGATCATCGATTTCATCCGTTACGGCGCGAGCCGTTTCGGCGCGGCGGGGCTCGTCTTCGGGCACAGCTACGACAACGCGATCGACGAGGCGACGCATCTCGTGCTGCATGCGCTGCACCTGCCGCACGATCTGTCGCCGGCCTACGGCGGGGCGAAGCTCACGGCCGAAGAGCGCCGGCGCGTGCAGGACCTCATCGACCGCCGCGTCGACGAGCACAAGCCGGTCGCATACCTCACCGGCACCGCGTGGTTCGCGGGGCTCAAGTTCAAGTCCGACGGACGCGCGCTGGTGCCGCGCTCGCCGATCGCCGAGCTGATCCAGGGCGGCTTCTCGCCGTGGCTCGACGACCGCGACGTCGAGCGCGCGCTCGATCTGTGCACCGGCTCGGGCTGCATCGGCATCGCGATGGCCGTGCACAGTCCCGAGTGGCAGGTGGACCTCGCCGACATCAGCGAGGAAGCGCTGTCGCTCGCGCGCGAGAACATCGAATACCAGGACGTCGCCGACCGCGTCGAGGCCGTGCGCTCCGATCTCTTCGCGGGGCTCGAGGGCCGCCAGTACGATCTCATCGTCAGCAACCCGCCGTACGTGACCGAGCAGGAATATGCCGCGCTGCCGCCCGAATACGGCCACGAACCCGCGCTAGGCTTGCGTGCGGGCGACGACGGGCTCGACTTCGCGCTGCGCATCCTCGCCGATGCGCCGGCGCATCTGTCCGACGAAGGCGTGCTCATCGTCGAGGTCGGCGAGAGCGAGAAGGCGCTCGCGAGCCTGCTGCCGGAGGTGCCGTTCAACTGGATCGAGTTCAACGTCGGGCAGATGGGCGTGTTTCTGCTCGACCGGGATGATCTCGTCGAGCACGCGCAAGCAATCGGGAAGGCCGCGAGCGCGCGCACGCGATAACTTTCCGCGGGATGTCGAGGACGCAACGAGTCGTCGTGTCGAGCAATTCGTTCGGAAAACTCTTCACCGTCACGACCTTCGGCGAAAGCCACGGTCCCGCGATCGGCTGCGTCGTCGATGGCTGTCCGCCGGGCCTCGCGATCGCGGCCGAGGAATTCCGCCGCGACCTCGACCGCCGCGCGACCGGCAGGAGCCGCTACACCTCGCAGCGCCACGAGGCCGACGACGTCGAGATCCTGTCCGGCGTGTTCGAAGGCCGCACGACCGGCACGCCGATTGCGCTGCTGATCCGCAACACCGACGCGCGCTCGAAGGACTACAACGACCTCGTCGACACGTTCCGCCCGGGCCACGCGGACTACACGTATCTGCAGAAGTACGGTCTGCGCGATCATCGCGGCGGCGGCCGCTCGTCCGCGCGCGAGACGACGATGCGCGTCGCGGCCGCGGTCATCGCGAAGAAATGGCTCGCCGAAAGATTCGGCGTGCGCGTGCGCGGCCATCTCGCGCAGATCGGCGACGTCGTCCCGCGCGCGTTCGACTGGGACGCGGTCGAAGGCAATCCGTTCTTCTGGCCCGACGCGTCGATGGTCGAGGAGCTCGAGGCGTACATCACTGCGCTGCGCAAGTCCGGCGATTCGGTCGGCGCGCGCGTCACGGTCGTCGCCGACGGCGTGCCGCCGGGCTGGGGCGAGCCGATCTACGGCAAGCTCGACGGCGATCTCGCGGCTGCGCTGATGTCGATCAACGCGGTCAAGGGCGTCGAGATCGGCGCAGGTTTCGCGTCGGTCGCGCAGAAAGGCAGCGAGCATCGTGACGAGATGACGCCACACGGTTTCCTGTCGAACAATGCGGGCGGCATTCTCGGCGGCATCTCGAGCGGCCAGCCGGTCGTCGCATCGATCGCGCTGAAGCCGACGTCGAGCATCCTGATTCCCGGCAGGAGCGTGAACCTCGACGGCGCGCCGGTCGAAGTCGTCACGAAAGGCCGCCACGATCCCTGCGTCGGCATCCGCGCGACGCCGATCGCCGAGGCCATGGTGGCGCTCGTGCTGACGGACCATGCGTTGCGGCATCGGGCACAGTGCGCGGATGTCGGCGACGTGAAGCCGCGGATTGCGGGGAACGTGAGCCGTGAGCGGTGAGCGGTGAGCGGGACAAGCGCTGTGCTTTTCCGCTCACCGTTCACCGCTGACCGCTCACCCGAAGAAAGAACACGATCAATGTCCACAAACAGAACCTTCAACATCGCCATCGCCGGCGCCACCGGCGCCGTCGGCGAGACGCTGCTCTCGATCCTCAAGGAACGCCATTTCCCCGTCGGCGATCTCGTGCCGCTTGCGAGCGAGCGCTCGGCCGGCAGCAAGGTCGACTTCGGCAATCGCAAGATCACGGTGAGGAATCTCGCCGACTTCGATTTCAAAGGCATCGACATCGCGTTCTTCTCGGCCGGCGGCTCGGTCTCGCGCGTGCACGTGCCGCGCGCGGCGGCGGCCGGCGCGGTCGTGATCGACAACACGTCGGAGTTCCGCTACCAGCCCGACGTTCCGCTCGTCATCAGCGAAGTCAATCCGCACGCGATCGCGCAGCACAGGAAGCGCGGCATCATCGCCAACCCGAACTGCTCGACGATGCAGCTGCTCGTCGCACTCGCGCCGATCCATCACGCGGTCGGCATCGAGCGCATCAACGTCGCGACGTACCAGTCGGTGTCGGGCACCGGGCATCGTGCGCTCGAGGAGCTCGGCAAGCAGACCGCGGCGCTCCTCAACTTCCAGGACGTGAAGCCCGAGGTCTACCCGGTGCAGATCGCCTTCAACGTGATCCCGCACGGCGGCGACTTCACCGAAAACGGCTACACGATGGAGGAGATGAAGATCGTCTGGGAGACGCGCAAGATCCTCGAGGACGATTCGATCCAGGTGAATCCGACGTCCGTGCGCGTGCCGGTGTTCTACGGGCACTCGGAAGCCGTGCACATCGAGACGAAGAAGAAGATCACCGCGGCCGAAGCGCGCGCGTTGCTGGGCATGGCGCCGGGTCTCGTCGTCGTCGACGAGCACAAGGCCGGCGGCTATCCGACGCCGATCACGCACGCGGCCGGCAAGGACCCGGTTTTCGTCGGGCGCATCCGCGAGGACATCTCGCATCCGCGCGGCCTCAATCTCTGGATCGTCGCCGACAACATCCGCAAGGGCGCGGCCCTCAACGCGGTCCAGATCGCGGAAATCCTCGCAAGGAACGGGTAACGTGCGCGCCGCAGCCGCACCCCGCAGGGGCTTGGTGCGGCCGTTCGGGACGGGCAGGACCCACCCCAAACCCCGGCGTGACCGGTCTTGGAAGGTCCTTTTTCGTTTCTTGCGAAATCGTATCTGTAATCTATAGTTACGATTGTGTTATAAGCCCGTTTCGAGATAATTCACCAAAGCTTCGCCGGCCGCCGGAAACGGTCCCGCGGCCGGTCAGTAGACGCCTGTTGGGGGGCCTAACGAGATGAAACGACCGCTTAAGTTGCCGCTCGCGATCGCGCTTGCGTTGAGCGGGACGGACGCCCTCGCGCTGGGCCTGGGCACGATTCACGTCAATTCCAAGCTCAATCAGCCGCTGGACGCCGAGATTCCGGTGCTCCAGGGCACGCAGGGCGAAGCCGAGGGTCTCCTCGTGCAGCTCGCCGCCGCCGAGGACTTCGATCGCGTCGGCCTCAACCGCTCGCGCCTCTCGGTGCCGCTCGAGTTCTCGCTGGTCAAGGGCAGCCACGGCGACATGGTGATCAAGGTCACCAGCAAGGAGGCCGTCAAGGAGCCGTTCCTCGATTTCCTCGTCGAGGCGAACTGGCCGAAGGGCCGACTGCTGCGCGAATACACGGTGCTGCTCGATCCGCCGGTGATGGCGCCCGCGACCGGCACGAGCGCCGTCGCGACCGCGGCGAAGCCCGCCGAGCGCGCGCCGACGCAGCCGCTCCCCGAATCGAAGCCGAAAGCCGCGCCGTCGAAGCCGAAGTCCGCGCCGGTCGCCGCCGCGCCGCGCCCCGAGCCCGCGCCGAGCAAGCCCGCGCCCGCCGCTCCGGCACCCAAGCACGCCGGCGCCGGGGAGTACACGGTCGAAGCCGGCGATACGCTGTCCGGCATCGCGCGCGACGTGCGCCCGGACGAGTCGACCAACATCAACCAGCTCATGCTGGCGATGCTGAAAGAGAACCCGAACGCGTTCTTCAAGGACAACATCAACTCGCTGAAGCGCGGCGCGATCCTGCGCATTCCGTCGGCCGACCAGATCAAGTCGGTCGGCTCGGCGAGCGAAGCCGCGGCGCAGGTGCACGCGCAGATCGAAGACTGGCGCGGCGGTGCCGCGACGAAGCCGACGCTGGTCGCCGACACCGGCGCCGCGCCGGCCGCGAAGACCACGCCGCCGGCCGCGAAGCCGGCGACCGGCGCGTCGACCACGTCCACGACGTCCACGTCGAAGACGCCGAGCGAGCGCCTCGAGCTCGTCCCGCCGAAGGCCGGCAAGGATCAGGTCGCGGTCAACGACCGTCCGGGCAGCGGTTCCTCGGGCGCCGGCTCCACCGAGCTCAAGGCCGAGCTCGCGCGCACGAAGGAGGCGCTGGCGAGCCGTGAGCAGGAAACCGGCGAGCTGAAGTCGCGCGTCAAGGAGCTCGAGGACACCAAGGGCAAGTCCGATCGCCTGCTCACGCTGAAGGATTCGGAGATCGCCGATCTCCAGAAGAAGCTCAAGGACCTGCAGGACCAGAGCAAGTCGGGCGCGAAGACCGCGAGCACGACGCCTGCGACGACGACGCCTGCACCGACGACCCCGACGCCGCCCGCGACGGCCACGAGCTCGACGACGACGCCGTCGACGGCCACCGCGCCGAAGAGCGACAAGGTCTCGAAGGAAGACATCTGGGGCACGACCGGCACGACGCCGGAAGCGAAGACGCCGTCGACGACCGGCACGACGACGCCTTCCACGACGACGCCTTCGACGTCGACGGGCACGACGGCCTCCACGACGCCGTCGACGACCACGCCGTCGACGACGACGCCCACGCCCGTCGTCACGCCGAAGCCGACACCCGTCCCTGCCAAGCCCACCCCCGTCCCGATCCCGAAC
>DATFRS010000398.1:0-2927 GCA_035263065.1 Rhodanobacteraceae bacterium
TCCGGCACCGGCGTCCTCAACATCACCAACGGCGGCGCCGTCATCAACGGCACGGGCTACCTCGGCTTCAACTTCGATTCCGACGGCGCTGCGACGGTCGACGGCGCGGGCTCGCTATGGTCGACGAACGGCTTCTTCTACGTCGGCCAGAACGGCGACGGCACGTTGACGGTCGCCAACGGCGGGCGCGTCGAATCGCACGGCTCGTTCGGCTACGTCGCCTACGACGGCGCATCGACGGGGCTGGCGACGATCGATGGCGCGGACTCGGTCTGGCACAACGATCACGGCCTCTACGTCGGTTTCGACGGCAACGGCACGATCGCGATCGCGAACGGCGGCACGCTCGAGAGCGGCTTCTTCGCGAACATCGGCTTCAGTCCCGGCGCGAGCGGCACCGTCGCGCTGACCGGCGCGGGCTCGCGCTTCGTCAACGCGGGTACGATCGCGGTCGGCGGCAACGTCGGCGGCGCGGGCGGCACGGGGCTCATGAAGATCGACGCCGGCGCGAGCGTCGAAGCCGCTTCGATCGCCGTGTGGAACAGCGGCAGCGTCGACATCACCGTCGCGCCGGCGGGCGCAGGCTCGATCCACGCGTCGTCGTCGGCGACGCTGCAGGGCGCGCTGTCGATCGAGTTCGCCGACGGCACGTTTTCCGCAGGCACATACACGCTGCTGCAGGCCGACGGCGGCCTCGGCGGCACGACGTTCGCTACGGTCACGATCGGCACGCCGCCCTCGGGCTTGCAGGCCGCAGTCACCTACGACGCGAACCACGTCGATCTCGTGCTGTCGGCGGCAGGCGCCGACCTCACGGTGGCGCCGCCGTCCGTCGACTTCGGAACCGTGCCGGCCGGCATCACGGCCGGCCCGGCGACGTTCACGCTGACCAGCAGCGGCACGAGCGCGGTCAGCGTCAGCGCGCTCGACGATGCGACCGCGCCGTTCGTGCGCGCCGGCGGTGATTGCCCGGCGCCGCCGTTCGATCTGGCGCCGTCGGCGTCATGCACGCTCGCGTACTCGTTCTCGCCGACCGCGGTCGGTCCCGCGAGCGACGTCATCGCGATCTCGAGCAGCGCGGGCCCGCGCACGATCACGCTGTCCGGCACGGGCATCGCCGGCGTGCCGACGACGCTGATCGTCGCCGGCGGCAGCGGGCAGAGCGCCGCGGTCGGCAGCGCGTTCGCATTGCCGCTCACCGCGCGCGTCGAGGACGATTTCGGCAATCCGGTGCCGAACGTCACGGTCACGTTCGCGGCACCGGCAAGCGGCGCGAGCGCTAAGCTGTCGGCGACTTCGGTCGCGACCGGCGACGACGGCGAGGCTTCGGTGACGGCAACGGCGAACGGCATCGCCGGCAGCTACGACGTCACCGCGAGCGGTGGCCTTGGCGCGCCGGTCGCGTTCGCGCTGACGAACACCGACGCCGTGTCCGACATCGGCATCGCTATCGGCGCGCCCGCGTTCGCCGAGCGCGACGAGACGATCGCCTACACCGTGACCGTGCACAACGCGGGGCCGGGCGACGCCGTCGGCATCGCCGTCGCAAGCGCGCTCTCGCCGCTGCTCGATGTCGCCGACGCGACCTGGGTCTGCGTCGGACCACCGTCGAGCGGCTGCGCGGCGACGGGGCAGGGCAATCTCCTCGACACCGTGAGCCTTCCGTCCGGCGGCAGCGTCACCTACGTCGTGAGTGCCGCAGTCCTGCCGGACGCGGGCGACGGGCCGATCGAGACGAGCGCGACGTCGACACTGGCCGGCGATCCGAAGGGCGGCAACAACGAGGCATCGGCGGCGACGGCGGTCGTGATCTTTCGCGACGGATTCGATTCGGATGCCGCGGCATTAGTGCCGCGGTAGCTCGGCGGTCGCGAGGCGATGGCGCTTCAGCGCTTCGTAGTCGCCGCGACACGCATCGCTGACGCGCTGCGCGTCGCCATCGAGCCGCACGTTGCGCTCGCGCGGCGCCTCGAATCCCGTCGACTTCCAGACCGCCGCATACCAATGCGGCGCCCAGATACCGTCGCTGGCGCGCGGCCCCGCGGGCCACGTCAGCATGCGCTTGGTAAACGGCATGCCGAGCTTCGCGCACAGCGCGCGCAGGTGCGCTTCGGGCGCGCGCAGGAACTCGTCGGCGTCGATCACCGGCGGCGCGACGCCGTTGCGATCGGCGATCTCGTCGAACAGACGCCGCTCCTGCGGCAGGCCGATGTCGTCCGGCGTCACCGTGTCGCGCGTGCGCAGGTACGAGCTGACCACCTCGTCGGGATCGCGGATCAGGAACACGTTCGTCAGCGCATGGATCCAGCCGTGGTCGATGTGCGGCAGCAGGTGATGGCTCATGTGCTTCTGGTACCAGAGCGGCTGCGCGCCGGGTACGTCGCCGACGAGCGCGTCGGTCACCTTGCGCCAGTCGGTCTCGCCGGCCGCGATGACCTCGTTGCGCGCCGGATGATCGGAGCCGGTGTGCGCGAGATAGTGCGCGTAGAGCGGCTCGTCCGAAACCGCGCAGTCGCCGCGGTTTTCCCACGCGCGCATCATCGCGGTCGAGATGTTGCGCGGCCCGGACCACATAGCGATGCGGAGCGGCGCGCTCATGCCGGCGCGCGCCGCGCGGCGACGTCGCGCGCGAGCAGCTCGCGATAGAGCGCCTGCAAGCGCTCGACCATCGGCCCGCGCGCACCGCTGCCGATCGTGCGGCCGTCGATCGTGCGCACCGGCACGACACCGGCGAACGTGCCGGTCACGAATGCCTCGTCGGCGCCGTAGACGTCGGTCAGGCTGAACGATTTCTCGACTGCGGGAATGCCGGCATCGCGGCAGATCGCCAGCACGTTGCCGCGCGTGATGCCGCCGAGGCAGTACTGGCCCGTCGACGTCCACACTTCGCCCTTGCGCACGACGAAGAAATGCGTCGAATTGCAGGT
>DATFRS010000399.1:0-5498 GCA_035263065.1 Rhodanobacteraceae bacterium
TGCAGGTCGAAGGCACACCTGACGCATCGGCAGTGCAGAAGCTACGCGACGGCGTCGTGCTCAACGACGGGCCGACGTTGCCGGCCGAGGTCGAAAGGCTTGCCGAAGCACCGCCGTGGCTCTGGCCGCGCGATCCGCCGATCCGCTTCCGCAAGCACGTTCCGGACGCGTGGCTGAGGCTCACGATCCGCGAAGGCCGCAACCGGCAGGTGCGGCGCATGACGGCCGCGGTCGGCTTGCCGACGCTCAGGCTCGTGCGCGTTCGCGTGGGTTCTTATGCGTTGGGTGACCTCGAGCCCGGAGAAAGTCGCGTCGACGAGGCGTAAAATCGCGCGATGGCTTTCAAGGATCACTTCTCGGGCCACGCGACGACGTATCGCGAAGCACGCCCGCAATATCCCGACGCGCTGTTCGACTGGCTCGCCGCGCAGGCGCCTTCGCGCGGACTCGCCTGGGACACCGGCTGCGGCAACGGCCAGGCCAGCGTCGCGCTCGCCGAGCGCTTTGCACGCGTGTTCGCGACCGACCCGAGTGCAAGCCAGATCGGGAATGCCGAGGCGCGTCCCAACATCGATTACCGCGTCGAGCCTGGCGAGCAGTGCTCGCTGCCGCCGGCGAGCGCCGATCTCGTCACCGTCGCGCAGGCGCTGCACTGGTTCGACTTCGCGCGGTTCTTCGCCGAGGCGGAGCGCGTCCTGAAACCGCGCGGCGTGCTCGCCGCGTGGGCGTATGCCGATTGTCGCGTCACGCCTGCGATCGACGTATTGAAGGATCGTGTCTACGTCGATTACACCGGCGAGTACTGGCCGCCCGAGCGCGCGTTCGTCGAGGCGGGCTATCGCACGATCGCGTTTCCGTTCGGCGACGGCGCGCCGTTCGAGGAGATCGCGGCGCCGTCGTTCGAGATGCGCGTCGACTGGGACGCCGCGCAGTTCCTCGCGTACCTGCGCTCGTGGTCGGCGACGCAGCGGTACATCAAGGCGAACGGCGCGGATCCGGTGTCGATCGTCGAGCGCGAGCTTCTCGCGGCGTGGGGCGATCCGGACGCGACGCGCCCCGTGCGCTGGGATTTCCACGTGCGCTGCGGTCGGCTCAGGGCCTGACCGTCAGCACTCGATTCCGAGATTCGCGAGCCCGCGCCGTCCCGCCGCGCTGATCACGAGCGCGCGCGAGTCGCGGCGCCGGCGCAGCCAGCCCGTGTCGATCAGCCGATGCGCGAGCAGCGTGCCGAGCGGACCCGAGAGATGGAAGCGCCGCTCGGTCCAGTCCACGCAGGTGCGGCCGTTGCGATGCGCCCTGTCGATCGACGCGACGACGCCGCCGTCGACGAGGAGGCGCTCGCCTTTGCGATTCAGCAGCACCGCGTCCGAATCAAGATCGAGCCCCGACACGTTGCGCAGCCGTTCGAACAGCGCGACACCGAGGCGGCCCGCGAGATGCTGGTAGCAGGTTCGCGCGCGCGTGAACTCGGCGTCCGCGATCGGCGGCAGCGTGCGCTTGGCGACGCGCGGGCTCGCGAGCGCGAACGTTTCGAGCCAGTGCGCGACGTTCTCGTCGGCGAGCCGGTAATAACGATGGCGGCCTTGTTCCTTCACCGCGAGGAGACCCGCCTGCGAAAGCTTGCGCAGGTGCGCGCTCGCCGTCGCCGCGCCGACGCCGGCGAGCGTGGCGAGCTCGCCCGCCGGTCGCGAGCGGCTGTCGAGCAGCGCGAGCAACATCGCCGCGCGCGCGGGTTCGGCGAGCAGGGCTCCGAATTCGGCGAGCTGATAACGGTTGATCGGATCGTGCATGGCGCAAGCGTAGCGCGGGATGCACGCGCACGCTTCGTCGCGCGTCGAAACGTCCTCGCGGGCGCGCGAGGAGAATGGCGCGCCATGAAATACCCGAACCCGACATCGATGAAGACGCCGCGGTGCGACTGGCTGACGCCGCTCGAGCTCGTCGCGCTCGGCGCGATCTGGGGCGGCTCGTTCCTCTGCCAGCGCGTCGCCGCGGGCGATTTCGGCGCGTTTCCTCTCGTCGAGATGCGCCTGCTGCTGGGCTCGGTGATCCTGCTGCCGTTCCTCTGGCGCGCGCGGCACGCGATCACGCGACGCCACTGGATGAATCTTGCGCTCGTCGGCGCGCTCAACTCGGCGATTCCGTTCGTGCTGTTCGCCTGGGCCGCCGAGCGCTCGCCGGCCGGCGTCGGCGCGATCGCCAACAGCATGACCGTACTGTTCGCGGCGCTGGTCGGCTTTGCCGCATACGGCGAGCGCATCGGGCTCCTGCGCGCGATCGCACTGCTCGCAGGCTTCGCCGGTGTCGTCGTGCTCGCGAGCGGTCGCACGGCCGGCGGCCATCTCGCGTTGCCGGTGCTCGCCGGCGTCGCGGGCGCGTTCTGCTACGGCGTCGCGGTCAATCTCACGCGGCACAGGCTCGCCGACGTGCCGCCGGTCGCGGCGGTCGCGGGAACGCTCGGCTGCTCGACGCTGATGGTGCTGCCGCTCGCGGCCGCGACGTGGCCCGCGCACGCGATTCCGACGGCGTCGTGGTACGCGGGCGGCGTGCTCGGCATCGTCTGCACCGGTATCGGCTTCGTGCTGTATTTCCGGCTGATCCAGCGCGTCGGCGCGGCGCGCGCGGCGACCAGCACGTATCTCGTGCCGATCTTCGGCATCGCATGGGCCTGGCTGCTGCTCGGCGAGCGGCCGACGACGGCGATGATCGCATCGGCCGCCCTGATCGTCGGCAGCGTGATCCTGAGCCAGCGCGAGGCGCCGGCGCCGAAGCGGGCGCGGCGCGCCCCGCAAACACCCGCGCACGCACGCGCGGATCGTCGTGCCGGACGCTCGGACAGTGCGGGCCGGCGCGCGGCCCGGCGATAATAGGCACCGACCGTGAGAGAGCCTGACGCAATGACCGTCCTGCCATCGACCGCACCCGTCGTCGAAGCGCCCGCCGCGCGCGACTGGTGGACGCCGGCCGAGCTCGTGATGCTCGGCGCGATCTGGGGCAGCTCGTTCCTGTTCATGCGCATCGCCGCGGCGGACTTCGGGCCGGTGCCGCTCGTCGCGATGCGGCTCCTCACCGGCGTCGGCTTCCTGCTGCCGTTCCTCTGGCGCGCGCGCGAGCGCATCACGCGACGGCATCTGCTCTGGTTCGTCGTGGTCGGTGCACTGAACTCGGCGATTCCGTTCACGCTGTTCGCCTGGGGCGCGGAGCGCGCACCGGCCGGCATCGGCGCGATCGCGAACAGCATGACGGTGCTGTTCGCCGCGCTCGTCGCATTCCTCGTCTTCGGCGAGCGCATCGGTCCGCGCCGCGCGATCGCGCTCGTCGCGGGCTTCGTCGGCGTCGTGATCCTCGCGAGCGGCCGCACGGCCGGCGCGAACGTCATGGGTGCCGCGATCGCCGGCACCGCCGCTTCGCTCTGCTACGGCTTCGCGATCAATCTCACGAAGCACAAGCTGTCGGACCTCCCGCCCGTCGTCGGCGTCGCCGGCACGCTGAGCTCCGGCACGCTGATCGCGCTGCCGCTCGCCGTCGCGATGTGGCCGTCGACGCCGATTCCCGCGAAGTCGTGGCTCGCCGCGACGCTGCTCGGCGTGCTCTGCACGGGCTTCGCGTACTGGCTGTTCTTCCGGCTGATCCAGCGCATCGGTCCGTCGCGCGCGTCGACGACGACGTATCTCGTGCCGATCTTCGGCGTCGCGTGGGGCTGGCTGCTGCTCGGCGAGCAGCCGACGTGGACGATGGTCGCGTCGGCGGCGCTGATCCTCGGCAGCGTGATCCTTGCGCAGCGCGAGGCGCAAAGGAATTCGCCTCTCCCGCTTGCGGGAGAGGCCGCCCGCAAGGGCGGGTGAGGGAAATCGGAGTGGGGCGGCGGGGAGGTTGAACCAACTTGCCCTCACCCTGCCCTCTCCCGCGGAGCGGGAGAGGGGAAAGCCACGTTATCTCCTCGGCTTCGCCCGATGCGTCGCCTGCGCGGTCCACGGATCGTCGGGCCATGGATGCTTCGGATAGCGGCCCTTGAGCTCCTTGCGCACTTCGGGATACGTGCGCTCCCAGAAGCTCCGGAGATCCTGCGTCACCTGGATCGGCCGGCCCGCGGGCGACAGCAGATGCAACGTCAGCGGCACGCGCCCGCCGGCGATGCGCGGCGTATCGGCGAGGCCGAAGAGCTCCTGCAGTTTCACCGCGAGCACCGGCGGCGCGCCCGGCGCGTAGACGATGCGACGCTCCATGCCGCTCGGCACGCGGATGGTTGACGGCGCGTGCTCGTCGAGCGCACTGCGCATTGCGTAGTCGAGGCGCGAGGACAGCGCTTCGGAAAGCTCGGCGGCGCTCAGCGCGTCGAGGCGGCGCTTGCCTCCGAGATACGGCGCGAGCCACGTCTCGAGCGATTGCAGCAGGGCCCCGTCGGAAAAATCCGGAAGGCCGAGCGCGGGTTCCCATTCGCGCAGCGCCTGCACGCGCAGGCGCAGCTCGCGCGCATGATCGCTCCACGGCAGCGCGTCGAGGCCGAGCTCGCGCACGGCGGCCATCAGCGCCGGCACCGCGTCCTCGGGTCGCGCCGGTACGCTCCGGCGTTCGAGCACGATCGCATCGAAGCGGCGCAGCTGGAATGCATCGACCGCGCGCGTGTCGCGATTCCAGCGCACGCTGCGCTCGTCGGCGAAGCGGTGCGCGAAATCGCGGTCGAGCAGGTCGGGATCGAACGGCGCCGCCGCGCGGATCAGGCTGTCGCGCTCGTCGTAGCGCAGGTCGATCACGACGAGCCACGGCTCGCCGTACAGCGCACTGTCGTCGCCGAGCCGCGCGCCGCGGCCGTTCGCGAGCTGGTAGCGGCGCGGATTCGCCGCGTCCTGCCGCGCGATGCGGTCGGGATACGCGTGCAGCAGCAGGTTGCCGGCGTGGAGCAGCGCGTCTTCGGATGCGCGATCGGCGCCGCGCACGCCGACGCGGCGCCGCCAGGCGTTCGCGGCCTCCGTGATCGCCGCGAGCGCGCCTGCGTCGGCGCCGATCTCGCGCGCCGCATGGCGATCGCGTGCGCGCCATGCTTCGAGCGCGCGCACGCGGACGCGAAAGTCGTCGCTCGCCGCGCCGCGGAGCGGGCTGCGCGCTTCGACGAGCGCGACGAGATCGCACGCGAACGCGGCGTGCGCGGAATCGGCGCGCATCACCATCGCGGCGAGGCGCGGATGCATCGCGACCGCGAGCATGCGCTTGCCGAGCGCCGTGATGCGGCCGTCGCGATCGAGCGCGCCGAGCGCATCGAGGAGATCGCGACCCTGCGCCAGCGCGCCGGACGGCGGCGCGTCGAGCCAGCGCAGGTCCGCCGAGCCCCACGCCGCGAGCTCGAGCGCGAGCTGCGAGAGCTCGACCTGCGCGATCTCGGGCGTGCGCTCGGGATCGAGGCGCTTGCTCTCGGGCCAGAGCCTGAGGCACACACCGGGACCGAGACGGCCTGCGCGTCCCGCGCGCTGATCGGCCGACGCCTGCGAGATCGCGACCGT
>DATFRS010000400.1:0-4226 GCA_035263065.1 Rhodanobacteraceae bacterium
CCGCCGACTACGCGCGCGCCGACCGCGTCCTCGACGCCGGCGTCGTCAAGGCGCGGCGCGTCTTCGACGAAGTCGACGTGCTCGTGCTGCCGACCGTGCCGCACGGACCGTATCCGCTCGCCGACGGCGAGCGCGCGAGCGACGCCGATCTGACGAGCTTCGCGAGCATCGCCGGCTGCCCCGCGATCAGCCTGCCGATGGGTGCGCTGCCGGACGGCTTCCCGGCCGGGCTGCAGCTCGTCGGCGCGCCGGGCTCGGACCTGCGTCTCCTCGAGCTCGCGGAAATCTGCGCGGCGACGCTCGATGCAGCGCCCGCTTATCCCGTTTCCGGCTGAGCGCTCGCTCGAGCCGCTCGCGCTCGACGGCGCCGACGTGCGCTACGCGGCGTGCGCGTTCGAGCCCGGGCGCGCCGATGCGCTGTTCGCCGCGCTGCGTCGCGAGATTGGGTGGGAGCAGCATCGCCTGCACGTGTTCGGACGCGAGGTCGCCTCGCCGCGGCTGTCGTGCTGGGTCGGCGATGCCGGCGCGGCGTACACGTATTCGCGCACGCGCTTCGAGCCGCGCCCGTGGACGCCGGCGCTCGCGGCATTGCGCGAGGAGCTTGCGACGCGCTTCGATCTTCCGTTCAACAGCGTGCTCGCGAATCTCTATCGCGGCGGCCAGGACTCGATGGGCTGGCACGGCGACGACGAGCCCGAGCTCGGCACGGCGCCGGTGATCGCGTCGCTGAGCTTTGGAGCGGTGCGGCGGTTCCGCTTCCGCTCGCGCGAGACGCGCAAGGTCGCCGCGACGATCGATCTCGCGCACGGCAGCCTGCTCGTGATGCGTGGCGCGACGCAGCAGCTGTATCAGCACGATCTGCCGAAGACGGCGCAGGCGCAGGAGCGCATCAATCTGACGTTCCGAACCATTCGCTTCTAGCTTTCAACTCTTTTGCTCCTCGGGACCCTCTGTGGCGCGGCGAAGGGCGGACGGACAAGGCCCGCGTGCGCCGCACGCGGGTGCGCGCGATGGATCGCGCGCATTCCGCTGCGGCACAAGGATGTGCCGTCAGCGGAACCCCGGCCGCCCGTAGCGAACCCTTCGCGCGCAGCGCGAAGGGCGCGACACCGAGGGCGTGTTCTCTTTGGTGACTTTCTCTTGCACGAGCAAGAGAAAGTAACGCGCCGGCCAGGATGGCCGGTAAGACACACAGGGATGTGAGTCGGAAAGGCGAGGGCAACGCGAGACCGCCCTCACCCTGCCCTCTCCCGCAAGCGGGAGAGGGAAAATCACAGCTTCCGGCGCGGCGGCACCAGCAGGTCGCCGAACAGCAGCCCGGCGACGATCGCGACGAGCAGCGTCACCAGCGTCACCGCGGTATCGATGCCGAGCAGCACGTCGCGCTCGAGCACGAAGCTCAGCGTCCGGAACCCGACGCTGCCCGGCACGAGCAGGATGATGCCGGGCTCGCGCACGAGCGCGCCCGGGCGCTGCGCGATGCGCGCGAAGAGGTTGCTCGCCGCGCCGACCGCGAGGCTGCCGAGGAACACGCCGAACGCCGGCGCGACGTACTTCGTGCCGAGCTGTGCCGAGACGTAGCCGAGCACGACCGACGCGACGACGACCCAGACGTAGCGCCGCGGCGCGCGGAAGAGGGCGGCGAACGCGAACGCCGAGGCGATGACCGCGACCCAGTGCGTCCACTCCGGCATCGACGGCTCGGGCATCGACGGCGGCACGATCCCGAACAGCGCGCAGAGCTGCGCCGCGGCGAGCGCGCCGAACGCGAGCTTCAGCAGCGTCGCGATCGCGCCCATCATGCGCGCGGTGCCGGAGATGAGGTGCTGGCTCGACAGCTCGCGCACGGCGGTCGCGAGCGTCAATCCCGGCATCAGCACGATCAGCGCCGCGATGACGACCGAGCGCACGGCGATCGGCGTCACGTAGACGGCGACGAGGATCGCGATGAACGTCGCGAGCAGCGCCGAGATCGCCTCCGAGGCCGCCGCGACGTTGGGGCGGTCGAGCGAGAGGAGATACACGACGCCGATCAGAGCGCCGATCAGCGCGGCCGTCGCGGCGCCGTTCCAGCCGCTGTTGAGCAGTACCGCGATGCTGGCGGCCGAGATCGCGTACGCCGCGACGAGCCAGGCATGGTGCGGCGCGCGCAGCGACATGCGGAACTCGTGCAGCTTGCGGCGCCCCGCGGCGAGATCGAGGCGGCCGTCGATGACCTGATCGGCGATCTCGTCGATCTGGCACAGGCGCTTCAAGTCCACCGATCCCGGCGGCAGGCGCACGACCTGCGTGATCTCCGCGAGCTCGTCCTCGTTCATGAGATCGGAGAACGACATCACGATCGAGGTCGGCGTCGAGAGGACGTTGCACGAAAGCCCGAGCCGCGCGCTGACGAGATTGATGACGTCCTCGAGGCGCGGCGCGGCGGTGCCGTATTCGTGCAGGCGCTTGGCCAGCTCGACGACGAAACCCATGCGGATGCGAAGGGGCGCGAGCGCGCCGGGGTCGGTGCTCATATCCGGCATAATGCCGCGCTTTGGCGCCGCCGTGGAGCGGTGCGCTCACGCGCGAGCGGACATCATGGGGATCGGCGAAGCCTGTTCGATCGGAGCCGCGCTGTCGTGGGCGGGCGGCGTGATCGTCTACAAGCGGCTCGGCGAGACGCTGCCGCCGCTGACGCTGAACCTCATCAAGAACCTCATCGTGCTCGGCATGATCGCGCCGACGGTGCTGCTCGTGCACGGCCACGAGCTGCCGGCGCTGCCGGGATCGGCGATCCTGCTGGCGCTGGTGTCGGGCGTGCTCGGCATCGCGGTCGCCGACACGCTGTACTTCCGCGCGCTCAACACGCTCGGCGCGGGGCGCATGGGCATCGTCGGCAATTTCTACAGCCCGTTCGTGATCGTGCTGTCGTTCGCGTTCCTCGGCGAGCGGCTCAACGGCCTGCAGCTGCTCGGCTTCGCGCTGGTCAGCGGCGGCGTGCTGATCGTGTCGAGCCACGATCCGCACAAGCGCCTGTCGCGCGCCGACCTTCGCCGCGGCGCGCTGCTCGGCGTCGCCGCGGTGCTGCTGATGGCGTCGGCGATCGTGATGGTGAAGCGCGTGCTCGAAGGGCAGCCCCTGCTCTGGATCGTGCTGCTCCGGCTCGCCGGCGGCGTCATCGGCATGGTCGTCCTGTTCGCCGCGACGCGCGAGCCGCTGCCGCTGCCGGGACGTCTCGCCGCGCGACTCGACTGGCCGCTGCTCGTGCTCGCGGCGTTCCTAGGCCAGTACGTGTCGATGGTGCTGTGGATGGCCGGCTACAAGTACACCGAGGCGTCGGTCGCGGCGGTGCTCAACGAGACCGCCTCGGTGTTCATCGTGCTGCTCGCCGCGCTGTTCCTGCACGAGGGGCTCGATGCGCGGCGCATCCTCGGCGTCACCTGCACGCTGTCCGGCGTCGCCTGCATGCTGATCGCCTGAAGCGGTCTCGACCGTGGGGACGTTCCGCACGGTCGCTCCGCACGGTAGCCTTGCGCCATGGCAACACCCGGCACGCTGACTCTCGACGCAGGCGGACGCATCGTCGCCGCCGGCGACTGGACGCTCGCGTCCGCGCAGGCGCTCGCGCGCCGCGTCGAAGAAGTGAAGCGCCGCGGCGGCAAGGCCGCGGTCGATGCGAGCGGCATCAGCCGGCTCGACACGGCCGGGGCCGAGTTCCTGCTCGATCTCGCCGGCGACGCGCACGAAGGCATCACGGGGCTCGACGTGGCGCGCCGCGCGCTCGTCGACGCCGTCGCCAAAGCGCAGTCGACCGCCGCCGCGAAGCCGCCGCCGCACGTGCCGGGCATCGTGCTGCTGCTCGCGCGCACGGGCCGCGCGGTCGAGACGATCTGGAACGACGCCGTCGCGCTGGTCGGGTTCATCGGGCTCATGCTCGAGACGCTCCTGGGCGTCGTGCCGAACCCGCGGCGCTGGCGCGTGACGTCGCTGGTGTTCCACATTGAGCAGACGGGTCTCGACGCGGTGCCGATCGTCGCGCTGTTGAGCTTCCTCGTCGGCGCGGTCGTCGCGTTTCTCGGCGCGACCGTGCTGCGCGACTTCGGCGCGAGCGTCTTCACCGTGGAGCTCGTCGGCTACTCGTTCCTGCGCGAGTTCGGCGTGCTGCTCACCGCGATCCTGATCGCCGGCCGCTCCGGCAGCGCGTTCACGGCGCAGATCGGCTCGATGAAATCGCGCGAGGAGAT
>DATFRS010000401.1:0-4205 GCA_035263065.1 Rhodanobacteraceae bacterium
CGCACCGGCGCCGACCGACGCGGCCGCCTTCGCAGCCGCACGGCGCTTCGCGAAGACATCGTTCGGCAACATCGCCTACGTCGAGCGCGGTCGGGGCGACGCGGCGCTGCTCCTGCACGGCTTTCCGCTCAACGGCTTCCAGTGGCGCGGCGCGATCGACCGGCTGTCGGCGCATCGCCGCTGCGTCGCGCCGGATTTCATGGCGCTCGGCGCCACGGAAGTCGCGGACGGACAAGGCGTCGCGCCGGCCGACCAGGTCGCGATGCTCGTCGCGCTGCTCGACGCGCTCGCGATCGGCCGCGTCGATCTCGTCGCGAACGACAGCGGCGGCGCCGTTGCGCAGCTCTTCGTCGTACGCCATCCCGAGCGCGTGCGCACGCTGCTGCTGACGAACTGCGACACGGAGCCCGACAGCCCACCGCCGGCAATGCAGCCGGTGCTCGACATGGCGCGCGCCGGCACGTTCGCCGATGCGTGGCTCGCGAAGTGGGTCGCCGACAAGAAGCTCGCTCGCTCGGACCAGGGCATTGGCGGCATGACGTACACGTACCGCGCGCATCCGACCGACGAGGCGATCGACATCTATCTCCGCCCGCTGGTCGCCTCGCCCGCGCGCAAGGCGCTGCTGCATCGCTACGCGCTCGGTCTCGACCCGAATCCGCTCGCGGGCATCGAAGTCGCGCTGAAGCGCTGCGAGGCGCCGGCTCGCATCCTGTGGGGCACGGGCGACGACATCTTCGCGCTCGGGAGCGCGGCGTATCTCGACCGCACGCTCGCGAATTCGCGCGGCGTGCGGTATCTCGAGGGCGCGAAGCTGTTCTGGCCGGAGGAATTTCCGGACGTGATCGCCGAGGAGGCGCGCGCGCTCTGGAATGTCGGCTAGTGCGAGGCGACCGTCCGCGCCGCTGCCGTCTTCTCGCGCCCGCCCGCCGCGAGCAGCAGTCGCGCGATGATCCCGCAGCCGACGAGCGTCCACACGATCATCGCGCCGCTCGGAAGATCGAGCACCGCCGACAGCACGAGCCCGCTGACGTAGCCCGCGATGCCGGTCGCGTACGCGTAGACGAGGCGGCGCGGACCTTCGGAGCCGGTCGTCGCGAGCGCCGGCACGATCAGGCTCGCGAACACGAGGTAGACGCCGACGAGCTGCACCGAGGCCGTGATCGCGAGCGCGAAGACGCCGTAGAAAAGGATGCCCGAGAGGCGCGCGCGCCAGAGCCACATCACCGCGAGCAGCACGACGGAAAGGATCGCGACCGGAATCAGCTGGCTCGCGCTGACCCAGAGGATCTGGCCGACGAGGAGATCCTTGAGATGCTCGCCGCCGTGCGGATTGTTCGAGAGCAGCAGCACGGCGCCGGTCGCGGCGAGCACGAACAGCGTGCCGATCATCGGCTCCTGGTAGTCGGGCCACTTGCGATCGGTCCACGTCAGCAGCGCGCCGCCGACGAGCGCGGCGATCGCGGCGGCGATCTCGACGCCGTAGCCGTGCTCGTCGACGCCCATCGCCTGCGCGAGGATCACGCCGAGCGCCGCGACTTGCGCGATCGCGAGATCGATGAAGATGATGCCGCGCGCGAGCACCTGCTGCCCGAGCGGCACGTGCGTCGCAAGAACGAGCAGGCCCGCGATGCACGCGGGCCCGAGGATCGAAAGCTCGAGGCCTTCCCAGTTCATTTCACCACCGCGAGCAGCTTGTCGATCGTCGAATCGTAGAGGCCGAAGAGATCCTTCGACTTGTCGTCGCCGCCGACCGTGAACGGCAACGTCACGGCCGGCACGCCGGTGTGCTCGGACAGCCAGTCGCCCGGCTTCGGATCCTGATACGCGGCGCGCAGGATCGCGAACGCAGGAGCGCTCTTCGTCAAGTCGACGAGGCTCGCGAGGTGCGCGCTCGTCGGCGGCACGCCGGGCTTGGGCTCGAGCGCGCCGATCTGCTCCATGCCGAGCCACGTGTTGAGGTAAACCCAGCTCCAATGATGCACGACGACCTTGCGGCCCTTGAGCGGCGCGGCCTTCGTTTCCCAGCCCTTGATCGCGGTGTTCCAGCGCGTCGTGAAGTTCGCGAGGCCCTGCTGGTACTTCGCCGCGTTGCCGGCGTCGAGCTCGCCGAGCCGCTGCGCCAGCGCCTTGGCGATCGCGAGCACGCGGTACGGATCCATCTGGAAATGCGGGTTGCCCTGCGGATGGATGTCGCCTTCGGAGCGGTCGAGCTTCGAGGGCTTCTCGAGCGTCGTGATCTGGTCCGACGCGAGGAAGTAGCCCGCACCCGACGCGACCTTCGGATTGCCGGCCTGGCGGATCAGCTGCGGCAGCCAGCCGACTTCGAGATCGGCGCCGGTGCAGACGACGAGGTCGGCGCGGCGCACCTTCGCGATCAGGCTCGGCTTCGCTTCGATGACGTGCACGTCCTGCAGCGCCGTCGTGCCGACGTCGACGTTGACGGCGTCGCCGGCGATCTCGTGGATCAGCGAGCCCCACTCGGGCTCGCACGCGAACACGTCGAGCGCGGCGGCATCGCGCGCGCCGAGCGCGGCGAGGACGGTGACGAGAAGAAGAGCGAATCGGTTCATCGGGATTCCATCAGAACTTGTGCGCGCCGTGCGCGCCGAGCGCGACGTCGTATTGCAGGTACCACGCATTGTCGACGATGTTGCGCTCCGGCTCGTCGTGACTGTACTGCAGGCGGAAGAAGCTGAACTCGCTGTTGCGCCAGGTCGCCTCGATGCTGTGCCGCTGCGGGTCGAAGTCGCTCGGGAACGGCGACGAATTCGACGCCCAGAGCTTGTCGTAGCGATAGCCGACGTCCCACGTGCGGTTGAGGCGATACACGGCCTCGAGATACGCGCCGCGGCGATCGCCGACCCACGGTGCGGTCAAGGGGTCGAGCGGATCGGTGAAGACCTCGTTCGGCTGCGTGTAGATGCCGTCGCGCTGGTCGAAGAAGAGCTCGCTGCGCAGCGTGAGGCCGCCGTCCTTCGTGTTGCCGTTCGGCGCCCACTTCCAGGTGCCGTCGGCGAGATAGAGCGTCGAATCGCCGCTGAAGCCGTCGTCGGCATTCGTCGCGCGCGTCTTCAGCATCGACAGGCCCGCGAGCCACGAATTCTCGGTGCCCACGTCGCCGCCCGCGTGCGCGAACAGCGTCCATGCGCCGACGCCGTCGTGATTCGCGCCGCCGGATGGATAGTTCTCGCCGCGGAAGGCCTCGCCGCCGAATTCGAGATACGTGTCGGTCGGCGCCACCCAGCGCAGCTGCGCGCCGTCGTCGCCGTACTGGTTCGCGAGGAATGCCTGATAGGCGAGCGGGCGGTCGACGAAATTGTCGGTGTGGGTGTGGTGGCTGTTGAGATAGCCGATGTTCGAGAAGAAGCGGCCGGCGCGCACGTTGAAGCCGTCCGGCAGCGCGAGCGTGTCGATGTAGGCCTCTTCGATCTCGGCACCGACGTCGCCGTTGTCGTCGTGGTACGACACCGTGAACTGACCGTAGAACTTGTCGTCGACGTTCGCGGCGAACGAGATCTCGCTCTCGCCGAGCGACAGCCCCTGCGGACCCGGGCCGGCATCGGGCAGCACGGGAAAGCCGGCGCGCGTGTAGTGGTCCGGATTCTCCGAGTGATGCGCGTAGTTGCCATTGAGGATGACCGCGATCGCGGGGTTGAACGCGTTGCCGTTCGCGCCGCCGGCGGGCGCCGACGATTCGGCCGGCGCGCTGACCGCGGCGACGGCGCTTTCCTGCGAAGACGCGGCCGGTGCCGGCGGTGCGGCGACCTGCTCGGCTTTCATCTTGTCGAGCTCGGCCCGCGCCGCGCTCGCTTCGGCCAGCGCCTGCGCGGCCTGCTCGCGGAGCTTCACGGCTTCGTCCTCGAGCGCGCGGATGCGTGCGTCGAGCGCCTTGAGGTCGGGCGTCGGGGCCGGCGCCTGCGCCGCCATCGCGGGCCCGCAGAGTGCAAGGGAAACGGCAAGGGCGAGCGTCGATCGCTTCATCGGGAAGTCCGCGGCTTATTCGAGATGCTATAACGTATCAAACGCAAGCGTACTCTAGGTCTCGGCGGGTCGGAAACCCAACTTTCGGCATAGATGTAACGCTCGGGAGCGCCGCGGGACGGCCGGCCCCGGGACCTTAAGGGCGCGAACTTTCGGGAGCGTTTCGGGGATCGCGCCCTATCCCCTCTCCCGCTCGGGGGCGATCGGGAACGGCGGTATAG
>DATFRS010000402.1:0-2398 GCA_035263065.1 Rhodanobacteraceae bacterium
TGGTGTAGTGCGTGTCGTAGAGCGACCAGTCGGTGACCGGCGCGACCGCCACGCCCGCGGCGATGCGATCCGACGCCTTGGCGAGCAGCATCAGGCTCATGTAGCCGCCGTAGCTCCAGCCGAACACGCCGATGCGCTTCGCGTCGACGAACGGCTGCTGCTGCAGCCAGGCGACGCCGCTCAGCTGATCGGCGATTTCGGCCTTGCCGAGCTGGCGGAAGATCGCATCGGAGAACGCGCGCCCGCGCCGCGGCGAACCGCGATTGTCGAGCGCGAACACGACGTAGCCGTGCTGCGCCATGTACTGCTCGAAGTGATTGCCCCATGCCTTGTTGACGTACTGGCGACCCGGGCCGCCGTAATAGGTCATGAACACGGGATAGCGCTTGCGCGCTTCGAAACCGGCCGGCTTGTAGAGGCGATAGTGCAGCGCCTGGCCGTCTTCGGCCGCGATCGTGCCGAATTCGGGCTCGATGAGACTGTCGCGATACGGTTCGTACGGATGGCCTTCCTTCAGCGTGTTCGCCTCGATCCACGCGGTGAGCCCGCCGTCGGGCTTGCGCAGCGAGACCTGCGGCGGCGTCAGCGGATCGGAATACGTGTCGATGTACGCCGACGCGCCTTCGCCGAACTCGGCGTCGTGCCAGCCTTCGCCGGCGCTGATGCGGCGCGGCGACGCCGCATCGGTGCCGTCGAGCCGCACGGCGTAGATCTGCTGCTGCAGCGGATCGTCGCGGCCCGCCATGAAATAGAGGTTGCCCGATGCCTCGTCGATCGCGAGCAGCTTGTCGACGTCCCAGTCGCCCTGCGTCAGCGCGCGCTTGCGCACACCGTCGAGGCCGACGACGTAGAGATGCTTGTGGCCGGTGTCCTCGGACGCCCAGACGAACGCGTTCTCGTGCCTGAGGAATCGCAGATCGTCGTTCAGGTTGATCCAGGTCTTGCTCTTCTCGGTGAGCAACGTCGTCTGATGCAGGCTGCCCGCGTCGACGCGGATGAGATCGAGCGTCTGCTGATCGCGGCTCTCGCGCTGGAACGTCAGCGCGCTCGAATCCGGCAGCCAGGCGACGCGCGCGAGATAGATGTCCGGATTCCTGCCGAGATCGACCCAGCGTGCGCGCGCATCCCGCGGCCGCACGACACCCAGCCTGACCGCGACGTTCGGCCGCCCGGCCGCGGGATAGCGCTGGCCGACGGTCTCGGTGCGATCCGCGTAGACCTCGGTGCGCTGCACTTCGTCGACATGCGTCGCGTCGTAGCGTTCGAACGCGATCAGCGAATCGTCCGGCGCCCACCAGTAGCCGCCCGAGCGATCCATTTCCTCCTGCGCGACGAACTCCGCTTCGGCGTTGTGGATCGGACCCTTGCCGTCGCGCGTCAACTCGTAGCTGAGATTGGTCTTGAGATCGATCGTGTAGAGATTCTGCTTGCTGACGAACGACACGTAGCGCCCGCCGGGCGACACCTGCGCGTCGATCACGTCCAGCCCGGCAGGCGTCAGCGCGCGAAGCTCGGCGCCGGGCTTGCCGTCGAAGTCGTAGAGCCACAGGCGCTCGCCGACGCCGAACAGGAGCTTGCGCGAATCAGGTGCCCAGCGATACGAGACGATGCCGTGCAGCTGCGAGATGCGCTCGCGCTCGCGCCGTGCCTTCTCGGCATCGGAAAGCTCGGGTGCGGGCCCGAGCGACGTCGAATCGACGAGCCGTCGCGTCGAGCCGGTCGCGACCTCGAACACCCACAGATCAAGCTGGTTCTGATCGTTCTCGCGGCCGCGCAGGAACGTCACGCGGCTGCCGTCCGGCGCGAGCTTCAGTGCACGCGGGCTCGGCCCGTTGAGATCCGGGTCGCTGTAGATGCGCTCGATCGTGAGTTTTTCGGCCATCACCGGCACGCTGATCGCCATCGCGGCGGCGCAGAGCAGGAAACGCATGCACACCTCCCTCTAGCCCGAGGATTATCGCCGTCGGGCCGTGGCCGGGGGAATGCCGAAAGTGCCGATTCCGTCATCACGCCGCGGCACGAAACCGATCTTCGCTCAGCGCGGCGCGTCGCGCAGGCGCTCGGCGAGGCCGCTCCACCGCTGAGCGCGCCGTGCGATGGCCTCGGCGAGCACGTCCTCGTTCGCCCACACCGTCAGCGAGCGCCGCGCGCGCGTGATGCCGGTGTAGACGAGCTCGCGGCTCGACACGCGCACGCTGCGCTCGGGCAGCACCAGCAGCACATCGTCGAATTCTGAACCTTGGGATTTGTGCACCGTCAGCGCGAACGCGCTCTCGTGCGCCGGCAGCGCCGCCGGCAGCCACGCGCGCGCGCCTTCGTCGGTGTCGAACCAGACGCGCAGCGCGCCGTCTTCGTCCTGCCAGACGATGCCGACGTCGCCGTTGTAGAGCCCGTGCCG
>DATFRS010000403.1:0-13449 GCA_035263065.1 Rhodanobacteraceae bacterium
TGGCAGGGCAGCTTCATCATCGACAAGCTCACCGACGTCGTCGAGGAAGCCGTCTACAAGGAGTTCGAGGCGATCAGCGAGCGCGGCGGCGTCCTCGGCGCAATGGACACGATGTACCAGCGCGGCAAGATCCAGGAAGAATCGCTCTACTACGAGCAGAAGAAGCACGATGGCTCGCTGCCGCTGATCGGCGTCAACACGTTCTTGCCGAAGGAGCACGCCGGCGACATCACGACGCCGATCGAGCTGATCCGCTCGACGACCGACGAGAAGGGCCAGCAGATCACCAACGTGCAGGCGTACCAGAAGGCCCGCAACGCTTACGCGAAGGACGGCCTGCGTCCGTTGCAGAACACGGCGCGCGAGCGCCGCAATGTGTTCGCGTCATTGATGGATGCCGTGAAGACGCACAGTCTCGGGCAGATCAGTCACGCTCTGTACGAAGTCGGCGGCGAGTACCGCCGCAACATGTAGGCGCCGATGAAATACCTCCTGCTGGTCTACAACGACGACGCGCTGCTCGACGCGCTCCCCGCCGGCGAAGCCGACGCGATGATGCGCGGCTGCTTCGTGCACGCCGACGAGCTGCGCGACCGCGGCCACCTCATCGAATCGCAGCAGCTCGAGGCGCCGGCGACGGCGAAGACCGTGCGCATCCGCAGCGGGCGCGTCAGCGTCGTCGACGGACCGTTCGCCGAGACCAAGGAGATGCTCGGCGGCTTCAATCTCATCGAAGCCGACAGCCTCGACGAGGCCGTGCGCATCGCGTCCGAATTTCCGTGGGCGCGCACCGGTTGCATCGAGATCCGGCCGGTGCGCGACATCGACGCCGTGCGTCGGAACGTGGACGTCTGACCCGCGTCAGCCGGGATAGGTCGTTCCGGCCTCGACGAAGCACAGCGGATTCAGCCACTTGTCCTCGGCGTAGAACGAGCGCTCGCCCCACGGCCTTACGCTGATCGCGCCGCCGGGCGAGCCGTGCACGAGCTCCTGCGACAGGCAGCCGAGCTTCGCCGCGCGCGCGAACACCGCGTCGAGGTCGTCGACGATGAAATAGAGCGCCTTCGCCGCGGGATGCGGCACACCCATGCCCATCGACGAGACGTCGACGACCTGCAGCGTGACCGGACCGCACTGGAAGTACACGCGCGAGCCGGCCTGGCGGCGGCCAGGGATGCCGAACAGCTCGCCGTAGAAGCGGTCGGCGTCGTCGAGACTGCCGACTTCGACGTTGATGCGGAAGAGGCTCGGCACGTCGGCGCGAGCCGATGCGGCGGTCTTGCGCGCGACCGGCTTCTTCGCCGGCGCCTTCTTCGCAGCGGATTTCTTCCTCGCCGGCGCACTTCGACGCGCGGGTTTGCCCGACGCCTTTCGCGTCGCCGCCTTCTTCGATGCCTTCTTTTTCGTTGCCATGTCGACCTCGCTCGCTCGTCAGTAGGGAACCTTCGAAAACCAGTCGAGCCAGTCGCGGACCAGCTCGAGGCGCTTGCGCTCGATGTGATAGACGCGGCTGCGTCCCTGGCGCTCGTGGCGCAGCAGCCCGGCCGATTCGAGCACCTGCACGTGGCGCGTCGTCGTCGGCCACGCGTGCTCGAACATCTCGGCGATCGCGCCCGCGCTCATCGAGCCGCCCTCGAAATTCATCGTCAGCAGGATGCGCCGGCGCACCGGATGCGCGAGCGCGGTGAAGACCGCCTCGTAGGCGTCCATCCGCGCTTTGGTTTCGGCAGCGTCCCGCGGCTTGCGCATCATACCTGACATTTAGCATACACGCTAAATAGTGGCCGACGCCAGCGGTGCCCGCTTCGCGGACACACTCCTTTGCGAATGGCTTCGGCTAGGCCTCGGCGCCCGCGATTTCTCGGCGCACGCGCTCGCCGACACTGCGCTGGCGCAACAGCAGCTCGGCTTGCGACGCGGGTACCGGCTTGCCGAACCAGAAACCCTGGAAGGCGTCGCAGCCGTTGCGATGGAGATAGCCGATCTGCTCGGCCGTCTCGACGCCTTCGGCGAGCACGACCATGCCGAGCTCGTGGCCGATCGTGACGATCGAGCGGCAGATGTTCGCGGCACCGGGATCGGTCGCGATGTCGCGCACGAACGAGCGGTCGATCTTCAGCGTGTCGATCGGAAAGCGGCGCAGGTAGTTGAGGCTCGAGTAACCCGTGCCGAAATCGTCGAGCGAAAGCCCGACGCCGATCGTCTTCAGCGCTTCGAGCGTGCCGATCATGCGCTCGACGTTTTCGCTCGTCATGTTCTCGGTGAGCTCGAGCTCGATGCAGCGTGCGGGCAGCTCCCAGCCGGCGAGCGCGGCGCGCACGTTGTCGACGAAATCGGCGCGCAGCATGTGCGTCGCGGACACGTTGACCGCGACCGTGAAGTCCTCGAAGCCGGCGTCGAGCCATGCGCGCGCCTGCCGGCTCGCCGATTCGAGCACGTACTTGTCGATGTCGACGATGAGCCCGAATTCCTCGGCGACCCGCAGGAAGCGGTCGGGCGCGAGGAGGCCGAAGCCGGGCCGCTCCCAGCGCACGAGCGCCTCGAAGCCCATCACGCGCCAGCCGCGCGCGCCGACGAGCGGCTGGTAGTGCAGCACGAGCTGTCCGTCGGCGATCGCGTCGCGGAGCTCGGGGCCGAGCGACACGCGATCCTGCAGTTGCTGCTTCTGGTCGTTGGAGAACGCACTCACCGAGTTCCGGCCGGCGCGCTTGGCATGCATCATCGCGGCCTCGGCCTGGCGCAAGAGCTCCAGCGGGTTCTTGCCGTTGTCCGGAAAGCCGCTGACGCCGACGCTGCAGGTCACGTATATCTTTTCCTGGCCGTCCATGACGGGTTCCTCGCCGGCGGCGCGCAGCGCCTCGCCGAACGCTATCGCGTCGAACGTCGCGTGCGTTTCCTCGAGCACGATCGCGAGCTCGTCCGCGGCGACGTGCGCGAGCCGGCCGTGCTCGCCGATGAGCTCGCGAAAGCGCGCCGCGAGCGAGCGCAGCACGTGATCCCCCGTCGCGCGGCCGCGCGTCTCGTTGACCGTGTGGAAGCGATCGACGTCGACGTAGAACACCAGCACGCGCCCACCGCGCAGCGCCGCCTCGGCGAGCACGAGCTGCAGGTGCTCCTCGATCAGCACGAAGCGCGGCAGGCCGGTCGTCTGGTCGTGGCTGATGCGGTGCGCGAGCTCCTCCTGCGCGCGGCGGCGCTCGACGATCTCGACTTCGAGCTTCGCCGCGTGGCGCTGGATCTCGTCGTACATCGCGACGTTGCCGTAGGCGAGCGCGAGCTGCGCCGCGAGCGTCATGCCGAACTGCGCGTCCTCCTCGTCGAAGCTCTCGCCGACGCGATCGGCGAAGCACAGCCAGCCGCGCACGGCCGCGGTCGAGCGGAGCGGCAGCGGCACGACCAGCATCGATTCCGCCGTGGGCGCGAGCGCGGCGAGACCCGCCTCGTCGATGGCGCCGCGGTCGCGCAAGCGCCTCGGCTTTCCGTCGGCTAGGATCTCGCCGAGGACCCCGCGCTTGGGTTCGAACGCCTCGACGGTCGCGCGATCGAGCGATAGTCCGCACCCGGCATGGGCCTCGATGCGACGCTCCTGTGCATCGAGCACGGCGACGAGCGCTCCCTTGCAGTTCATGATGTCCTGCGCGCCGCTGCAGAACACGTCGAGCAGGTTCTGCGGGTCGCGCTCGGATGCGATCACGAGCCCGAGCTCGAGCAGCGCGGCCATGCGCAGGCCCAGCGTCTGGTACGAAGCGACGATCGGATCGTGCCGTTCGGCGCGCTGCTCCTCGAGCGCTTCGTCGAGCACGCGGCGCAGGCGCTGCTGCAGCTCGCTGAGCTCGCGCAGGTAGCTCGGCAGGCGCGCGCCGAGGAAGCTCGGTGGCGCGGCGGCCTGCTGCGGCATCAGCACCGGTGCGGGTCCCGTGCCGAGCGCGGCGGCGACTGCGTCGAGGATGGTCTGCGGCTCGGCGGGCTTCGCGATCACGGCGGCGACGCGGCACGACTCGGCGAGCACCGACGCTTCGGGCACGCGATACGTCGCGGTGTAGAAGATGATCGGCGTGCCGGCGATCGCGGGATCGTCGTGCACGCGGTCGGCGAGCTCGACGCCGTCCATGTTCGGCATCAGCACGTCGGTGACGATCAGATCGGGCCGGTGCTCGCGCGCGATCGCGAGCGCCTCGGCGCCGTCCGCGGCTTGCAGCACCGCGTGGCCCACGTACCCGAGCAGCGTCGCGAGGAACTCGCGGTTGATCGCGCGATCGTCAACGACCAGGATCGCCGCCATCGTTCGCTCCGCGGCGCTCGGGCAGGCAGCGCGCGATCTCGTCGATGAGCCTGCGAGGCTCGATCGGCCTCAGCAGGAAGCGCGTGATGCCGAGCGCCAGCGCCGTTTCGCGATCGTTCTCGCCCCAGACCGAGGAGCTGATGAACATGAACGGCAGCGCCGCAAGACGCGGAACGTCCTTGATGCGACGGATGAACTTGAAGCCGTCCTCGCCGGGCATGTGCAGGTCCGAGAGGATCAGGTCGGGCGTGAAATCGCGCAGGATCTCCATCGCCTCGGCGACGCTTTCGGCGAGGCGCACGTCGTAGCCGTACGGCGTCAGCGTCTCGAGGATCAGCTCGCGGTTGGTCGGCGCGTCGTCGACGACGAGGATCGCCGCGAGCTTCGCGCGTTCGGTATCGGCGACCGCGGCCGCGCGGCCGAACTCGTGCTGCGGCGCGGCGCCGCGGAGGCTTTGCGGTAGGAATGCGTCGAGCTCCGCGACGACCTGGTGCGGATCGATCGGCTTCGTGATGTAGCCGTCGAAGCCGGCGGCGAGGATCTTCTCGCGATCGCCGACCATCGCGAGCGCGGTGACCGCGACGACCGGCGTGCCGTCGAGCGACGCTTCGGCCTTGAGCGCCCTGGCGACGCCGTAGCCGTCGACGCCGGGCAGGTGGATGTCGCACGCGACGAGGTCGGGCTTCGTCTCGCGCGCGACGGCGATGCCGCTCTCGCCGTCGTCGGCCGTCGCGACCGTGTGCCCGTACGCGCCGAGCAGGTACGACATCAGCTCGAGGTTGTCGGGGTTGTCTTCGATGAGGAGGATGCGGGCCACGGCAGCGCCTCAGGCGTCCTTGAGATGAAGCGTGAACGTGCTGCCCTCGCCGTAGCGCGTCGCGAAGGTGATGCGAAGGCCGAGCAGCTCGGCGAGCTTCTGCGAAAGGTGCAGGCCGAGGCCGGTGCCCTCGTGGCGGCGCGTCGATGACGCGTCGAGCTGCGTGAACGCCTGGAACAGCCTGGTTTCGTCTTCGGGTCGGATGCCGGTGCCGGTGTCGCTGACGCGGATCTCGCCGAGCGAGTCGGCGTCGGCCGGAAAGCGCACGAGCCGGATCGAGACGGTGCCTGCGTCGGTGTACTTGATCGCGTTGTTGGCGAGGTTGATCACGATCTGGCTCAGCGCGCGCCGGTCGGTGCGCATCACGATGTCTTCTGCGGTGTCGTGCGTGAAGCCGATGTCCTTTTTCTCCGCGAGCGGGCGCAGCGACAAGGCGACCTCGTCGATGACTTCGGCGCACGACACCGGCTGCAGGCGGAGCTCGTGCTTGCCGGCTTCGATCTTCGCGACGTCGAGCAGGTCGTTGATCAGCGAGAGGAGATGGCGCGCGCTGCCCTGGATCGTGTTGAGCTGCTTCTCCTGCGCGCTGGTGATCGGGCCGGGGAGGCGCATCAGGAGCGTGCCGGTGAAGCCGATGATCGCGTTGAGGGGCGTGCGCAGCTCGTGCGACATGTTGGCGAGGAAGCGGTCCTTGGCCTCGGCCGCGGTGCGCAGCTCGCGGTTCTTGTCCGACAGCACCGATTCGATCCGCTTGCGGTCGGTGATGTCGCGGATCGCGCTCGAGACGAGCACGCCTTCGGGCGTTTCGAGCGGACTCAGGCTGAGCTCGACCGGGAACTCGGTACCGTCCGAGCGCAGGCCGTAGAGCTCGAGGCCCGCGCCCATCGAGCGCGCGTGAGGATCGCGGAAGAAGCCGCTGCGTTTCGCGGGATGACCGCCGCGAAAACGCTCGGGCACCAGCAGCTCGACCTTGCGCCCGAGCATCTCCTCGCGCCGGTACCCGAACAGTTTCTCGGCTTGCGAGTTGACGATGACGATCTGGCCGTCCGGATCGACGATGACGATCGCGTCGGGCGCCGATTCGAGCAGGCCGCGGAATTTCTGCTCGGCCTTGTGCGTCTCGCTGGCGTCGCGCACGGCGCTCATCACGAGCGTGCCTTCCTCGGTTTCGACCGGGCTCAGGCTCACTTCGAGCGGAAACTCGCTGCCGTCGCGGCGCCGGCCGCGCAGCGCGAAGCCGGCACCCATCGAGCGCGTGCGCGGCGCGGAAAAATAGCCGGCGCGGTGGCCGACGTGCGTATCGCGCAGGCGCTCCGGCAGCAGCATCTCGACGGACTCGCCGCGCAGCGCGCCGCGTCCGTAACCGAACAGGCGCTCGGCGTGCGAGTTCGCGAGCACGATGCGGCCGCTCGAATTCGACATCACGATGCCGTCCGGCATCGATTCGAGCAGGCTGCCGAACTTCGCCTCGACGAGCTTGGCGTCGCGCACCACCTTGAGCGCCGTGACGTCCTTCTGCGTGACGAGGAGATGCGTGACCGAACCGGCTGCATCGCGGATCGCCTTGCAGGAGACGTCGACGTGGATCGTCGTGCCGTCCTTGCGCACGCGCACGCCCTCGCCGGTGACGTGGCCGGTCGCGAGCGCGCCGTCGATGAGGTTCTGCACTTCGGCGGTGAAGCCGCCGCCGCGGACGATGAGCTCGGGGAGCCGCCGGCCGATCGCTTCGGCCGCCGTGTATCCGTACATCGCCTCCGCACCGGGGTTCCAGTGCACGACTTCCGAGCGCGGCGTCAGCACGATGACCGCGTCGGGATTCTCGTCGAGCAGCAGGCGCTCAATCGCGGCGGACTCCATCTGAGATTCCGCATCGCCCGCAACCGCGGGCACGCGGCCATCTTATGTCACGTTTCCATTCCTTACGAGTGGGAACCGGCTGCGTTGTATAGAAATTGTGTAGAACGCAGCCGATTTCGCGGCGGCGTCAATCGAGGAATTTGGGAATGCCGACACGAAGTCCCTTGCCCGGCAGCGCCATCATCGTCGACGTGCCGTGCGCAATCAGCTCGTTGTCCTCGTTGTACACGCTCGCGACCGTGTAGCTGATCTGCCGCCCGAAGCGCAGGCATTCGCCTTCGGCGCGCAGGTGCCCGCGGGCAACCGCCTTCAGGTAATTGAGCTTGAGATCGACGTTGACGAGCCCGGCGTCCTCCGGCAGGCGCAGGAACGCGGCCCAGAACGTCGCGGTGTCGATCAGCGTCGCGATGACGCCGCCGTGCACGATGCCGAACGGCTGCATGTGATCGTCGCGGAGCGTGAGCTCGATGCGGCAGCGATCGAACGAGAGCGAGGCGATCGTGAGCCCGATCAGCTTCGGATACGGCGCTTCGTGCACCGTTTCCTGCACGGCCTCGATGTAGGCGGGGTTGGGCTTCATGGCGAGCGCGCTCCGCTGCAGGGAGCGCGCAGTGTACCGCTACGGTCGAGCCCGCCGTCGCGCCTGTACGTCGAAACCATTCGCGAAAAGCGTGTCGCTGGCCTCGAACGCACCGATGTCGGTATCGGCGCCGATCGTGCGCGGATAGCCGGCGCCGCGCTGGTCGTAGAGAAACTCGCCGAACTGCGCATGGTTGATGCCGCGATCGATCGCCGGACTGCCGCGCGGGAGTGCGTGCGTTGCGGTCGGACCGCCGTTGAGCTGAAGCGGACCGAGCAGCGGATCGTCGGTCAGCGTGTCGTTCGGCAGAGCGACGGTCGCATCCATCACGAGATTGTGCGAGCCGCCGATGACCAGCGGCTTGGACCCCGCGATGTCGGCGCCGGCGCCGCTCTCGGTCGTGTTGTTCGCGACGATCGTGCCGTACATCGTCGTCGGACGGGTCAGGGGGAACGAGATGCCGCCGGCCGGCAGGACCGAGGAGTTCGCGGTGATCGTGCTGTCGCTGATCAGCGTCGTGTGCGTGGCGAACACGCCGCCGGCGCCATGGTTCGCATGGTTGCCCGAGATCGTGCTCTGCATGATCAGCAGCGGATCGTCGTTCGTGTCGGGGCGGTGGTAGATGCCCCCGCCGTAGTCGGCGACATTGCCCGAAACCGTCGAGAAATCGAGCTCCGTGCGGCCGTGGGTGAAAAGGCCCCCGCCGAGGCAATAGCGCGCGTCCGTGCAGATCAGCGTGTTGTCGCTGATCGTGCTGTACACGGCGACGAACTGGTGGCCGCTGGCGATGCCGCCGCCGCGGAACGTGTCCCCGTGACCGAGGATGCGGCTGTGCGAGACCGTGCTCGCGATCAGCGTCGCGTCATGCCGCACCTGGATGCCGCCGCCGTAGGTCGATCCGCTGGTGGCCCGCAGCGAGCACGCGGTAACCGTGACGTCGCGAAGATAGACGTCGCCGTAGGAATAGATGCAACCGCCGCCGTAGTCGCCGGAATAGTTGCCGTGCGTGATCGTGAGCCCCTCGAGCTGCAGCGCGCCGTTGCCGTTGTGCACGAAGACGCGGTTCGCGTAGTTGCCGTCGATCGTGAATGCGCCGCTGCCGGGTCCGAACACGCCGACGTTGGGGGCGATGTCGGTCAGCGCGCCGGTGGTCAGCGTGATGCGGCTGCACGTGAGCTGCGTGAGGTCGAGCTCCTCGCCGTCTACGGCGTGGAAGTAGGCATCGCGCAGGCTGCCGGGGCCGCTGTCGTCGCAGTTCTCGACGATCGTGCGGAGCACGCCGTGCGGTTTCGGGAAGGAAGCTGAAGTCGCGTCGCCCGAAGCGAATGCAACCGCAATCGCCAAGGCGAGGGCGCGCCGCCCCGTGATGCGTGTGAACTGCGAAACGTCCATGCCGTCTCCCCCCGGTCAGGTCGTCGCTACGGACGAGGAACGCCGAAACGAGCCGAAGTGAGACACCGGCGCCGCGTGCCGTGCGGCGGCCGCGGCAGGGCGTCGCATAATCGCCGCGGCCCCGCCGGAGGATCCCGAATGCGCATCCGTGCCCTTGGTCGAAAAGTGCTTTTGTGCGCCGTTTGCGCGCTCGGGCCCGGATTCGCCGCGACGCTGCCCGCGCAGGTCATGCGCTTCGACGCGGGCCCGCCGATCAGCCTCCAGGAAGAGACCGCGCGGTTCCTGCCCGGCATCTACTACTTCCAGAAAGGGCTCGACTACTACAAGAAGGGGCAGAGCCAGGCCGCCGTCGACGCATGGCTCGTCTCGGCCGGCTGGGCGATGAAGGACGCGCAGTACAACCTCGGCCTCGCGTACTTCAAGGGCGGCGGCGTCGCCGCGGACCGGCCGCGCGGGCTAGCCTGGCTCGCGCTTGCCGCCGAGCGGAAGGACCCGACGTTCCAGGGCTCGCTCGCTACCGCCTGGGACGGCGCGAGCGAGGCCGAGCACCAGCAGGCCAACGCACTCTGGCGCGAGCTCAAGAAGCAGTACGGCGACGAGGCGGCGCTGCCGCGCGCGCGCAAGCGCTTCGACACCGAGGTCGGGCAGCTCAGCGGGTCGCATGTCGGCTCGAGCAGCGCCAAGGTCATGTCGCGCACGATGGGCCTCATGGATTCGGCGTCGTATCGCGAAAAGCTCGAGGAGCTCGCGCAGCAGAACTTCGGAAAGTCGTCGGCGAACGCCGCCGGGACGCCCGAATCGACGGCGACCGACCCCGGCAAAGACGCCGGCTGACGCGATATCGACCGTTGCGATTGTTTGCGATCGGCCCCGATCGCGGCGCGAACTGTCGCGATAGCGCGCCTGCCGTGCGCAAGCGACATTGCGCGGCCGCGGCCCGAGCTGCAATGCTGGACCCGTCATGGCAAGCCTCTTGCAGCTTCGAGCGATTTGCTGCGCGGAATTGCCGATCGTGCGTTCGTTCGTTCTCGTCCTGTTGCTCGCGCTGGTCCCGTTGTCGGGCGTTGCCTCGACGACGACGCTCGCCGGCGCCTGGCGCGCGGCGGAGCCGCATGAGCCCGCAACGGCCGTGCACCGCGGCGATGGGGGCGTCGAGACGTTCGATCCGGCGCGCCTCCACGCCTTCGCGGGCGGCGAGGGCGGCAGCTGGGTCCTGCTCTGGCCGGCCGACGGGCACTGGCCGGCGGCACCGTGGGTGCTCGAAGTCGGCTCGCCGGGGCTGCAGACGCTGACGCTGTACGCGTCGGCCGACGCGCCGCCGCAGCAGCGCGCTCTGTTGCGCCCCGACGACGGCGATTTCCCGTGTCACGGCTGCCTCGCGTTTCCGGTCCAGACGACGCCGGCCGAAGGCGAGGCCTTGCGGCTTCACGTCGATGCGCGAGGCGTGATCCCCTCGGTGATGACATTCAGGTTGCGGCCGCTCATGGAGTACCAGCGCGCCGACGCGAACCGGCTCGCGATCGCCAGCGCCTGCCTGTCGACGATGGTCGCGATGGCGCTGATCGCGTTGTTCTTCGGCCTGCGCCTTCGCGACGTCGCGTTCCTCTACTACGCGGTTTTCGTGCTCGGCTATGCGGTGATCATGATCCTGCAGAGCGGCTACGTCGTCGATCCGCTCGGCTGGACCGCGCTCGCGGCGAACGTGCGGCTCTGGGGGCGGCTCGCGACGGTCGTCTCGATCGTCTTCGCGGTGCTGTTCCTCGACCGCTTCGCGCATCTCGCTCGCCACGCGCCGCGCGGGCGCGGCGTGCTGCTCGGCTACACGGCCGTCGTGGCGACGCTCGCCGGGCTCGGCCTGCTGCCGTTCGAGAGCGCGCACGAGCTCGGCCGCGCGCTGATCAACCCGCTGCTGATCCTCGGCGGGCCGCTGCTGCTCGGCGTCGCGATCGCGGCGGCGTGGCACGGCTCGCGCTATGCGCTGTTCTTCCTCGCGGGCTGGACGCCGCTGCTCGCCGTGACGGTGCTCGGCAGCCTGCAGCTCTACGGCATCGCCGACGGCTGGACGTGGACCGACGAAGCGTCGCTCGGCGCGGGCGCGCTCGAGGCGCTCGTGCTTTCGCTCGGTCTCGCCGACCGCAGCCTGGCGCTGCGCCGCGATCGCGATCGTGCGCTCAGGCTCGCCGACATCGACGCGCTGACGGGACTCTACAACCGCCGCGCGTGGACCGATCGCATGCTCGCGCTCGAAGAGGAACTGAAGCGCCAGGGACAGTCGTTCTCGGTGCTGTTCCTCGACCTCGACCGCTTCAAGGAGCTCAACGACAAGCTCGGCCACGAAGCCGGCGACACCGCGCTGCGCGTGCTGGCCGGCGTGATGGGCGAGGAAGTGCGCGAGCAGGACCTCGTCGGCCGCTACGGCGGCGAGGAATTCGTCGTCGCGCTGCCGGGCGCCGATCGCGCGCACGCGATGCGCGTCGCCGAGCGTATCCGCGAGCGCTTGCAACATATCGCGAACGCCGATCCCGCCGGCGCGATGCGCACGGTCAGCATCGGCGTCGCGACGCTGCACAAGGGCGAGAACACCGCGACGCTGCTCAAGCGCGCCGACGGCGCGATGTACGCGGCGAAGGCGGCGGGACGCAATCGCGTCGTGCACGCGTCCTGAGGCGTCACTCCGTCGGGAAGGCGTACAGCGATCCCGCTATCGTCGCGACGATCACCGAATCGCCGTACTTCGCCGGCGATCCCGCGATGCCCCACTGATGTCCGCCGCTGTCGGGCAGCGGCCAGCGCGTGAGCAGCTTGCCGGTCTTGCGATCGAGCGTGCTGAAGCCCGCGACGTGCCGGAACACGTACGGCGTGCCGCCGGCGGCGCCGGCGTAGACGCGATCCGTCGTCACGACCGGCGTGCCCCAGGTCCAGCCGTAGACGTCGGTGCGCCAGAGCACGCGGCCGCTCTTCGGGTCGATCGCGCTCACGCGGCGCAGGTCCGACGCGCCGATGTAGATGACGCCGTCCTGCACGACCGGCGTCGACTCGACCCACGAGCCCCAGAAGAACAGCTTCCACGTTTCCTTGCCGGTGTTCGCGTCGAGCGAAAAGAGCCCGTAGCCGCGATTGCCGATGAGAATATGGCCGTCGTAGACGACCGGCGTCGCGTCGACGTCGGCCTTCGTGTCGTAGCGCCAGCGCTCGGCGCCGGTCTTGCGGTCGACGACATAGAGGAAATGATCGGCGCTGCCGAAGATCACGTTGTCGCGATCGATCGCGGCGCCGCTGCGGATCTTGTCGGCGGCGGCGAAGCGCCACTTGCGCGTGCCGTTCGCGGCGTCGACCGCGTGGAATCCGCCGTCGCCCGCACCGACGTAGACGACGCCGTCGGCGACGAGCGGCCGCGCCGACTGCCAGTCCCACACGAACACCGACGGATGCGGCAGCACGCGCGGCACGGCGCCGTCGCCGAGGTCGTAGTGCCAGCGCTCCTTGCCGGTCGCGCGATCGAGGCGATACAGGAACCCGTTGTCGCAGGCGAAGTACACGGCGTCGCCGTCGACGGTCGCCTCGCCGAAGATCGCGCCGCCGGCCGGGAACGTCCATGTGATCGCGCCGGTCTTCGCATCGACGGCGTTCAGCACGCCGCCGGTCGTGCCGATGTAGACGACGTCGCCGTCGACGACGGGCGCCGCGAACGCCTGGCCGCTGAGCCGCGTCTCCCAGCGCGGACCCGGGCCGGTCGGCAAGTCGGGTACCGGCGCTTCCGTCGGCAGCTTGTCGACGCGCTGGAACGAAGCGGGGCTGCGCGGTCCCGGATACGTGCCGGTCAGCGTGTCGCCCTTCAGCGTCAGATCGATGTACAGCGACTCGTCGATGACGCGATCGCCTTCGCGGCGCACCTCGCCGGGCCCGTCCATGCCGAACGTGTTGAGGATCGGCTCGGTGAGGCGCACGCGGAGCTTGCCGTCGGCGTCGCGATGGAATTCGAAGCCGACGTCGATCTTCTCCTTGTCGGTGCCGGCCGTTCCGAGCCATGCGCCTTCGACGGGATCCTTCGTCTGCGCCTGCGTACGCGGCGCCGACGCGAGCAACAGCAAGGCGAGCGACGCCGCGACGGCGCGCGTGGAAATGGCGTGCGACATGTCGGATCCTCCGCTAGTCTGCGAAAAGGCTAGGACGGACGACGAGAGGCGTCGTATGCCGGAAGGCAGCATGCCGATTCGGCTCGTCTGCGAATTGATTTCGTCCCGTCGAATGTGCGTCGGTTGCGGACTCGTGTGGCTCGCGCAACCATACGCGCGCCCCTTCGACCGGAACGCCGATGCCGATTGCGATCACGCGCGACGTCAGCCGCTCGCTGGCCGATTGCCAGCTCTCGTTCGTCGAACGCACGCCGATCGACATCGAGCGCGCGGCAGAACAGCACGCCGCGTACCGGCGCGCGCTCGAAGCCTGCGGCTGCCGTGTGATCGCGCTGCCGGCAGAGCATGCGCTGCCCGATGCGGTGTTCGTCGAGGACGTCGCGCT
>DATFRS010000404.1:0-3481 GCA_035263065.1 Rhodanobacteraceae bacterium
TTGTTGACGAGGCCGGCCGAGCGCGTCGTGCCGTACGACTCGCCGAACAGGAACTTCGGCGAGTTCCAGCGCTGCGTGATCGTCACGTAGCGCGTGATCGCCTTCGCGAACGCGTTGAGGTCCTGGTCGACGCCCCAGAAATCCTTGCCCTTGGCCTTGCCGACCGGCGTCGAGAAACCCGTGCCGACCGCATCGATGAAGACGAGATCGGACTTGTCGATGAGGCTGTACGGGTTCGGCACGAGGCGATACGGCGGCGGCGCGGTCGCGGCCGCGCTCGCCGACTCGACGCGCACCGGCGCGAGCGAGCCCATGTGCAGCCACACGCTCGAGGAGCCCGGCCCGCCGTTGTAGAAGAACGTGACGGGCCGCTTCGCCTTGTCCTTGACGTCGTCGGCCGTGTACGCGACGTAGAACACGCTGGCTTCCGGCTTGTCTTCCTTGTCCTCGCGGATCAGCACGTTGCCGGCCGTCGCGGTGTAGTGGACCGCGCGACCGCCGACGTCGACGCTGCCGTGCGAGACCGCCGTCTTCTCGGGCGGAACCGGCTTCTCGTCCTTCTTCTTGTCCTTGTCCTTGTCGGAAGCGGCGTCGTCCTTGCTGTCGTCGGCCGCGAACGCGGGCACCGACGAGGCGATCAGGAGCGTGAACAGCAGCGATTCGATCCAGGCAAAGCGCATGGCGAGAGGTCCTCGACGTGGAACGGAATTCGCCGGCCGGTGACACGGCGAAGCGTGCGAGTCTCGCGCCGATGGGCCGCTCGGGCCCATGACGAAAGTGCTAGGTCGATGTAAACGTGGTGCAAACGACGAGCGCTGCCGCGCTCGTCGTCCCCGCGAAAGCGGGGAGCCAGCGCCTTAGGCGGCTGAAGTCGCTAGGTTCCCGCTTTCGCGGGAATGACGGATCACCTACACCCGATACCCGCGATGGATCGCCACGATCCCCGCCGCAAGATTCCGCACGTCGACGCGCATGAACCCGGCCGTCTCCATCATCGCCTTCAGCGTTTCCTGATCGGGATGCTTGCGGATCGACTCGGCGAGATAGCGATAGCTCGCCGCGTCGTCGGCGATGAGCCTGCCGAGGCGCGGCAGCACCTCGAACGAATGGAAGTCGTAGAACGGCTGCAGAAACTCGGCGCGCAGACGCGAGAATTCGAGGATCAGCGCGCGGCCGCCGATCTTCAGCACGCGATGGATCTCGGCGAGCGCGCGTTCCTTGTGCGTGACGTTGCGAAGGCCGAACGCCATCGTCACGCAGTCGAAGCTCCTGTCCGGAAACGGCAGCGCCTCGGCGTCGAGCTGCGCGTAGTCGAGCCCGCGCACGCGGCCGCGATCGAGCAGCCGGTCGCGGCCGACGCGCAGCATCGCCGCGTTGATGTCGCCGACCACGACGGCGCCCTTCTCGCCGACGCGCGGCAGCAGGAGCGCGGCGATGTCGCCGGTGCCGCCGGCGAGATCGAGCACGACGTCGCCGGGACGGACGCCGCTCGTCGCGACGAAATAGCGCTTCCAGAGGCGGTGCGCGCCGAACGACATCAGGTCGTTCATGACGTCGTATTTCTGCGCGACGGAGCTGAACACCTCGCCGACGAGCCGCGCCTTGTCGCTCTCGGGCACGTCGCGATAGCCGAAATGGGTCGTCGATTCGCTCATGCCGCCATCCTACCGCGCCCGCCCGGACCGTGCGCGGGCGCGCGTCGCGGCGCCGGCTCCCGTGCGATGATGAGGCTGGCTTTCCGGGGAGGGACGCCATGCTGGCGTGGTGGATCGGCGCGGTCGCGCTCGTCGTCGTCGCGGCCGCGGTCATCGTGTTCAACGAGCTCGTCGCGGCGCGCAACCAGGTTCGCGCGGCCTGGAGCGACATCGACGTCCAGCTGACGCGCCGGCACGATCTCGTGCCGCAGCTCGTCGCCTCGGTACAGGGCTACGCCGCGCACGAGCGCACGACGCTGACGACGCTCACCGAGCTTCGCGCGCGCGCCGTCGCTGCCGCTTCGCTCGCCGACAAGGCCGCCGTCGAGGGCGAGCTCGCGAGGCAAATCGACCGCATCCTCGCGCTGCAGGAGCAGTATCCCGACCTCAAGGCGAGCGACAACTTCCTCGCGCTGCAGCGCGAGCTGGTCGAGATCGAGGACCACCTCCAGTACGCGCGGCGCTTCTACAACGGCGCCGTGCGCGATCTCAACACGAAGATCGAGACGTTTCCGATGCTCATCGTCGCGAAGCTCGCGGCGTTCCGGCCGGCGGAGTTCTTCCGCAGCGGCGTCGACCAGGAGGCGCCGGCATGAAGCGCGCGATCGCATGCCTGTTGATCATCGCCGGCGCCGCGTTCGCGGACGGTGCCATCGCCGAGGAAAGCATCCTCGAGTTCCGCAGCGACATCGTCGTCGCGCCCGACGCGAGCATGCAGGTCACCGAAACGATCCGCGTGCACGCCGAAGAGGATCAGATCCGCCACGGCATCTATCGCGACTTCCCGACCGATTACAAGGACAACCTCGGCAACCAGGTGCACGTCGCGTTCGAGCCGCTCTCGGTCACGCGCGACGGCAAGCCGGAGCCGTATCACGGTTCGGGACTCTCGAACGGCACGCGCGTCTACTTCGGCTCCGAGGACGTTCTGTTGCAGACCGGCGACTACACGTACGTCTTCCGCTATCGCACGACGCGCCAGCTCGGCTTTTTCGCCGATCACGACGAGCTCTACTGGAACGTCACCGGCAACGGCTGGGATTTCCCGATCGAGGCGGCAAGCGCGACGGTCACGCTGCCGGGCTCGATTCCGCCGGAATCGCTGCACCTCGAGGCCTACACCGGCGAGCAGGGCGCCAAAGGCCGCGACTTCGAAGCGCGCGCCGACGCGCCGTCGCATGCGACGTTCCGCGCGACGCGCACCTTCCAGCCGCATGAAGGCCTCACGATCGTCGTCGGCTTCCCGAAAGGCGGCGTGGCGGCGCCGACAACGACGCAGCGCGTCAACTGGTTCCTGCACGACAACGGCGGCGTGCTCGTCGGCGGCGCCGGCCTGCTGCTGATGTGGCTCTACTACCTCTGGCAATGGTTCCGCGTCGGGCGCGATCCGAAGCCCGGCGTGATCATTCCGCAATACGAGGCGCCCGACGGCTGCTCGCCCGGCATGCTGCGCCACGTCGAGCGCATGAAGTACGACAACCGCTGCTTCGCCGCCGACGTCGTCGATCTCGCCGTGCGCGGCCGGCTCGAGATCCGCAACAAGGATGGCGACTACTCGTTGCTGCGCAAGAGCAGCGGCTCGCATGACACGCTGCCGCCGGTCGAGACGACGCTCCTCGACGCGGTGCTCGGCTCACGCAGCGAGCTCGAGCTCAAGCAGTCCCAGCACACCTCGATCGCCGCCGCGATCAAGAAGCACCGCGAAGCGCTCGAGAAGAACGACGTCGGCCGCTACTTCCTTACCAACAGCAAGCTCGTGATCCCGGCGGTGCTCCTCGGCATCGCCG
>DATFRS010000405.1:0-2164 GCA_035263065.1 Rhodanobacteraceae bacterium
AGCTTCTCGATCACCGCGACGTCGAGATCGAGCAGCGCCGACAGCGCGCCGACGTACATGATGTTCTTGAAGAGCTGCCGCTGCCGCGCGTCGGTGTACGTACGGTTGCAGATCTCGGTCAGCGGCACGCCGATCGGCTGCACGTCGTCGCGGAACTTCGACTTCGGCAGCGGCTTGGTCGAATCGTGGAAGAGATAGCCGCCGGGCTCGATCTCCTTGAGGTCGGCGTCCCAGGTCTGCGGGTTCATCGCGACCATGAGGTCGACGCCGCCGCGCCGGCCGAGGTGGCCCTTCTCGTTGACGCGCACTTCGTACCAGGTCGGCAGGCCCTGGATGTTCGACGGAAAGATGTTGCGCGGACTGACCGGCACGCCCATGCGCAGGATCGCCTTGGCGAACAGTTCGTTCGCCGACGCCGAGCCCGAGCCGTTGACGTTGGCGAACTTGACGACGAAGTCGTTGACCGCGGCGATCGGTTTCATACGGCACTTCCCGAGCGAACCGGTCGTGCGCGAATCACTTCGACCGTTCCCTCACCCTGCGCTGCGCGCCTCCCTCTCCCGCAAGCGGGCGAGGGGAAAGGTCGTTCGCTCCGCGCGACAGTCCGCCGTTCCCCCTCTCCCGCTTGCGGGAGAGGGTTGGGGTGAGGGCGATCTTGCGAGGCGCTCATGCCACCTTCCTTGCCGGTGCGCCGCGACAGCTCGGCCCTGCATGCGTCATCTCGAGCAGGAACTTCTGCATGTCCCAAGCACCGGTCGGACAGCGCTCCGCGCAAAGGCCGCAGTGAAGGCAGACGTCCTCGTCCTTGACCATCACGCGGCCGGTCTTGAGCTCGCCGGAGACGTAGAGATCCTGCGTCTGGTTGAGCGCCTCGGCGGAAAGATGCCCGCGCAGCTCCGGCTCGTCGGCGTTGCGCGTGAACGTGATGCAGTCCATCGGGCAGATGTCGACGCACGCATCGCACTCGATGCAGAGGTTCTGCGTGAACACGGTCTCGACGTCGCAGTTGAGGCAGCGCTGCGTCTCCTTCCACGCCGTTTCGGCGTCGAAGCCGAGCTCGACCTCGAGCTTGATGCTCTTCAGCGTCTTCTTCGCGTCGGCCCACGGCACCTTGTAGCGCAGGTCCGGCGACACGTCGTTGTCGTAGCTCCACTCGTGGATGCCCATCTTCTGCGAGATCATCTCGACGGCCGGCATCGGGCGCTCGCGCACGTCCTCGCCGGAGAGGAGCTTGTCGATCGTGACCGCCGCCTCGTGTCCGTGCGCGACGGCCCAGATGATGTTCTTCGGCCCGAACGCCGCGTCACCGCCGAACAGCACGTGCGGCAGCGAGGACTGCATCGTCGTCTTGTCGACGATCGGCATGTCCCATTCGCCGTCGAACGCGATGCCGATGTCGCGCTCGATCCACGGGAACGCGTTTTCCTGACCGACCGCGATCAGCACCTCGTCGCATTCGAACTTCTGGTCCGGCTCGCCGGTCGGCATGAGCTTGCGGCGGCCGCGCTCGTCGTGGATCGCGGCGACCTTCTCGAACACCATGCCGGTGAGCCTGCCGTTCTCGTGCAGGAATTCCTTCGGCACGAGGTAGTTGAGGATCGGGATGCCTTCGTGCATCGCGTCCTCTTTTTCCCACGGCGACGCTTTCATTTCCTCGAAGCCCGAGCGCACGATGACTTTCACGTCGTCGCCGCCCATGCGCCGCGCCGAGCGGCAGCAGTCCATCGCGGTGTTGCCGCCGCCGAGCACGATCACGCGCTTGCCGACCTTCTCGATGTGGCCGAAGTACACCGACGCGAGCCAGTCGATGCCGACGTGGATGTGCGAAGCAGCTTCCGTGCGGCCCGGCAGGTCGAGATCGCGTCCGCGCGGCGCACCGCAGCCGACGAACACGGCGTCGAAGTTCTCGGCGAGCATCGCCTTCATCGAATCGATGCGCCTGCCGCCGACGAACTCGACGCCGAGATCGAGGATGTACCCCGTCTCCTCGTCGATGACTTCCTCGGGCAGGCGAAAGCGCGGTACCTGCGTGCGCATGAAGCCGCCGGCTTTCGCGTCGGCTTCGAAGACGGTGACGTGGTAGCCGAGCGGCGCGAGATCGCGCGCGACCGTCAGTGACGCCGGCCCCGCGCCGATGCAGGCGATGCGCCTGCCGTTCTTCTCG
>DATFRS010000406.1:0-26149 GCA_035263065.1 Rhodanobacteraceae bacterium
CGCGCGGCGATAGCTGTCCTCGCTGTCCCGGTGGCGGCCGCGGCGATGCTGGATCAGGCCGTGCAGGCGCAACGTTTCGGGATGCGACGCCGCGAGCACGAGCGCGCCGGTCAGCGCGCGGTCGGCACCGTCGTAGTCGAACCGATCGATCAGCCGCTGCGTCTCCGCGAGCATCGCGGCGGTGCGCGGCGCGAGGCCCGCGAGTCGCGGCGATGCGGCGGACTTCGGCAAAGGTCGCAGACTCGGTTTCGCCATGCGGAGCAGGACAAGAAACGGCGGGTTAGCTTAGCAAACCCGCCGCCCGTTCCTGCCCGCGTCAGTAGTCGTAGGCCGACTCGCCGTGCGAGTTGATGTCGAGGCCTTCGCGCTCCTGCTCGTCCGTGACGCGCAGGCCCACGACGAGATCGGCGATCTTGTACGCGGCGAGCGCGACGACGCCGGTCCAGACGACGGTGATGCCGACGGCCTTCGCCTGGATCCAGAGCTGCGCCGCGATGCCGGGATAGCCGCTCGTCGCGGTGACCCAATCCTGCACCGAGCCCGGCCCGCCGAGATCGGGCGAGTTGAAGATGCCGGTCAGGAGCGCGCCGGTGATGCCGCCGACCGCGTGCACTCCGAAGACGTCGAGCGAATCGTCGGCCTTCAGCAGGCGCTTAAGACCCGTCACGCCCCAGAGGCAGACGACGCCGGCGGCGAGCCCGATCACGAACGCGCCCGGGATGCCGACGTTGCCGGCGGCCGGCGTGATCGCGACGAGCCCCGCGACCGCACCCGACGCCGCGCCGAGCATCGACGGCTTGCCCTTGATGATCCACTCGGCGAACGTCCACGCGAGCACCGCGCAGGCGGTCGCGAGATACGTGTTGAGGAACGCGAGCGAGGCCGACGCGTTCGCTTCGAGCGCGGAGCCCGCGTTGAAGCCGAACCAGCCGAACCAGAGCAGCGAGGCGCCGATCATCGTCATCGTGAGGCTGTGCGGGCGGATCACCTCGCGGCCCCAGCCGAGCCGCTTGCCGATGAGATAGGCGCCGATGAGACCCGCGACGCCCGCGTTGATGTGCACGACCGTGCCGCCGGCGAAGTCGAGTGCGCCCATCTGCCAGATGAAGCCGCCGGTGGCGTTGAGCGCCGAGACTTTCGCGGCGTCGGTGTACGCGTCCGGTCCCGGCCAGAACCAGACCATGTGCGCGACCGGCAGGTAGCTGAAGGTGAACCACAGCACCATGAAGATCAGCACGGCCGAGAACTTGATGCGCTCGACGACGGAGCCGAGGATGAGGCAGCAGGTGATCGCCGCGAACGTCGCCTGGAACGCGACGAACACGATCTCGTACATCGGCGTCGCCTTCGAGAACGTCGCCGCGAGCGACCATTCGCCCTTGAACGCATCGCCGACGCCGGCGAGGAAGATGCGGCTGTGGCCGCCGAAGAACGCGTTGCCTTCGGTGAACGCGTAGCTGTAGCCGTAGATGCACCAGAGCACGGTGATCAGCGAGAACACGACGAACACCTGCATCAGCACGCTCAGCATGTTCTTGCTGCGCACGAGGCCGCCGTAGAAGAGCGCGAGCGCCGGCACGGACATCAAGAGCACGAGCGCGGTCGACGTCAGCATCCACGCGGTATCGCCCTTGTTCGGCACCGGCGCGGGCGCGTCGGCGGCGAAGGCGAGCATCGGTAGGGCGCCGAGCAGAGCGAGCGCGGCGCGCGAAGCGAATCTCTTTCTCATGTCGGTTCTCCTCAAAGCGCGTCGTCGCCGATCTCGCCCGTGCGGATGCGCACGGTGTGATCGAGTGGGGTCACGAAGATCTTGCCGTCGCCGACCTTGTCGGTGCGCGCGGCCTCGACGATCGCGTCGATGATCACGTCGACGCGTGCGTCGGGCACCGCCGTCTCGAGCTTGATCTTCGGCACGAAATCGACGACGTATTCGGCGCCGCGGTAGAGCTCCGTGTGGCCTTTCTGCCGGCCGTAGCCCTTGACCTCGGTCACCGTGATGCCGGTGACGCCGGCTTGGGACAGCGCATCGCGGACGTCGTCGAGCTTGAACGGCCGGATGATCGCGGTAATCAGCTTCATGGTCTGCTCCTCTGACTTGAAATCAGAACGCCTTGGTGACGCTGACGATGCCGGTCGCGCGGCCGAGGTCCTCGCCGTCCGGGTTCGTGTAGATCGAATCGTCGGCGTTGGTGTCGTAGTAGCCGAGCGCGACGGAAATGCCGTTCGCGAAGTTCTTGGTGACGCCGAGCTTCCAGTCGGTGTAGTCGGCGTCGCCGAAGTGCTCGATGCGCTGGTGGCCTACGTGCGCGTTCAAGACCCACGACGGCGTGAATTCCCAGTTGACCGAGAGATCGAGATAGTCGCTGTGCTTGGAATCCGCGAAGCCGAACGCGTTGGTGAACGCGTGCGAGTATTTCAGCGTCGCGATCGACCAGCCGATGCCGACGTAGGCCTCGGTCGTGTACGGCCGCGTGAAGCCGTGCGGATAGTCGCCCGGGTAGTAGTACGTGTAGACGCCGAGATCGAGCTTCCACGAGTCGGCGAGCGGGATGCGCCAGCCGGCGTAGACGTCGATCTCGAGACTGTTCGAGATGTGCGCGTCGGACGACGACAGGTCCGAGAGCCAGCTCACGTTGCTGCCCCATGCGCCGACGTACCAGCTGTCGGCGCTGCCGTATTCGGCGCCGGCCTGCAGCGCCGGATCCTGGCTCGTCTGCGAGAGGCCGCGGAAGAGATAGTCGTTGACGATCGAGACGCTGCCGGTGAGCGCGGGTCCGGACGGCGCGTCTTGTGCGCGTGCGCGCGATGCGAGAACGGAAGTGACGGTGACGATGCCAAGTGCAAGTACTGCGGTCGACGGATGCATGGTTGCGGGACTCCGATCGGCGAGGGATAGGCGAGCCGCGTCCGCGCTGACGCGCGGCGGCATCCCTGCCCGACGGCCCGGAATCCTGCGAGGCTGTTTCGCCTCTCATGTCGCCGCGTCCTGCGGCGCGCGCTCGTCGGCGCCCCTCTCCCGATCCGCCGCGGTCCGTTGCGGCGTGCAGATCGATGTCGCGCGGTCAGCTCACGCGCGTCGCTTCGTCAGCGCAGCGGATGCGCGAGCGCGAGGCCGAGACCCGCGCCGATGAGGCACGTGCCGGCCGCAGCGTCGGTCGCGCGCGCGAGACGCGGACGCGCGATGAGCAGCGCGCCGCCGCGCGCGGCGAGCCACGCGTATCCTGCGAGGACGAAGAATTCGGAAACGATGCTCGTCGCCGCGAGCACGAGGATCTGCGGCGCGATCGCGCGCGTGGGATCGACGAACTGCGGCAGCAGCGCCGTGAAGAACAGGATGGCTTTCGGGTTGGCGAGCTGGAGAAGCACGCCCTGTCGCCACATGCGCGCGCCGGTCGGAACCGGCGCCGCGATGCGTTGCGATGAACCCGGGCCGCGCACGGCGTCGCGCCATGCGGAAATGCCGAGCCAGGTGAGATAGGCGACGCCGAGCCACTTGATCGCGACGAACACCGGCTGCGCGAACGCGACCAGCGTCGCCAGACCGACCGCCGACGCCGTGAACCAGACCGCGTTGCCGCCGAGGATGCCGAGGTTCGCCGCGACGGCCTTGTTCGCGCCGTGACGCATCGCCTGGCCGACCACGTACAGCACCGCGGGGCCGGGCACGAAGGCGGCGGCGGTGGCGGTGATGGAGAAGGCTAGCCAGAGGTGGGTGTTCATTGTTTGCGGCTTCGGTCGGTGTGCCTCGTCTGTGGCTTCGTGCCCTCACCCTGCCCTCTCCCGCGAGCGGGAGAGGGGAAGGCGTGTCAGGTCGATCAGATGGCGTAGTACATCTGGTACTCGAGCGGATGCGTCGCCGCGCGGAAGCGCGTGACTTCCTGCATCTTCAGATCGATGTAGCCGTCGATGAAGTCGTCGGAGAACACGCCGCCGGCCTTCAGGAACGCGCGATCCTTGTCGAGCGCCTCGAGCGCCTGATCGAGCGAATGGCACACGGTCGGGATGTTCCTCTCTTCTTCCGGCGGGAGGTCGTAGAGATCCTTGTCGCTCGGCGCGCCCGGGTCGATCTTGTTCAAGATGCCGTCGAGGCCGGCCATCATCAGCGCCGTGAACGTGAGGTAACCCGAGTTCACCGGATCCGGGAAACGCACTTCGATGCGGCGGCCCTTCGGCGAATGCACGAACGGAATGCGGCAGCTCGCCGAGCGGTTGCGCGCCGAGTACGCCAGCATGACCGGCGCCTCGAAGCCAGGGACGAGACGCTTGTAGCTGTTCGTCGTCGAGTTCGAGAACGCGTTGATCGCGCGCGCATGCTTGAAGATGCCGCCGATGTAGTAGAGCGCCGTCTGCGACAGGCCGCCGTAGAGATCGCCGGCGAAGAGGTTCTGGCCGTTCTTCGCGAGCGACTGGTGCACGTGCATGCCCGAGCCGTTGTCGCCGACGATGGGCTTCGGCATGAACGTCACGGTCTTGCCGTTCTGGTGCGCGACGTTCTTGATCACGTACTTCATCGTGATCAGCTCGTCGGCCTTCTTGACCAGCGTCGAGAACTTCGTGCCGATCTCGCACTGCCCGGCGGTCGCGACTTCGTGGTGGTGCACTTCGACCGTCATGCCGCACGACTCGAGCACCTTGCACATCTCGCTGCGCAGGTCCTGGAACGAATCGACCGGCGGCACCGGGAAGTAGCCGCCCTTGATGCCGGGACGCTGGCCCGAGTTGCCGCCCTCGAAGTCCTTGCCGGACGACCACGCGCCCTCTTCGGAGCCGATCTCGTACATCACGCGGTGCATGTCGTTCTGGAAGCGCACCGAGTCGAAGATGAAGAACTCGGGTTCGGGACCGAAGAACGCCGTGTCGGCGATGCCGGTCGACTTGAGGTACGCCTCGGCGCGCTTGGCGACCGAGCGCGGATCGCGCGCGTACGCCTGCATCGTCGACGGCTCCAGCACGTCGCACTGCAGGAGCAGCGTCTTGTGCGCGGCGAACGGATCGATGACGGCGGACGACGCGTCGGGCATCAGCACCATGTCCGACTCGTTGATGCCCTTCCAGCCCGAGATCGACGAGCCGTCGAACATCTTGCCGTCCTCGAAGATGGACTCGTCGACGGCGTGCGTCGGGAAGCTCACGTGATGCTGCTTGCCGAGCATATCGGCGAAGCGCAGGTCAACGAATTCGACTTCGTTGTCCTTGATCAGCTTGAAGACGTTCTGCGTGGCCATCGAATATCCTTGGGAAAGGGTTGTAGTGCGGCGTGCTCAGCAAGCGATGTGCCATGCCGCCGTTCCCGTTAAAGCCAATAAAATCAATTGCTTCCGATATGGCGCGGTCCGACGTTTGCACTGCTTCGGTGCATAAATCGGCCGTGTTTCACTTGCGTGGTGCTAAAGCGGAGCGACCGTGAACGAACTTCTCAACCCGATCCTGCTCGGCATCATCGAGGGCATCACCGAATTCCTGCCGATCTCGAGCACGGGCCATCTCCTGATCGCCGAGCACTGGCTCGGCCACCGCTCGGACCTCTTCAACGTCGTCATCCAGGCCGGCGCGATCCTCGCCGTCGTGCTGATCTACCGGCAACGCCTCTGGCAGCTCGCGACGGGGCTCGGCGACGCGAAAAACCGCGATTACGCACTGAAGCTCCTGGTCGCATTTCTGATCACCGGCGCGCTCGGCTTCGCGGCGACGAAGCTCGGCTTCAAGCTGCCGGAGACGGTGACGCCGGTCGCCTGGGCGCTGATCCTCGGCGGCTTCTGGATGATCGGCGCCGAAGCACTCGCCGCGCGCCAGCCCGACCGCAGCGAGATCACCTGGACCGTCGCGATCCTCGTCGGCCTCGCGCAGGTCGTCGCCGGGATCTTCCCCGGCACCTCCCGCTCGGGCGCGACGATCTTCATCGCGATGATCGCCGGCACGAGCAACCGCGCCGCGGCGACCGAGTTCGCGTTCCTCGTCGGCATCCCGACGATGTTCGCCGCGAGCGGTTACGAGCTCTTGAAGGCCACCAAGGCCGGCGCGCCGCACGAAGACTGGAGCGCGCTCGCGATCGCGTTCGTCGTTTCACTCGTCACGGCGTTCGTCGCGGTGAAGTGGCTGCTCGGCTACATCCGCACGCACCGATTCACGGCGTTCGCCGTGTATCGCATCGTGCTCGGCATCGCTCTGCTGGTCGCGCTCCCGGCCGGCGTCTAGCCGGCAAGCGCGTCGGCGACCTTGCGCACCTCGTCCGTGCGCACGCGAAGATCGAGCGAGCCCTGCGCGAGCTTGATGCCGGCATCCTTGAACGCATTGAGGATCATGAAGCGCAAATCGCTCGCCACGCGCTGCCGATCGCTGACCTGCGTCGTGTCGATCCAGTAATTCATCGAAAAACGCAGGCCCTCGCCGGGGAATTCGTCGAGGAACACTTCGGGTTTGCGCGACGCTTCGAGCAGGCCGTGCCGCTCGACCGCGCCGCGCATCGCCTCGGTGACTTCGCGCGGGTCCGATTGCGGATCGACCGTGACGACGAGCGTCTGCCGGATCGAGCGCGGCCGTGCCGTCACGTTCTGCTCGACCAGCGCCGAGTTCGGGATCAGCGTCTCGCTGCCGTCGCTGTCACGCAGGACCGAGGCGCGAAGGTCGATGTCGACCACCGTGCCGCGCAGGTCGCCGATCTGGATCTCGTCGCCGAGCCGGAACGGCCGCTCGACCAGCACGAGCACGCCGCTGATGAGGTTCTTGAATAAGGTCTGCATGCCGAAGCCGACGCCGATCGCGACGGCGCCGCCGATGAACGCGAACGCGGCGAAGGGAATGCCGGCGATCGCGAGGCTCGCGAGCGCGCACGCGCAGGCGAGGAGGCCGAGCGTCCAGCGCCGCGTCAGGCGCGCGCTCGCGGGATCGGCGCCGCGCCGCACGGCATAGCGCTGGAACCACGCCGTCAGCCTGATCGAGAGGAACAGAGTGATCAGCAGCACGAGCGGCGCCTTGACGACCTTCGCGACCGTGACGCCGCTCGGCACCTTCGTCTGCCGCCCGTTGACCTCGACGGTCTGGTCGACGACGAAAAGCTCGAAGTTCCAGAGGCGCGAGGCGAGCTTGCGCGCCGATTGCCAGCCAAGCGCCCAGCGGTCCTGCCAGGTCGCGGCGCCGATGCGCGCGTCGAAATCGGTGCGCAGGCGCTCGATCAGCGAGAGCACGTGGCGCTCGTCGAGCATGCCGCGCTCGACGAGACGCACGCGCTCGTCCATCGTACTTTCGAGCGCCTGGCGATCCGCGGCGTCGACCGCCGCCGGCGCGCGCAGCGCCTGCGCCTTCAGCGCGCCGGCCTGCGCCATCGCCTGGTCGAGCGAGGCCTGCAGGAAGTCGAGCCGGCGCGCGAGCGATCCGCGGATAACCGGTCCGCGCTCGCGCGCCTCGACGACGGCGGCCGTGTCGCCGTCGCGCCAGTAACGGATCGCGAGCTGCCATGCGGCGGCTTCGAGCCCGGCGTTCGACATCGCCTCGCGCGTGAGCTCGATGTCGATGTCGCGCGTCGCGACGCGCTCCTGCAACGCCCTGAGACGCGCCGGTGACGCACCGGCGGCTTCGCGCTGGAGATCGTCGCGGGCGGCGTCGCGCGCTTTCGCCGCGTCGGCAAGCCGCTGCTGCAGTTCTGCCGCGCGCGCCGTGCCGCGCCGCTCGATCTCGGCGACTTCCTCGGCTGTCGGCTTCGTGCGCGTCGGCGCGATGTTGAGGCGCTCGGCGATCGCATCGCGCTCGTCGCGCTCGGCTTCGATCTGGAGGTCGATGACCTTGCCGATCAGGTCGAGCTCGGCCGTCGTCGATTCGGCGAACTCGACTTCGAGCTTCGCGGCCGTGAGACGCTCGGGATCGGTCGCGGCGTTCTCTTCGAGCTGGCGCGCCTCGGCGACGAGCTGCACGAGACGCGCCGCCGCCGCCGTGCGGTCGGCCTGCATGATCTCGCGGCGGCGCGTGCTCGCCTCGATCGAAAGGTCGAGCTCCTGCGAACGGCGGCGCAGATCGTCGGCCTCGAGCAATCCCTTCGGCGGCAGCGCCGGCGCCTGCGACGGCTTCGCGGCGGCCGCGAGCACGTCGGCCTGCGCGCGCTCGAGATCGCGGCGGCGCTCGAGCGAGATCAGGAGCTGGCGCTCGAGCGCGATGCGCGGACTCTGCGGCTGCGTCGCTTCGATCGCCTCGAGGTCGGCGCGCAAGGTCGCGATGCGCGTCGTGATGTCCTCGACCGGCGCCGACTGCGCGAGCAACGCGGTGACGATCAGGCGGATCAGCATGGCCTGCGCCTCCCTCGATCGCGCGCCCCGTCAGCCGCGCGCACTCCCCCTCGGCGGATTCTAGCCGCGTTTCGCGCCTAGTCGAGGCCGGCCGCGTGATTGAAGTCGCCGATCGCCGGGATCAGCATCGTCAGCGCGTCGCGCTCGACGTCGGTGAGGTAGGGATTCCAGACGTCCATCAGCACGACGACGCGCGTCTTGCCGCTGCGGTTCCACGCTTCGTGCTCGAACGTGTCGTCGAACGTGAAGCAGTGGCCCTCGTCCCAGCCGCGCGACTCGCCCGCGACGACCAGCGCGCAGTCGTCCGGCACGATCAGCGGCAGGTGCGTCACCAGCCGCGAGTTCGTCACGCCGTGGTGCGGCAGGATGTGCGAGCCCGCGGTCAGCACCGAATAGCAGACCTCGGGCGAATGCTCGCGCACGTGGCAGAGCGGCACGCGCTCGAGCGCCGCCGACGTGCGCGGGCACCGCGCGTGGTTCTCGTCGTAGCGCTTGCCGTGGCGGAAAAAGAAGAACGCGTTCCACACCGGCGGCCCGGCGCGGTTTTCGAGATGGCCTTCGAGCTGCTTGTCGTCGAAGTGGCCGAGGAACGGCTCGAAACCCGAGTCCTCGGCGAGCACCTTGCGCATCTCGTCGCGGATCGTCGCGGTCTCGGCTTCGAGCTCGGCGTACCACGGGAAGAGCTCGGGTTCGTAGAAGCGCTTCGTCGGCAGATCCGGCACGTAGAGGAATTTCGGCCGCTGCGCGGGATCGGGATAGTTCGCCGGCAGCTCGGTGAGATAGATCGCGAGCGCCTTCTCGATGCGTGCGAGCGCCGTTGCGCCGTGCTTTTCGCGGAGCGGCGTCAGCAGGCTCGCGAACAGCCGCCGCCGCCCTTGCGCGACCGTGCGCATCGCGTGCAGCACGAGCGGGCGCAGGCCCGGCGCCGTCGTCGCGTCGCTGAGCCACTGGCCCGACCCTTGCGCGCCGAAGATCGCGCCGAAATAGAGCGGCAGCGCATCGTTGCTGCGCCCGGCCCGCTCGAGCACTTCGGCGAGACGAAGCTTTGCGACATGCAGATCCGGCGCGATGCGCAGCGCCGCGCGCAATGCCTCGATCGCCTGATCGAGCCGCCCGAGCGCGAGGTTCGTGACGCCGAGATTGGTCAGCGTGACCGGATCGTCGTCGCGCACGCCGCGCGCGCGTTCGAGCAGCGCGAGCGCCTGCGCGAAGCGGCCGCGCTCGTGCGCGCAGATCGCGACGAAGTTGAGCGCGTCGGTCTCGCGCGGCGCGTCGCGCAGGATCGCGAGGAAGGCCTGCTCGGCGTCGAGGATGCGGCCGCTGTCGGCGAGGCGGCGCGCCTCGTCGATGCGCGCGGCGACGGCCGGCTCGCGCGCGGTGGTGGCTTCGGTCATGTCGGGTCGTTCGGTTCTGCTCTGCGCATGCTACAGCGATCGGGCGTCAGCGGCGCAGTGCCGCGTTGAGCGTGTAGGTGCCGGTCAGCGCCGCTTCGGCGAGCACGTGCCCGTGCATCGCGTCGCGCACGTCTGCAGCCGTGAAGCGACCCGAGAGCCCGAGCGTCGGCACGTCAAGCGCGTAGACGCGGAAGTGGTAGTGGTGCATCAGATCGTCGTTCCACGGCGGGCACGGGCCGTCGTAGCCGTAGTAGTCGCCGGCCATCGCCGGATCGTTCGCGAACCAGCCCGTGTAGTCGTTGATGCCCTGCTTCGCGCCCGGCGGGCCGAACGGGTCCTTCTCGCCGTGCGCGACGACGCCGTCGGCGCAGCTGCCCTTGCCGAGCTCGCGGCACTCGAGCGGGATGTCGACCATGACCCAGTGGAAAAACTCCGCGCGCGGCAGCGACGCCGGCACGTGGCGGCCGGGCTGGTTGACGTCGTCGCCACGCGTCGGCACGTCGGTGTCGACGCAGATCAGCACGAACGAGCGCGTCGGCTCCGGCACGTCGGACCAGGCGAGGTGCGGATTGCGATTCGCCGCGAGCACCGTCGGCTCGCCGCCGGTGCCGGGCTTCCCGAAGGCGAGCTCCTCGGGCATCGGCTGCATCGGCTCGATGTCGTCGCTGCGAATGCGCATGCGCGGCTCCTACGGTCTGGCGGCCGCCTCGGCGGCGTTGTAGGTCAGACGATACACCGCGCCGGTGTAATCGTCGGCGATCAGCAGCGCGCCGTCGGGCATCACCATGACGTCGGCCGGCCGGCCCGAGGTCTTCTCGTTGTGCTGGAAGCCGTCGACGAGCGGCGTGTAGTCGACGACGCGATCGCCGTCGAGCCGCACGCTCATCACGCGGTAGCCGCTCTTCTTCGAGCGGTTCCACGAGCCGTGCTCGGCGATGATCGCGGCGTTGCGGTAGGACTCCGGGAACATCGTGCCGGTGTAGAAGCGCATGCCGATCGAGGCGACGTGCGCGCCGAGCTTCAGCACGGGCGGCGTGTAGTCGGCGCACGACTTGCCCTTGCCAAACTCGGGATCGAGCGTATCGCCCTGATGACAGTACGGAAAACCGAAATGCTCGCCGGGCTTGCCGACGCGGTTCAGCTCGTCCGACGGCAGATCGTCGCCGAGATTGTCGCGGCCGTTGTCGGTGAAGAAGAACGCGTTCGTGCCGGGCTGCCAGTCGAAGCCGACCGAGCTGCGCACGCCGAGCGCGACGTCCTGCCAGTCCGAGCCGTCGGGCTTCATGCTGATGATCTTGCCGTGCGCGCCGTCGACTTCGCAGACGTTGCACGGCGCGCCGATCGGCACGTAGAGCCTGCCGTCGGGACCGAACGCGAGGAACTTCCAGCCGTGGCCGTCTTCCTTCGGCAGCTTGTCGGTGACGACCTCGGGTTTCGGCGGCGCGTCCAGATGCGACTCGATCGCCGGCAGCTTCAGGATGCGGCTGATCGCGCCGATGTAGAGATCGCCGTCGCGGAACGCGATGCCGCTCGGCTCGTCGAGGCCCTTGGCGAGCACGATGACTTTTTCGGCGCGGTTGTCGTGATCGGCGTCGACCAGCGCGTAGACGTTGCCTTCCTCGCGCGATCCGGCGAACACCGTGCCGTTCGCGCCGAGCGCGAGCTCGCGCGCGCCGGGCACGTTGGTCGCGTAGACCTCGATGTGGAAGCCGGGCGGAAGCGTCAGGCGGCCGAGGTCGGCGGTCTTCGCGCCGACGCACGCCGTCAGCGTGGCCGACAGCGCGACGACGAGGCATCGCGCAAGACGTTTCATGACGATGCCTCCAGCTTCGCGAACGGCTCGGCGAGCGCGTCGCGATAGCGCTCGAAATGGCCGCGCGGGAAGCGCACCGGCAGGCCGCCGAGGCCGCGCGAGCTCGCCGCGTGGTTCGCGCCCGGCTGCAGCGCGTCGAGGCCGAGGAAACGCGCGAGCGCGCCGCCGTTCGCGAGCGGATCGTCGAGCGGCGCATCGGCGCCGACGACGAGGCGGCGCGGCTCGTCGAGCGCATCGGCGTAGTGGAGATGATCGCGCGCGCGGCCGAGCCATTCCGAAAACGCGAGCGGATCGAGGCACGGAAAGCCGCGCGCCCAGCCGAACGCGAGCCAGTTGACCAGCGCATCGCGCGGATCGCGCTCGACGATGACGAGGCGCGTGCCCGGAAATGCGCGGCGCACCAGCGCCAGCAGATGCGCGTCCCAACGCGGCAGCCAGTCGACGATCGGACGATCGATCCGCACGCCCGCGGCGCGCAGCGGCCCGAGATAGCGGTCGCGCAATGCGGCGCGATCGGTTTCACTCAGTTCGCCGCAATAGAACGGGAAGCGCGGCTGGTTGAAATCGTCGACGCGCTGCAACGCGCCGATGCGATCGCGCAGCACCGTGAGACCCGGCTGATCGGCGAGCAGCGCCGCGACGCGCTCGACGCCGCTGCCCGGCGTGCCGAGCAGCAGCACCGGCGCTTCCGGCCACGGCGCGCCGACGGGGTCGGTGAGGGCCAGCTCGAGCTCCGGATGCGGCGGTTCGAGCGACGGCATCGATACCGGCGATCCCTGCTGCGCTTCGACGAAGCAGCGCACGGCTTCGCCCGCATCGCCGGCACGATCGTGGAGGCGGCCGAGATAGTTCCAGTAGAGGCGCCGCTGGCCTTCCGTGAGCGACGCGAGGTCGAAACGGTCGAGCAGGCGCCGCGCTTCCGCGTCATCGCCGCCGCGCATCGCCGCGCGGATGCGCACGAGCAGCATCTCGACGTCGGCCGGCTGCGCGCGCAGCACGAGATCGGCCTGCGCGCTCGCCGCATCGAGGAGACCCAGATGCTCGTCGATCAACGCGATGCGCGACTGCGCCTGCATGTCGGCGGGATTGCTTGCCGCGATCGCGCGCCAGTCGGCGGCCGCCTGCGGCAGCCGGCCGATCAGCATCAGCATGTCGGCGCGCGCGGTGCGCACTTCGTGATCGCCCGGCACGAGCGCGAGATAGTCGTCGTACGCCGCGATCGCCTCGTCGTTGCGCGCGCGCTGCGCCAGCGACCACGCGAGCGCGCGCGCCGGCGCCGACTGCTTCGGATCGATCGCGAGCGCGGCGCGGTATTCGACGATCGCATCGTCGAAGCGCCCTTCGGCGCGCGCGACGTCGCCGAGACCGACGTGGCCTGCCGCCTCGGAGCCCGGCACGGACATCAGCGCACGGAAATGCGTTTCCGCCTCGCGCGGCCGCTTCGCGCGCAGCGTCAGCGCAGCGAGCGCTTCGCGGGCAGGTTGGAGATCGGGCTTGACGCGCAGCGCGTTCTCGAACGCCTTCTCGGCGAACGAATCGGTGCCGCGCTTCAGGAACGCGCGGCCGAGCGTCATCTGGATGATCGGATCGTTCGGCGCGAGATCGGCCGCCCGGCCGAGATGGCGCAGCGCCGCCTCGAGATCCTCGCGCTCGAGCAGGAGCGAGCCGAGGCCGGCGAGCGCCTGCGCATCCTCGCCGGCGCGCAGCGCAATGCGGAAATGCTGCTCGGCCTTGTCGCGCTCGCCCTGCATCAGCGCGATCTGGCCGAGGCCCGAGTGCGCGGTGCCGATGTTCGGATCGAGCGACAGCGCCTCCTCGTAGTGCGCGCGCGCCGCGTCGAAGTCGCCGGTCTGGAACTTGAGCGTGCCGAGCGAAAGCTCGATGCCGGCCTTTTCGGGCGCGAGCGCGTGCGCGCGCGTGAGGAGGTCCTCGGCTTCGACGGTCGCGCCGCGCTGGTGGCGCAGGAGCCCGAGCAGATGCAGCGCCTCCGGATCGTCCGGCTGGCCGAGGAGGTGCTCGCGATAACCCTGCTCGGCCTCGTCGAGTCGGCCGAGGCGGTGATGTTCGATCGATTCTTTCAGCATTGTAGAAACGGAGAAATCGTGGAAACGGCGCCGCGGCGCCTGCGATGACGGACGAACGAGGTTCGCGGCGGATCGATGGCAGCGAAGCCGTGCGGCGCTTGTAAAGCCGCGGATTCAGCCTCGCGCGAAGCGGCAGACCGGGATTATGCCCGATGCGGCCGTGATAGGCTTTCGCGCCCCGCGCGCCCGCCCCGCCGAAGACTCCGACTGCCGTGCCCGCCAACCAGGATCTCGTCACCCTGCTGCGCTCGCGCACGCCGCTGATCCTGGTCGAATCCGCCGAGGAAGGCCGCGTGGTCGATGCGTTCCGGCACGCGATCGAGCAGTCGCTGCGGCCGCTCTACCGCTGGAGCATCACCGGCGGGCTGCAGCGCCTCGACATCGACGACGGCTTCGACGCCGACACGCCGCCCGACGCCAGCATGACGCTGCACGCGATCAAGCAGCAGAAGACGCCGGGCGTGTATCTGCTGCTCGATTTCCAGCCGTACCTGCGCTACCCGATGACCTTGCGCCTCCTGCGCGAGATCGTGCAGCGCATCGATTCCGCCGAGCACACGCTCGTGCTGGTCGGCGCCGGCTACGAGCTGCCGCCCGAGCTCGCGAGCGAGGTCACGCGCTACGAGTTCGCGCTGCCGGACGTTCAGGCGATCGCCGCGATGGTGCGCGAGGAAGCGTTCAACTATTCGCGCGAGCACGACGGCCAGCGCGTCACCGTCGACGCCGATGCCGCCCGCGCGGTCGTGCGCAACCTCAAGGGCCTGACGCTCGACGACGCGCGGCGCATCGTCAGGAAGCTCATCTACGACGACGGCGCGCTGACGCCGGCGGACCTGCCGGAGCTTGCGCGCGCGAAGTACAAGCTGCTCGATCGCGACGGGCTCCTCCACTTCGAGTACGAGACCGCGCAGTTCGCGAACGTCGCCGGCCTCGCGCGCCTGAAGCAGTGGATCGCGCAGCGCAAGGGCGCGTTCCTCGGCGACAAGGCCGCCGCGAAACTCGATCCGCCGAAAGGCGTGCTGCTGCTCGGCGTGCAGGGCTGCGGCAAGAGCCTCGCCGCGAAGGCGACCGCCGGCGGCTTCGCCGTGCCGCTGCTCCGGCTCGACATCGGCACGCTCTACAACAAGTACCACGGCGAGACGGAGCGGAATCTGCGCGAAGCCCTCCGCAACGCCGAGCTCCTCGCGCCGTGCGTGCTGTGGATCGACGAGATCGAGAAATCGCTCGCGACCGACGGCGCCGACGACGGCGTGTCGCGGCGCGTGCTCGGCTATCTCCTGACCTGGATGGCCGAGCGCAACGCACCGGTGTTCCTCGTCGCGACCGCGAACGACGTCACCACGCTGCCCGCCGAGCTGTTGCGCAAGGGCCGCTTCGACGAAGTGTTCTTCGTCGACCTGCCGGACGCCGCTACGCGCGCCGAAATTTTCCGGCTGCATCTCGCTAAACGCGGGCTCAGGGACGCAGACTACGACATCGGTGCGCTGGCGTCGGCGACCGACGGATTCTCCGGCGCCGAGATCGAGCAGGTCGTCGTCGCGGCGCTCTACGCCGCAGCAGCGGAGAAAACCGCGCTGCTGCAGCGGCATCTCGAAGCCGAGATCCGCGGCACGCGGCCGCTGTCGGTGCTGATGGGCGAGCGCGTCGCGGCGTTGCGCGAATGGGCGCGCGAGCGGACCGTGTCGGCGGACTAGCAAACTACGCGGCGGCGACGGCCGGCGACGGATTCGCAATGCCCGTGACAGCGCCGACGTGCTCGCGCATGCGCTCGGCGATGTACTCCTCGGTGAAGCTGCGCAGCGCATAGTCGCGGATGAACGCGCAGTGCCCGCCGTGCGTCGCGATGTCGAGCTCGACGTTCGGCGGCAGCTTCAGCGCGTGAAAATCGGCGATCGGGATCACCGGATCGTCGGCCGAGGTCAGGATCGTCGCCGGCACGCGCAGCGCCGCGAGACGCTCGCCGGCGATCGAGTAGCCGTCGAGATAGTTCTCGAGCGAGCCGAAATCGGTGTGGCGGAGCACGAGCGAGCGCGTCAGGCCGCGCAGGTCATCGTCCAGCTCGTCGCGCGTGAACAGCTCCGTCTCCGGAAACAGCGCCTGCTTGACGCGCAGCGAGCGCGTCCACTTCTGCAGGAAATAGTGGTGATAGAACCACGGCCCCTTCTCGAGCCCGAACAGGCCGGCCGACGGGCTGACGACGGGACACACAGCGAGCGCGTACGCGAGCGGAATGCCGGCCGCCGGCGCACGCAGCGCGACGCGCAGCGCGAAGTTGCCGCCGAGCGAGAAGCCCGCGATCGCGAGCGCGCGCGGCGCGAATCGCCGGGCGACGTCGCGCACGGCGCTGACGACCTCGTCGATGCGGCACGAATGGAAGATCTCGCGGTTGAGATGATGCGTGTCGCCGTGATCGCGGAAGTTGAGGCGGAACACGTCGAAGCCGTCCGCGAGGAGGCGCGCGCCGGTCGCGATCACGTAGTTCGAGCGCGCGCTGCCTTCCCAGCCGTGCAGCAGCACGACGAGCCCGCGCGATTCGGCGAGCGCCCGCTGCGCGCTGTGGAAGCCCTGCAGCCGCACGCCGTCGCCGCAGTCGAGGATGTGCTCGACGGCGCGCGATTCGATGTCGCCGCGTCGTCGCGACAGCCAGCGCCGGAACGCGCTCGACGCCAGCACGGATTGCACGTGCGGATTGGCGAGCAGCCACGGTGGACGGAAATCCGCCGCCTTCATTCGTCGCCGTAGCCGAGCTCGCGCACGATGCGCGCGCGGCTTTCCTCGGCCATGCGCCGCCGTGCGTCGGGCGTCGCCGCGACCGGCGCGAGGAAATGGATCTCGGCATCCATCGCGGGATTTCCGAGCACGCGCAGGAAATTCGGGAAGAAGCCTTCCTTGCGGCCGAACGGCACGCTCGGATCCTGGCGGCCGTCGCGCCCGTAGCGCAGCGCGACCGGCTGCACCGGCACGTCGGCGTCGAGCGCGGTCTGGAAGATGCGCGCGTGGAACGTGCCGACCTTCTCGCCGTGTCCGCTGCCGCCTTCGGGGAAGACGCCGACCGGCTCGCCGGATTTCAGGCGCTCGACGACTGTCGCCATCACGCTCGCCAGCGAATCGGTGTTGCCGCGGCGATGGAAGATCGTGCCCGCGCGCGACGACAGCCAGCCGACGAACGGCCAGCGCTCGATCTCGCTCTTCGCGACGAAGCTCACCGGCCGCTGGCTGTGCATGAGCTCGATGTCGAGCCACGAGATGTGGTTCGCGACGTAGAGCACCGCGCCCGGCAGCGGCTCGCCGAAGCGGCGGATCCGGAAACCGAAGCGCCGCACGAGCGCGCCGGACCACCAGCGGATCATGAATTTCTCAAGCGTCGTGCCGCCGACGCGGATGCGCGCGGCGACCGGATTGAGCGAGAACAGCGCGAGCGGCCCCGAGATGAGGATGTGCAGCAGCAGCAGCGGCGCGCGCACGACGTAGCGCAGCGGGCGCCAGCGGTCCTGCGGGACGGCTTCGACGGTGGATTCGACGGAGCTGTTCATTTCGAGGGGCAATGGTAGCGGATGATTGGTGCGGTGCCGCAAGACGTGCTCGCTTTCCCCCCTCTCCCGCTTGCGGGAGAGGGTCGGGGTGAGGGCAAGCTGGAATCAGCGCCCCACTTCGAATGCCCTCACCCTGCCCTCTCCCGCAAGCGGGAGAGGGGACATCAGTCGTCGCGCAGCCGCGCCTCGGCCTCGGCGAGATCGGTCAGGTGCTGCTCCCACCACCGCGCCTCGCCGACCTGCGGAAACGCGCGCGGAAACGCCGGATCGTCCCAGCGCGCGGCGACCCAGCCGGCCCAGTGCACCTGGCGCATGATGCGCAGCGGCTCGACCAGCGCGAGCTCGCGCGGATCGAAATCGCGGAACTCGGCGTAGCCTTCGAGCAGCGCGTCGAGCGCGCGCGGCGACGGCGCGAGCATCCAGAGGTCCTGTACCGCCGGTCCCATCCGCGCGTCGTCGAGGTCGACGAAGTGCGGGCCCGCGTCGGTCCAGAGCACGTTGCCGGCGTGGCAGTCGCCGTGGAGCCGGATGCGCGCGAGCGGCTCGATCGCGGCGAAGCGCGCGTCGATCAGATCGGCGAGCGCGCTCGTGCGCGAGCGGTACGTGTCGAAGTAGCGCTCCGGCAGGAGCGCCGAGCCGAGCACCGCATGCGACGCGTCGCGCACGAACGTCGTCGCGTCGATACTGCCGCGCTCGCGAAAGCGCGCGCGCGCGCCGACGCCGTGCAGGCGCGCGAGCAGGCGTCCCATCCAGGCAAGATGATCGGCCGATTCGAGCTCCGGCGCGCGGCCGCCGCGGCGCGGATACAGCGCGTAGCGGAAGCCGGCGTGCACGAGCAGCGTGCGTCCGCCGATCGCGAGCGGCGCGACCATCGGCAGCTCGGCGGCGGCGAGCTCGAGCGCGAACGCGTGCTCCTCGGCGATCGCGGCGTCGCTCCAGCGTCCCGGCCGGTAGAACTTCGCGACCAGCGCCGCACCGCCTTCGATGCCGACCTGGTACACGCGGTTTTCGTAGCTGCCGAGCGCGAGCAGGCGCCCGTCGGGCATCGAGCCCGCCGCCGCGATCGCATCGAGCACGACGTCGGGCGACAGCCCCGCGTACGGCGTCGCGCTGACGTTCACACCGGTTTCGGCGCTTGCCGCGGCACGACCGCGAGCGTCAGGCGCGAGATGCACACGAGCTTGCCGCGCTCGTCCTCGATGCGGATGTCCCACACCTGCGTGTTGCGTCCGACGTGCAGCGGGCGCGCGGTGCCGGTGACGACGCCGTCCGTCATCGCGCGCACGTGGTTCGCGTTGATGTCGATGCCGACGGCCATTTCCTTCGTCGCGTCGATGCACATCGTGCCGCCGAGGCTGCCGAGCGTCTCGGCGAGCGCGACCGACGCGCCGCCGTGCAGCAGGCCGAACGGCTGCTTCGTGCGCTGATCGACCGGCATCGTGCCGCGCAGGTAGTCGTCGCCGACCTCGGTGATGCGGATGCCGAGGTGATCGACCATCGAATGGCCGTTCCAGCCGTTGATGCGGTCGATGTCGGGGACTTCCTTCCAGATGCTCATGAGAACTCCGCGTCGATTTTCGCGCGGCGCACTATACGCTCTGCCGCACCGATTCCCCCGCTTCCGCGTTGCGGGGAAGGCCAGGTTGACGGCCGGCACGAACGATGCACGCAACTTCGGCGACAATCACGCGCCCCGGTCCCGACGATGCCCGTGCGCCCCACGATCACCCTCCAATCGAGCGGCAAGCATTTCCGCGCCGAGCCCGGCGAGACCGTGCTCGAAGCCGCGCGCCGCGCGGGCCTGGCGCTGCCGTATTCCTGCCTCGCCGGCGTCTGCGGGAGCTGCAAGGCGACGCTGATCGAGGGTCACTGCACTTATCCGCGCAATCCGCCGACGGCGCTCAATGCGGCCGAGCAGGCGCGCCATCAGGTGCTGCTCTGCCAGGCCGTGCCGGCGAGCGATCTCGTGATCGCCGCGCGCGAGGTCGCTTCGGTCGCCGACATGCCGCGCCGCCTCCTGACGCTGAAGCTCGTCGACAAGGCGCTGCTCAGCGACGACGTCGTGCGCCTCACGCTCCTGTCCGCACGCGGCGAGCGCCTGCGCCGTCTCGCGGGGCAGTACGTCGATGCGCTGCTGGCCGACGGCCGCCGCCGCGCGTTCTCGATCGCCAACGCGCCGCACGAAAGCGACCAGATCGAGCTGCACGTGCGCCGCGTCGCCGGCGGCGGGTTCACGACGTACGTGTTCGACGAGATGCACGTCGGCGCGCTGCTGCGCGTCGAAGGGCCGCTCGGCACGTTCGTGCCGCGCGAGGACAGCGAGCGGCCGATGCTGATGGTCGCGGGCGGCACCGGCTTCGCGCCGATCAAGGCGCTGATCGAGCATTTTCGCCATCTCGGCACGCGCCGGCCGATCGCGCTCTACTGGGGCGCGCGCACGCCGCGCGACCTTTATCTTCGCGCGCTGCCCGAACGCTGGGCGCGCGACGACGCGTCGTTCCGCTTCGTCCCCGTAGTGTCCGACAGCGAGCACGCCGGCGGCCTGCGGCGCGGGCTCGTGCACGAGGCGCTGCTGGAGGATCACCCGGATCTCTCGGCGTTCGACCTCTACATGAGCGGGCCGCCGACGATGATCGACGCCGGCCGCCGCGCGTTCGTCGACGCCGGCCTGCCGGAGGATCGGCTGTTCTACGATTCGTTCGACTACGCGCCGGACGTGCTGGCCGAGATCCTGAGAAGCCGCGCCGGCATCCTCGGCATGTAGCTTTGCAGAACTTGACGCAGCCGGGAGCGGTCCTGGATTAGAGTGGTTTTCGGGCGAAGGCCCTGTGCCAACCGACGTCATGAAGAAGTACGTCCTCTTCGCGATTCTCCTCCTGCTGGCGAGCCCGTCCGCCTTCGCGATGCGCTGCGGCACGCGCATCGTCACCGAGGGCACGCAGGATTTCCAGGTGCGCGAGCGCTGCGGCGAGCCGTTCTACGCCGACACCTACGTCTCGACCGAAGTGTTCGGCGCCTACGGCCCGGTGCAGAACTACCGCGACGTGCAGTACGACGTCTGGTACTACAACTTCGGCCCGCGCCATCTGATGCGCCGCTTCGTGTTCCGCGACGGCGTGCTCGCGCGCGAGGAAACGCTCGGCTACGGCGTCGACGAGATCGGCAGCGACTGCAATCCGAACCGCGACTACCGCGGCTTCAGCGTCGGCGAGCTCGTCGCGCGCTGCGGCGAGCCGGCATCGCGCCGCACCTACTACGACACGCTCGTGCGCCGCCCGATCCCGGGCTACGAGCGCTACCGCGACCAGCGCCGCGAGGAATGGATCTACGATTTCGGCGAGGATCGGTTCCTGCGGTCGATGGTGCTGATCGACGGGCGCGTCGAGACGATCAACACGATCGAACGCTGAGTCAGCCCGACTTCACGCCCGGCAAGCGCGGCACGCCGTGCTCGGTGCGCTCCTCGAACGCGAGCGCGCGCGTGTCGACCGGCCCGCGCAACGCCTGCGTCCCGATCGCCGCCGTCGATTCGCCGCGCGCGAGGCGCAGCGCGTTCGCGTAGCACTTGTTCGCGGTGTCGGGATCGCCCGAGCCGACGTAGCAGTCGCCGAGCGTCTCCCACGCGAGCGGCGATTCCTCGATCGCGAGCGACCGCTCGAGATACTGCTCGCTCTTGCCCCACAGCGACTGCAGCGCGCACAGGCGTCCGAGCGCCGTCGCCAGCGCCGCGCTGTTCGGCGCGACCGAAAGCCAGTTCTCGGCCTTGCGCGTGCGCGCCGCGAGCTCGGCGGGACCGAGATCGGCGTAGGCGAGCGCGAGCGCATCGTTCCACTCGCGGCGTTGCGCGGATTCGATTTCGTCCATCGCCGCGAGCACCTGCCCGAGCTCGGCCGCGCGGTGCGCGAACACGGCGATGAGCTCGGGCCGGCGGCGCTGCGCGCGTGTCGCGCCGTTCCACAGCGCGTTGAGCCGCGTCGCGTCGGGCGCCGCCGCGAGCGCGGCCGCGTACGTGCGCGTGTCGAGCGCGACCTGGTCTTCCTGTGCGATCGACTGCGTGCGCGCGAGCACCGGAATCGCATCGAGCGCGGCACGCGTGTCGCCGGTCGCGAGCGCGGCCTCGACGAGGAGCCGCACGCCGCGCGGCGGCAGCGTGCCGTTCGCCGCAGCGGGCTTGAGCAGCGCGAGCGCTTCGGACGCGCGGCCGTTGTCGAGCAGGAAGCGCGCGTGCAGAGCGACCGCGGCGGGCTTCTCGGGACCTTCGATGCGGTCGAGCGTCTCGCGCGCGCGCTCCTCGCTCCCGCGCTCGTGCGCGGACTGCGCGAGCGCGAGCAGCGCGGGACCGCGTAGCGTGGCGTGGCTCGACGCCTTGGCGAGATCGCGCTCGGCGTGCACGTAGCGCCCTTCGGCGAGCGCGGTCAGGCCGCTGGCGAGACGCTCGCGCCCGCGCCGGCGATACGCGCGACCCCACGCACGGAACGGCCAGCGCGCGAAGCGCACGACGATCGAAAGAACGCCCCACAGCACGAGCAGCGCGACGACGGCGAAGACGAGGCTCGTCTCGAGCGTCGTGCCGCGCACGCGCACCATCACGTAGCCGGGATCGCTCGCGAGCCAGTGCCAGCCGAACGCCGCTGCGGCGGCGAGCGCCAGCAGCATCAGCACGCCGAACCAGAGTCTCACGATCCCGCTCCGCTCGGCGCGGGCGCCGCGGCGCGCGGTTGCGTCAGCGCGCGCGTCGCGCGCAGGTTGCGCAATTCGCGCAGCGCCGTGCCAAGCTCCGGCAGCGCGGGCGCGAGCGGCGCCGCGGCGAGCCGGTCGATCTCGGCGAGCGATTCCTTGACCGGCTGCGCCGCCGGATCGAACGACGCCGCGATCGACGTGCGCGCACGCGACAACGCAGCGGTATATGCCGACGGATCGCGCGCGAGCAACGCGGCCTGCGCGGCCCGAAGGTCGATCGACGCGAGCGAGCGCGCGAGCTCGAGATCGCGACTGCCGGGCGCCGCGCCTTCTTCGTGGCTGACGCGCACGAACTGCTGCAGCAGGGCTTCGAAGCGCGACGGCGTCGCGTTCGCGGTCGTCGCGGCGGCTTTTGCCGGCAGCGTCGCAAGATTCGTGCGGATGCGCTCCAGCGCGGCGATCGCCGCGTTGCTTTCGAGCGGCTTCGCCGCCGCGAGCGCCTGCATTTCCGCCGAAATCGTCTGGCGCACGCCGGCGAACACCGGATCTTCGGCCGCCGCGAGCGCCGAATCGGCGAGGCGATAGGCGCCGAGCGCGGCGTCGGCGTCGTGGAACAGCGAGAGCCGCTCGTCGGCGAGCTGCAGCAGGAACTCGGCTTCGTTGAGCGCGAGCGCGTCGCGGCCGGTCAGGCGCTGCTCGGCGAGATTCGCGACGGCATCTTCGAGATGACGCGAGCGCTCGCCGAGCGCGAGGAGCTCCTCGCGCACGCCCTTGTTGACGGTGTCGGTGTCGGCGAGGCGCGAGCGCATCGTGTCGATGTCGCGCTTGCGCTGCTCGGCCGTGCGCTCGGCATCGGCGAGGCGCCGGTCGACGTCTTCGCGCAGCGCGCTGGCGGCATCGCCCGCGCCGCGCTCCAGCATGACGACGCGCCAGACGCCGAACCCGGCGAGGATCAGCGCGGCGAGCGCGAGCAGCGTCGCGATCGCTGCACCGCTCCGCGGCCGCGGGGCGGCCGGCGCTTCGGGCGGGTTTCTTTCCACGAGCGGGCGCGCCTCGGTGACTTCGCTGTCCTGTTGCTCTCCCATGACGGCATGCTAGCCGAACTCCATTGCGCAGTGCAGCGCAGGCGCCGTCAGAGGCGGTGCCGAGCGAGCGCATCCGCCGCCGCGGCGAGGAGATCGCGCGGCACGGCCGAGCGGGCCAGCACGATCTCGGCGAACGCGAGGCTTCGCGCGAGCGCCGCGAGCCGGGCGCTCGAGACGACGAGGATCTGCGCGCGCAGGCGTGCCAGCAGCGGTGCCGGCAGGAGGGCGACGAGATTCGCGAGCGCCTCGCCGCTCGACACGAGCGTGATCAGCGGGTCGCGCGCCTCCGCGAGCGCATCGAAGTGGCGGCGCGTCAGCCGCGGCGGCACGCGCCGGTAGACGTGGATCGCCTCGACCCTGGCGCCGCGACGCCGGAGCGCCGGCGCGATCAGGTCGCGGCCGCCGGGCGCACCGACGAGCGCGATGCGCTGGCCGCGCACGCGCTTCAGCTCCGGCAGCGCGAGCAGGCCTTCGCTGTCCGCCCGCTCGACGGGAATCGTCGCCGAAACGCCGCGTCGTGCGAGCGCGTGCGCCGTGCCCTCGCCGATCGCATAGGTGCGAAGCCGGGCGCGTGCGCGCGGCAATGCATCAGCGCCGAAGCGGACGGCGGCGGGACTCATGAAGATCCATGCATCGAACGCGGCGCGGGGGCGTGAAGGCGGCTTGTCAGCGGCCCGCAGCGCGACACCCGGCAGCGCCAGCGCACGACCGCCGAGACCCTGCACGCGCCGCACGAGCGCGGACGACGTGCCGGCCGGGCGCGTGACGACGACCGTCGCGCCTTCGAGCGCCGGGTGTGTAAAGGCCGCTCGCTTCGTCATGTTCGGCCGCATTCGCGTGTATACAATTGCCGCCTGCGCGACGTCGTGCGGCGAGTCTACAGGGGAAGCCGTTCATGCGAGTCATCAGGGGCGTGTTGCTGTCGGCAACACTCGGGGGTTTTGTCGCGTCTGCGGCGGCCTCGGCGCCGGCGGCCGTGACGTCATCGGTCCAACATCTCTACGCGCGACTGCACGCGGTCGCGCGCGAGATCGATCAGGCGAGCGCTTCGCACCACGCACCCGCGGCATCGATCGATGCGCGCATCGCCGCGCTTCACAAGGACGTCGACGCACTGACAAGGCCGTCGCGCACGCCGGTCGCCGCGCGGGATCTCGTTCCGCTGCGCGTGCTGCTTCACAACATCGAGCGCAAGCGCGAGTTGCCGGCGACAACGAGGCCGATCGTGCCCGCCCATCGCGACGTCGGGCGGCGCGCGGTGTTCACGACGCTCGACGCGAGCCACGGCGCGCAGTGCGTGACGGCCTACGCGCTCGCGGCGGACGGCGAAGTGGACGGTTTCCTGGCCGCCGGCGCGACGTTATGGTTGCGCATCGACGCGCGGCACTCGAAGCGCATCGCCCTGACGACGGCGGCAACGCCGCTCGCAACTTCGATTGAGCTGTTCGACGCCTGCGCAACCGCGGAGCCGGCCGTGCCGGGAGTGTCTGCCGCCGGACTCGGCGCAAGCGTTGGCGCAACTGTCCCGCGCGCAGGGGTGCTGTGGGCGCGGGTGCGCAACCTCGGCGATGCCGGCAACGTCGCGGTGATCGCCGCACCCGACGAAGGCGCCATCGAAGGCCACGTCACGGATGCGACAAGCGGCGATCCACTCGGGAACGCGACCGTGATCGCCTTCGGCGACGGCGACTTCTACAGCACCGTCTACGTCCAGGCCGACGGCACGTATTCGCTCGACCTGGCGGACGGCAGCTATTCGGTGCTCGCGGGGCTCGATCACTACGTCGCAGAAGCCTGGCCGGACCAGCTCTGCGCATCGGTCTCCGATCCGAACAGTTGCATCGGCGGGCCACCACAGCGCGTCGACGTCGCCGGCGACACGGTCGGCGGCATCGACTTTGCGCTCGGTCACGGCGCATCGATCGCGGGCCGCGTCCGCGAGCAGGAGACGAACCTCGCGATCAACGACGGATTCGTCAACATCTTCGATGCGGACGGCTATCAGCGCGCTGGGGTGGAGCTCGACGCGGCGGGCCGATACGTCGCAGACGGCCTCATCGCCGGAACGTACCGTGCGACGGCGATCTCGTTCACGCACGGGGCGCAGGCCTACGACGGCATTCCGTGCCCCGGCGGCTGCGACATCACCAATGCGACGCCGATCGAGGTCGCCGCGGACGCGCTCGTCTCGGGCATCGACTTCTCGCTGCCGCGCGCTTACTACATCGAGGCCACGGTGCATGCGACCGGGGTCGACCCGGCCGAAGACATCACGGTGGAGGTGTTCGATCTCGCAGGCGTCATCGTGACGGCCCAGATCGGCGTGCTGGCGGATACGCCAACACCCATCGGCCCTCTCTCGCAAGGCAGCTACTATGTGGGTGCGCGCGCGTCCGACTATCGCGAGCAGCTGTTCGATCACGTCGACTGCGATCTGTATTGCTATCCGCCCGACCCCGACGCGACGCGCATCGTCGTCTCGTCCGCGAACCCCGCGCCGTCGGCGACGTTCGATCTGCAGCCGCTCGCAACCGTGTCCGGCGTGATCACCGACGCGGCAACGCACGCCGGCCTCGCGGGACAGGTCGTCACGCTGTGGAGCGCGACCGATCCCGCCTTCCAGCTGGCCGGGGGCCTCACCGACTTCGACGGAACGTATCGCGTCACCGGCGCGCCCGCGGGCGCGGCGTGGCTCGTCGTCACGAGCTGGGACCATCGCGACACGGCCTATCCCGACGCGCCGTGCAACGATTTCGCGTACGGCGACATCCAGGCGTGCGATCTCGGCTCGGCGACGCCGATTGCGATCGACAACGGCGCGAATGTGACCGGCATCGACGTCGCGCTGCCGATGAACGGGTCCATCAGCGGCACCGTGCGCACGCGCGGCGCAGGGGACTTCGCGCCGCCGCTGGCGTTCGCATACGTGCGCATTTTCGTGCCGGACGGGACCAATGTCGACATCAGCCCAAGCGTTGCGGACGGCACCTACAGCATTACCGATCTGCCGCCCGGAACCTATTTCGCGCGTGTCGACGCGAACGACTACTTCAGCCAGCGATGGCCCAGCGTCGACTGTGCGACTCGCGACGCGGACTGTTCGGGCACCGGAGGCTCGCCCATCGCGGTCGCCGTCGGACAACAGGTCGAAGCGATCGACTTCGATCCCGTCGGCGCCTTCAACGTCGTCGGGCGCGTCATCGACGCAATAACCGGCGCGGGCGTCTCGGACGTCGCCCTCGATCTATGGCTCGCGCAGACCAACGAACACTGCTTGTCGGCGG
>DATFRS010000407.1:0-3146 GCA_035263065.1 Rhodanobacteraceae bacterium
TTCGCCATTGCGCGGCCGCATGCTCTAATGTGAGGCACTTCGTCGCGAGCTTGGGGAAGCTGCGATGTCCCGATCCCGCACGACGCGCGCGCTCCTTCTCGCGGCGCTGCTCGGCGCAGCATCCGCCGGCGCGCAATCCGCGCTCACCGGCGTCACGCGCATGGCCGGCGGCTACCAGCACGAGTGCGCCGTGCGCGATACCGGCGAGGTCGACTGCTGGGGCCTCAACCACGACGGCGAGCTCGGCGACGGCACGCTCGTAGACCGCGCGCTGCCGTCGCGCGTCGCGGTCGACGGCGGCATCGCGATCGACATCGCCGCCGGGCTCTACCACACCTGCATCATCGACGGTGCCGGCGGCGTGCAGTGCTGGGGCGAGAACTACGTCGGACAGGTCGGCAACGGCACGACGTCGTTCGCGGAAACCTCGCCGCGACGCGTGATCGGTCTCGACGCCGGCGTGTCCGTGATCGGCACCGGCGCGGACCACAGCTGCGCGGTGCTCGGCGGCGCCGCGAAATGCTGGGGCGCGAACAACAAGGGACAGCTCGGCACCGGCGTCGCCGGCGATCCGATCGCGACACCACAGGACGTGCAAGGCCTGGCGGGCACCGTCACCGACATTTCAGGCGGCTACGACGCGACCTGCGCCGTCGTCGACGGCGCGGCGAAGTGCTGGGGCTCGAACACCTACGGCACGCTCGGCAACGGCACCAACGACGACAGCCTCGTGCCGGTCGGCGTCGTCGGCCTCGATCACGGCGTCACGCGCATCGCGCTCGCCGGCGAGACCGCGTGCGCGCTCGTCGACGGAGGCGTGAAATGCTGGGGCGACGGCATCTACGGCCAGCTCGGCAACGGCTGGTATGCGCCGTCGAACACGCCGGTCGACGTCGTCGGTCTCTCGGAACGCGTCGTCGACGTCGCGGTGAGCTGGTACGGCGCCTGCGCGACGACCGGCGATGCGATGTACTGCTGGGGCTCGGCGCCGCTCGGCAACTTCGGGCCGCTCGACTGGGCGCTCGAGCCCGTGCTCGTCGCGTTCGACGGCGGCGACATCGCCGCGATGGGACTCGGCAGCACGCAGAGCTGCGCCGCGCAGGGCGGCATCGCGTATTGCTGGGGCGACAACCTGGCCGGCCAGCTCGGCGCCGGACCGCCGGGGCACGACTCGCTGACGCCGGTGGCGATTCCCGAGCTCGCCGTTTCGATCGACGCGATCGAGGTCGGCAATGCGAATGGCTGCGCGCGCTCCGCCGGCGCGCTTTCGTGCTGGGGCGACAATTCGTACGGGCAGCTCGGCGACGGCACGTACATCTCGCGCGGGTCGCCGGTGCCGCTCGCGACACCCGGTGTCGTCGACGCCGTCTCGTTGAACGGCGCGCACACGTGCGCGGTCGTCGACGGCGGCGCGGTCTGCTGGGGCGCGAACGACTGGGGCGAGCTCGGCGACGGCACGTTCGCGACGCGACCGACGCCGTTCGGCGTGAGCGGTCTGTCGAGCGGCGTCAGCGCAGTCGGTGTCGGCACCACGCACTCGTGCGCGATCGCCGGCGCCGGCGCCGTGAAATGCTGGGGCGACGGCTCGTACGGCATGCTCGGGAACAACGACACCTGGCCGCAGCCGCTGCCGGTCGACGTGATCGGTCTCGACGCAGGCGCGAGCGCGCTCGCGCTCGGCTACGCGCATACGTGCGCGATCGTCGACGGCGGCGCCAAGTGCTGGGGCGGCGCGGGTGCGACCGGCACCGGCTCCACCGACGACTATGTCTGGACGCCGACCGACGTCGTCGGGCTCACGTCGGGCGTCACGGCGATCAGCGCGCACGGCAACACGACCTGCGCGATCGCGAACGGCGGCGCGACCTGCTGGGGACAGGGCGACGGCGGTCAGCTCGGCGACGGCACGCTGCACAACAGCAACGTGCCGGTGGCCGTACTGGGTCTGGACAGCGGCGTGCTCGCGATCGACGTCAGCCGCGACCACGTCTGCGCGCTGACGACGAGCGGCATGAAGTGCTGGGGCGGCAATGCCTTCGGCCAGCTCGGCAACGGCGAGACCTCGCACGACCCCGTCGCCGCGCCGATCGATGCGACGCTGGTGCCGGCCGACGCGAGCGGCCTCGGCGTCGGCACCTATTTCAGCTGCTTCGTTCGCGAAGGCGCCGTTTCGTGCTGGGGCAACAACCAGCAGGGCGCGCTCGGCACCGGCGGCATTCCGTCATGGCCCGTGCCGCTGCAGGTGCACGATGTCGACGGGCTGTTCCGGAGCGGCTTCGACGGCTAGCGCGCGTCACGCGTGATGATCGGTCTCGTCGTCGATGGCGAGCCCGGTACCGAGCCCCATGCCCATGCCGGCGCCGAGCGACGCGCCGCCGCCGCCGGCCTTTCCGCCGCCGCGACCCGCATCGTCCTTCGCACCGCCCTCGCCTTTGCCGCGTGACGCCGAGGGCCGCGCCGGCCCCTGCTTCGGAATCGCGACGTCGCGCGGCACCGCGTCGAGATCGAGCACGCTGCGGATGAAATCGCGGAGCGACACGACGAGCTCGGCAGTGTGCGTCGGCCGGCCGGCGGCGAGCTCGGCGGCGGCGTTCGCGGCGAGTCGCACCTGCTCCTCGGTGCCGAGCAGGATGATGTCGGACAGCGCCGCTTCGACCGCGTCGCGCATGCGGCGCGAGCGATCGCTGCTCGTCCATTCGATCGCGTCCTCGTCGCCGCGCTTGCGCAGGTCGCGAAGATGCGTCGGATCGACCGCGAGATCGCCGGTGAACGAGCCGCCGAGCGTCTTGTACGCCGCGATCAGCGTGCGCAGGCGCTCGTTGATCTGCCGGTTCTCGCGCTCGCGCCGTTGCTGGATCGTCTGCATCGCGACCAGACGCAGCCCGACGCCGATCAGCGTGACCAGCGCGAGGCCGAACAGCGAGAGCAGGAGCGTCTGCCAGGAGCTGAAATCGATGTTGCGCACGGCGGGCTCCGCAATGGCGTCGCCGGCAGTCTAACGCGCCCTTCCCCTCTCCAGCTTGCGGGCGAGGGAACATCGTTCGACTTGAATCCGTAGCGATCGCCAACAGTAGACGTACTCGATCCAGCGAATCCACAAGGAGCGTTCATGTCCACGAAAGCCTATGGCGCACACGCCGCCGAAA
>DATFRS010000408.1:0-7008 GCA_035263065.1 Rhodanobacteraceae bacterium
ACCGGCACGTCGCCGTCGCAGTGCTTCGCGTTGTCCTGCTTGCCGGTGAGGTCGGGACTGATCGTTTCCCAGTGCCGGCCCTTGTCGGTCGTGCGCATCAGCACCTGCGCGCCCGCGTAGAGCGCGTACGGCGATTTTGCCGAGAACGCGATCGGCGAGATCCACGTGTAGCGGTACCTGATGTCGGTCGGCCGCTTGCCGTATGCGGAGACCGGCCACGGCGAGACGTTCTGCACCTCGCCCGTCTTCGCGTCCCAGCGCGAGATGCGCGAGCCGAGGCCCGATCCGTAGACGATGTTCGGATCCTCCGGATCCGGCAGGTCGTAGTCGCGCTCGTCGCCGCCGACCGGATGCCAGTCGCGGAACGAGATCGCGCCGTAGTCGCTGCGGCTCGCGATGCCGACCGTGCCGGAATCCTGCTGGCCCGAGTAGATCCAGTACGGAAAGCGGTTGTCGGCAGCGAGGTGGTAGAACTGGCCGGTCGGCTGGTTGTACCAGTCGCTCCAGTGCGCGCCGCCGTCGACGGTGACGACGGTGCCCTGGTCGCTGGCCGTGATCATGTGGTCCGGGAACTTGGGATTGATCCACAAGTGGTGATAGTCGTCGCCGCCCGGCGAGCCCTTGATGATCGTGAAGGTCTTGCCGGCGTCGGTCGATTTGTGGATCGACTGGCCGATCGTGTAGACCGTGTCGGGCTCGTTCGGCTGCACGGTGAGGCGGCTCATGTACCACGTCGAGACCGCGCTCGCCTTGTTCACGAACTGCCAGTGCTCGCCGCCGTCGTCGGAGCGGTACATGCCGCCGTGGTCGTCGGAATCGATGTCGGCGTAGAGGCGCGTCGCGCCGCTCGGCAGATGTGCGGCCGCGATGCCGATGCGGCCGAGCTTGCCTTTCGGCCAGTTCTCGCCTTGCAGGCGCTTCCACGTCTGCCCGCCGTCGGTCGATTTCCAGATCGCGCTGCCCTCGCCTTCGATCGGCGTGAAATAGCTGAGCCACGGCCAGTTGCGCGCGGTCCACGTCGTCGCGAAGACGATCTTCGGATCGGCGGGATCGGCGGCGAGATCGACGGCGCCGGTCTGGTTGTCGACGAAGAGCGTCTTCTTCCACGTCGCGCCGCCGTCGGTGGTGCGATAGACGCCACGATCGGGACTCGGTCCGAACATCGGGCCTAGCGCCGCGACGAGCACGCCGTTCGCATCGCGCGGATCGATCAGGATCGCGCCGATGTGGCGCGTCGTCTTCAAGCCCGCGTGCGACCAGTGCGCACCGCCGTCGGTCGATTTGTAAAGGCCGTCGCCGGCGGCGATGTCGTAGCGCGGCTCGGGATGGCCCATGCCGACGTAGAGCGTCTTCGGATCGGTCGGCGCGATCGCGATCGCGCCGACGGGCGCCGATCCGAGACCCTCGGACATCGGCTGCCAGGTCGCGCCGGCGTTGTCGGTCTTCCAGACGCCGCCGCCGGCTGCGCCGAAATAGTACACATTGGGCTGATCTGGAATCCCGGCGGCCATCGTGCCCCAGCCGGCGCGGAACGGACCGACGAGACGCCATTGCAGGCCGGCGAGCATCGATTCGGGAATCGCAGGCGGCGCCGCAACGGCAGACGTCGCTGCGAAAAGGGCCGCGGCGGCAGCGATGGCCGGCATCAGGCGAGAGGACATCGAGGCTCCTTGGCGGCGCGTAAAAAAGCGAAAGATACTCCGCCGGGCGGCGGATTGTGGCGTCCCGAAAGTATGAGTCGCGCCCGCGAGCACCGCATGCGACGCAGCCGCCCCGCGACACGTCCTATCGCTCGACGCATCGGAAACGGGGATCCGCCATGCCCAGGCTGCGTTCGCTGCTGCTCGCACTCGTCCTGCTGCCGCTCGCCGCCGGCGCGCACTCGCTCGGCGAGCCGCGCATCCGCGGCGGCCTCGTCTCCACGCCGGTTGCGTTCGGCGACTTCGTCTACGTCGCGAGCGGAGTATCGATCGCGATCTGGAACATCGCCGACGCGGCGCATCCCGCGCGAATCCCGTTCGAGCCGGACGAGCGTCCGCCCGGCCCCATTTTCGGGCTCGTGACCGTCGGCCAGTTTCTCTACGTCGGCTGGGCCAACGATGCGCGCACGGACGCGGGATTCCAGATCTATTCGCTCGGCGATCCTGCGCATCCCACGCGCGTCGGCGACGCCGAAACGCAGCACGCCGACGCGCTGCTCGCGAACGGCAACTATCTCTACGAGGTCGACGGCCAATTCGGCGTGACGTCCATCGACGCGAGCGACCCGCTGCACCCCGTCGTCGCCGGCACCGGAGCCGGCGCGATCCTGCTCCCGCAGTCGATCAATTCTGCGGAGATCGCCAATGGCTATCTGTACATTTCCGGATCGAGCATGATCGAAACCTGCTGGGGCGTGATCTTCGATCTCGCGGACCCGGCGCACCCGACGTCGGTCGGTTCGATGGGGCTCGGCGCCTTCGGCGCGATCGGCGCCGTGTCGGCGTCGGGCTACGCGGTGGCGTTCGGCGATGCGGGCGGCATCTACGACGTGCGCGATCCGGCGCACGTCGAGCTCGTCGGCACGTTGCCGCCCAGCGGCATCGTCGAGATCGACGGTGCGCTGGGCACGGCGTTCCGCGGCGACGATCTCTATCTCTTCGGCGGCGACGTCCTGCCCGTCTACGACCTGTCGATGCCCACGGAGCCGGTGCAGATCGCACAGGCCAGCCTCGATACGAACAATCTGTCCATGCTGACACCGCTGGCGAGCGGTTTCCTCGCGACGACGCTGACCGCGCGCGGCCTGCTGATCGACGCATCGACGCCTTCGGCGCCCGCGATCCGCGGCGAGATCGCCATGCCGAGCCCCTTGGCGATTGCCGACGTCGCGCTCGACGATCGCAACGTCTACATGATCGGCCAGGGACATGCACTGCAAGTCGTCGATGCCGCGTCGCTCGACGACGTCGGTATCCTCGACGCGCCGCAGGACGACGAAGGCTTCGCGCTCGGCTACAGCAGGTCGGTCGGCGTGTCCGGCTCGACGGCGATCATCGGCGGCTACCTGACGCTATTTGCGGTCGACGTTGCGGACCCGGCGAATCCGCACGTGGTCGGCTCGCTGCCGCTCAATTTCTTCGACGCGGTCCTCGTAGCGGGCGACCGCGTCTATGTCCCGACGAACGATGGCGCACTGACGATCGTCGACATCGCCGACCCGACCGCGCCCGCGCTGCGCGGCGCGCTGCCCGGCCTCCACTACACGCCCCTTGCCGCTGCCGGATCGCTCGTGTTCACGTATGGCACCTCGTTGTCCTATTCCCAAGGCGTGTACATCGCCGACGCGAGCGATGCCGACCATCCGGTCATCGCCGCGAGCTATGCGCCCTGCGTCGGCGGCGTCTTCGGGAATAGCTTCCAGACGCTCGCCGTGACGAGCGATGCCGCGACGCTCGCCGTCGCCTGTTCGGACGGCAGCGTCGAGATCGTCGACGTGCGCGATCCTTCGGCGCCGGCGCTCGCCGCGACCTATCGGCCGACGGATCCGGCCGACGCTGCCAGGTCGATCGCCGCGTACGGCACGACGTTCTATCTCGGCCATCTGCGCGGCATCGACGAAGTCGACGCGTCCGATCCCGCGGCGCCGACGTTCGTCACGCGTCATCCGACGGCATCCTGGGTTCAGGCGATGCGGATCGCGCCGGATGGGTCCCTGCTTGCGCTCACGAACGCCGGCATGTACGTGTTCGAGTGCGTCGCTTCGGGCGGCACCCGCGTACTCCCGTGTCGCGACGGCACGACGCCGGCGCGCATCCCACTCTCGCACTCGGCGCATGCGCGATCGCGGTGAGGCCTAGTCGAAATCGCCTCGAAACAGCGAATCGTTGTCGGCGAGACAGTAGAGATGCGGGAAGGGATCCGAGCAACCGGGATTGAAGAACGCGACCTTCGTCCAGAGCGAATCGACCGCAAGGTCCTGCCCGACGCCGCCGAACGACGTGTCGGTTCCATCGTTCCAGTCCGTGCACGTACTGCCGCTCGATCGGCCATCCGGCGTCGTGCCGGTCCACACGCTGTCGGTCGCGAATGCGACGCGGCCGTTCTCGTCGAGTTGCGGCGGCGCTTCCAGCAGGCCATTGACGAGCCCCGCGATCGATCCTGCGAAACGCACGCCGTCGACGCGGTACCAGACGCCGTCATTGACGATGCGATCGATCGCGTCGACGCTCGACGTCGACAGCCACGCCTTGAACGAGTCGGGTAGCGCAAGGCCTGCGCGCGCCGCGTGCGCGCGGCAGATGTTGTCGGCCGCGTCGAGGGACGTCGCGCCGCCGGCATCGGCCCACGACGAAAGATCGCCGCTTCCGGCCGACGACGTCGTGAAGACGACGCGTGCGCTCGGCGGATGCGCGCGCGGCAGCGGCGGCCCGTGCTGGCCCTTCTCCATGCAGATCAGACGCAGCGACTGATCGCAGGTCCAGCTCCCGCCCGCGATGTTGCCGAAGCCATAGAACGGGTTGCCGAGGCCGACGTCGCCGCTGGCGCTGGTCCAGTCGCCGCAGGTGTTCGCGGCGTCGCCGGTGCCGTCGGTGGTTGTCGCGGTGAAGGCGAGATCGGCGCTTTCGTTCGTCGGGTCGAGCGCCGTGCCGAGCTCGTCGTAGAGGATGTGGCGCGGCACGTAGCCGCCTTGCGTACCGTCGCCGACGGCGTTCTGTGCGACGTCCATCTGGGCGAGATCGTCCATGCGATACCACGGACCGGCGCCGGTCGGGAACACCGCCTGGTTGCAGTTCGCCGCGCGCTTGCCCGTGTCGCCGTGCCAGCGGCAGTACGCGTCGTCATGGCTGTCCGACAGGAGCGCGATGTACTGGTCCGCGTCGGCGAGCGTCGCGGCCTCGGCACGCGTGCGGCAGATCTCGTCCGCGGCGGCGAGGCCCGTCAGGCCGTGCGCGTCGGGCCAGGTGGAAAGATCGCCGTTCCCGCTGACCGACGTCATGAAGACGCGCGGCAGGTCCGTCGCCGTCGCATGGCCCGCGACGAGGCACGCAAGGCCGGCTACGCACAGGTGGATGCGCATGGTTTCTCCGTTGAATGGTTGGAATCAGGCCGCCAGCGACGGAGGAGGACTCGTACACATGGCGAAAAGTTCACCGTCGCCGGAAGGTAACAGTAAACCTGTACGTTCGACCAGCCGCCGGCAGGTCGTCGCCGAAGTAACCAGCGCGGGATCCGCCTACTCGTATCGCAATGCGACGTTCGGATCGACGCGCGCCGCACGCCGCGCCGGCAGCCAGCACGCGAACAGCGCAACGGCGCCAAGCAGCAGCGCGATGCCGAGATACGTCGGCGGATCGATCGCGCCGACGCCGAAGAGCTGGCTCGCCAGGAGCCGCGTCGCGCCGAGCGCGACGAGCCAGCCGATCGCGATCGCGACGAGCGTGAGGCGCAGACCGTCGCCCAGGATCATCGCGATCACCTGCGCCGGCTTCGCGCCGACGGCGATGCGGATGCCGACTTCGCGCGTGCGCTGCGCGACCATGAACGACATGACGGCGTAGACGCCGATCAGCGCAAGCAGCAGGCCCGCGCCGGCGAACGCGCTGCCGAGCGCGGTCGTCAGGCGCAGGCGCGACGTCGAGCGCGCGAGCAACTCGTCCATCGAATGAATGCTCCACACGGGCTGATCCGGATCGACGGCCCAGATCGCCGCGCGAACGGCTGTCGCCGACGCCAGCGGATCGCCCATCGTGCGCGCGACGACGTTGCAGAAGAGATCGGGTGCTTGCCGGATCGGCACGTACACCTGCGGTGTCGGCGCGTCGGTCAGCGCGAGCTGCTTGGCGTTGCCGACGACGCCGGCGATCGTGAGCCACTCGCCGTCCACGTCGCCGCCGACGAGCCGCACGCGACGCCCGAGCGCGTCGCCGTCCGGAAACTCGCGCCGCACGAACTCGGCGTTGACGATGGCAACGCGCTCGCTGCCGATCCGATCGCGCGCGTCGAAGTCGCGGCCCGCCAGCAGCGGGATCTGCATCGTGCCGAAATAGCCGTCGCTGATCCCGTTGCTCTGCGCGGTCGGGCCGCCGGTCGAAGGCGGCGCTTCGCTGCGATCGGTCTGGTACGCGGCGAGGCCCCAGTTGCCGGTGAACGGCATCGACGTGATGAGCGCCGCCGACGCGACCCCCGCGACACCGCGCACGTTGTCGAGCGCCCGCTCGAAGAACGCCGTGCGCTTCGCCGGCCCGTCGTAGCGGTTCCTCGGCAGACGGAACTGGAACGTCAGCACGTTCGACGGCGCAAACCCGGGCTCTTCGCGGCCGAGGCGCTCGATCGTTCGAGCGAGCAGCCCGGCGCCGACGAGCAGCACGAGCGACAGCGCAAGCTCCGCGACGACGAGCGTGCGGCGCGCCGCGCCGCCGGCACCGTCGGGCGCGCGCTGGGCGAGCGCGCTGCGCGCGCTGGCGCGCGAAGCGTGCCATGCCGGCGAAATGCCGCAAACGAGCGCGGTGACGACCATCAGGGCGAACACGAAGGCGACGACGCCGGCATCGACGTCGATCGTTCCGAAGACCTGCACCTTGTCGTCGACAGCGGCGGCGAGAACGCGCGTCCCGCCCTCTGCGATGCCGATGCCGAGCACGCCTGCGACGCCGCAGATCAGCAGGTTCTCGGTCAGGAGCTGCCGCACGATGCGCGAGCGGCTCGCGCCGAGCGCCGAGCGCAGCGACATCTCGCGCTCGCGCGACACGGCGCGCGAGAGCTGCAGGTTGGCGATGTTCGCGCACGCGATCAGCAGGACAACGACGACGGCGGCGAGGATCGTCAGCAGCGACGGACGCACGTCGCCGGCGACCTGGTCGCGGAGCGAGACCGCGGCCGCCTGCACGCCTTTGTTCGTCACGGGAAATTCGGCGGCGAGCCGCGCTGAGATCGCATCGAGCTCGGTTTGCGCCTCGCCGAGCGTGCGGCCCGGCGCAAGCCGCGCGACGGCCCAGACGTTCGGGTGGCCGCGCTCGAAGATCTCCG
>DATFRS010000409.1:0-10119 GCA_035263065.1 Rhodanobacteraceae bacterium
CGAGCGCCGGATCGCCCGGCGCCGCCAGCGCGACGTGCCAGCCGCCGTCGGTGCGGTCGGCGCGCGTGCGCAGCAGCGTGCGTGCGCCGAGCGTGTGCACGAGACGATCGAGGTCGCTTGCATCGTGCATGTCGAAGCCGCGAGCCAGCGTGACGACGCTGTCGCTCGGCGCAACGGTCGCGCCGGCGTCGCGCAGCCGGCTCGCGATGAGGTCCATCATGCCGAGGCGCAGCCACGCGTCGTCGGCGGTCCCGGCGGCGTCTACCGGCAGCACGACCAGCGCATGCCGCGGCAAGGCTTCGATCGTCGCAGCGGGCTGCTCGACGTAAAGGAGACGGATGCCGAGCACCGCGACGATGCCCGCGGCCGCGAGCGCCGCCGTGCGGCGCCACCGGAATTTCGATGCGGCGGGCAGGGTCGCGCTCGCGTCTGACGCGGGCACGACCTCGGTGGGCGCGACCCAGTGATAGCCGAATCCGACGACGGTGCGGATCGCGCTCTGCGCGCGCGCGGTTTCGCCGAGCGCGCGCCGCGCGTGCAGCACGGTCTGGTTGAGCACGGCCTCGCCGACATCGACGCGGCCCCAGACGGCGGACGCGAGCTCGTCCCGGCCGACCGCGCGCTCGCGGCGCGTCAGCAGGTAGGCGATGCAATCGAACGACTTTGCGGGCAGCGCAACACGCTCAGGACCGCGCCGCAACTCGCGGGTGGACGGGCACAGCACGAAGTCGCCGAAGCGATAGCGATCCGTCGGCGGCATCGCGCGACATTTCCGCCGCTCGGCGTGCTCAAGTCAAGCGCTGCGCGCCTGAACGGCGCATCGGCGACGCGCGAAGGTCCGGCCACGGTGTCTGCTGATTCAGGCGCGAAACAGCGCAGCCCGCCGGCGAAACGCAGGTCCGAAAAAGGAAGAGCCGGGCGAACCCGGCTCTTCGAGCTTCAGTGCTTGCGCCAGCCGCGCAGCCGCTCGGTCGCCGGCTTGCGTGCCTGCGGCCGCGCCGCGGTCGCATCGACGGTCACGTCGTCGATGAAGACGTTGCCGTCGAGCCCGGTCGCGCCGGCGTCGTCGTACTCGTAGCGGAATTCGATCGCGTGCGGCGCGTTGTCCGCATACGTGCTGACGTCGATCGATTGTGCCGCGTAGTCGGCATCCGTCGCCGTCGCGCTCGCGTCGGTCGTCTGCACCGGCGTGCCGTCGATCGAAACCGTCAGCGTGCCCGGCGCATCGGGCTGATCGGCGAGGAAGCGCCAGTAGTTGAGGAAGCGCGGGCCGGGCGAGGCGATCGTCACCGTCTGCGAGGCCGTCTGCACCTCCGCGCCGCCCTGCCAGCCGCCGAACCAGATCGCCCAGTCGCCGGTGTGGATCGGGATGCCGAATCCCGTGCCGCTGTAGAACGACGTGCCGCCGCCCGCGCTCGGATTGGTGTCCATGCTGGCCCAGAACGGATTTTCGCCGGCATCGCCGCTGGTCGCTTCGAAGCTCGGATCCTGCACGGGTTGCACCGGCGTGACGTCGCCGTCGAAGCCGTCGGCAAAGATCGAGTCGACGACCGCGTTGACGGTCAGGTTGACCGGCACGACGAAGGCCGGATGCACGGGATCGTCGGTGCCGACGCAGAGGCTTGCACCGTAAGTGCCGCCGAGCAGCGTCGCCGTGTCGACATTGACGGTCACCGGCGCCGACGTTCCGCCGGTGACGGCACCGCCGAGCGGCGAGGCGTCGAGCCAGGCGACGTCGGTCGTCGTCGCGCAGCCGTCCTCGGATTCGGCGACCGTGTAGTTGAGCGTCGTCGTCGCATCGCCGCTGTTGGCGATCGTCAGCGTATCCGACGCGGTGTCGCCGGCGTCGAGCGTGAACGTGAAGCTCGACGGCGACACGCCGGCGATCGCGCCGACGGGATCGGGATCGCCGACCGCCGCGATGTTGAAGTTCACGTCGGACACGTCGAAGAAGATGCTGTCCGCGCAGGTCACGCGCACGCGCGCCTGGTTCGTGTCGGGCACGGCCGGTACGACGATCGATGTCGTGCCGGTGTTCGGCGCGCTCGCGGTCAGCGCGAATGCGTACGTGAAGCCGCCGTCGTTCGAGAGATCGACCGCGACGTCGGCGCAGCTCACCGGCGGCGCGTCGGTGCCGGCGACGTCCCAGGTCACGATGTGCGTCTCGCCGCGGCCCCAGGTGATCGCCGTGTTCGGGCGCGTCACGTTGAAGGGACCCGCCGAAGTCGTGACGTGGATCAGGACGTCGCTTGCGGGCGTCGTCGAAACCGTCGCGCCGTACTGTGGCGTCCCCGGCACGTCGTGGTTGTCGCGCACGGTGAGGCGGAACGTGAGGTCGCGGTTCGTCACGGGCCACGCCTCGCCCTTGACCAGCGGCGCCCCGAGCACGCTCTCGATCTTCGGGAAGACGCGCGTGCCGCCGGTCGTCGCATTGAACGAGCGGAAGATCGGACCGTCGCCGGTGTCGCCCTGCGCGAGCGTCGTCGCGGGGCCGAGGTCGTACTGCTCCCAGTTGTAGGTGAGCGCGTCGCCGTCGGTGTCGGTCGCCGAGCCCGTCAGCGCGAACGGCGTGTGCATCGGGATCGTGACTTCGGGCGGCAGGCTCGCCGTGTCGATGACGGGCGCCGCGTCGTCGCTCGGCGTGTCGACCGTGCAGGCGCCGCCAGTGCTGCCGATCCACGTGTTGATCTCGTCGAGGCTCTTGGCGTGGAAGTACGGATCGGAGTGCGGCTGCAGGTTGTCGGCGCCGCAGATGCCGGCGTACGCCATGATCGTCGAGCCGCTGCCGGGCTCGTACGCCGCGGTACCGGCGCGGTTGCCGCCGCCGCAGTTGCTGGTCTGCGAATTGAACGTATGGTTGCCGCCGAACTGATGGCCCATCTCGTGCGCGACGTAGTCGATGTAGAAGCCGTCGCCCTGCGGATTCGAAAGGCCCGTGGTGCCGCGCGCCTTCTGTCCGTTGACGCAGGTGACGCGCAGCCCGGCGACGCCGCCGCTGCCGGTCGTGAAGACGTGGCCGATGTCGTAGTTGGCCGAGCCGATGACGTTGTCGAGATTGGTCTGGTTCTGGTTCAGCGCGTTGCCGTCGTTCGAGTACGGATCACCGGCGGCGTTCGGATAGATGATGAGCTCCTCGTTCGGGATCAGCTCCATGTGCACGCCGAGCTCGGTCTCGTAGACCTGATTGACGCGGTTCATCGCGGTGACGATCGCGGCGAGGCCGCCTTCGACCGTGCCGCCGCCGACCGCGGCGACGTACTGGTGATTCGCGGCGACCGCGGCGCGATAGACGCGCTCGGTCGCGCCGGTCGTCGTCATCGGCGCGGGCTGCGAGAGGAGGCTCTTGCCGCTGGCGTCGATCGAATCGCCGTGCACGCCGCATTGGAAGCCCTGGCCCGGCACCGCGAGATCGCCGCGGCGGAAGCTGAGATAGCGATCGCCGGAGCCGTAGGTCTCCGGACGCACGATCCAGACGCCGTCGGTCTCGAACACCATCGCCTGGAAGCCGAGCGGCGAGACGTCGACGCGTGCCTTGCGGCCTTCGGCGTCGCTGCCGGCGAGGGTGACGATCGACGGGTACTTGTCCTGCAGCGCATCGGGCAGCGTGCGCGAATCGACCAGCAGGAAGTCGGAGAACGAGCCGTCGGGATGCGGCAGCGCGAGCGTCACGGCCGTCGCCGAATGTCGCGCCGGCGCGAGGTGCGCACCGATGCGCGCGACGTCGAGGCGCAGCGGTCGATACAGCGAGACCTGCGGCGCGCCCTGAGGCAGCGGCGTCGCCTGCACGTTCTGCCAGAAATTCTGCGAGACGTCGGCAGCGAAGGCGCCGGCGCTGACGAAGGTGAGTGCAGCGGCTACGAATGCGCGCCGGCTGAGGGCGCGAGCGAAAGCGGTGATCGACATCGAGGGTCCCCAAAGCAGGCCGGAAGGTTCCGGCGTTCCCAGCGCCGCGGAGGCGGCGTCGCCGAGACTTGCACAGGGGTTACGGTAATTGATCCGTCCGCGGGCTGAGCTGGACGAAGGGCCCGCGTCGTGCAGGCAGGCTCGCGCGACGTGCACTGCCATCGAAGAGAGGAGGCGGCCCCGCCAGCTGCACCCCGGCACCCGAATCGCTCACTACCGTTGCTTCCTTCCGGACCTGGCGGGGTTTGCGAGCTATCGTCGCGAGGGAACCGACGGAGCCACCGTAGACGATTTCGTCGCGAGGCGACGAAAGAGAAATTATCGCAGAACTGGCGGAGAGAGCGGGATTCGAACCCGCGAAGCGGTTTGACCCGCTTACACACTTTCCAGGCGTGCTCCTTCAACCACTCGGACATCTCTCCGCGACAACGCCCGCACCCGCCGTTTTCCGCGGGTCGCGGAGAATACTAGGCGGAATCCACCGGCGCAAACATCGGCGAAGGCTGAATCGCCGCGGATCGGCCCCATCTTCCCTTGCTTGCTACAATCGATCGGTCATCAGCGAATCCCCCATGTCGTATCAAGCCCTTGCGCGTAAATGGCGTCCGCGCCGCTTCACCGAGCTGGTCGGGCAGGAGCACGTCGTGCGTGCGCTCGCGCACGCGCTCGATTCGGGCCGCCTGCATCATGCGTTCCTCTTCACCGGCACGCGCGGCATCGGCAAGACGACGATCGCGCGCATCTTCGCCAAGTCGCTGAACTGCGAGAAGGGCCCGACCTCGAACCCGTGCGGCGAGTGCGGCGCCTGCCGCGAGATCGACGCGGGACGCTTCGTCGACCTCCTCGAAATCGACGCCGCCAGCAACACCGGCATCGACAACGTGCGCGAGCTCATCGACAACGCGCAGTACGCGCCGGCGCGCGGCCGCTACAAGGTGTACCTCATCGACGAGGTGCACATGCTGTCGAAGAGCGCGTTCAACGCGCTCCTGAAGACGCTCGAGGAGCCGCCGCCGCACGTCAAGTTCCTGCTCGCGACGACCGATCCGCAGAAGCTGCCGGTGACGGTGCTGTCGCGCTGCATCAAGTTCAACCTGAAACGCCTGACGCCCGAGCAGATCGTCGGCCAGATGCGCTCGATCCTCGGCGCCGAAGGCATCGCGTTCGAGGACGAAGCGGTCGACGTGCTCGCGCGTGCGGCCGACGGCTCGCTGCGCGATGGCCTTTCGCTGCTCGATCAGGCGATCGCGTACGGCGGCGGCGCGCTGAAGGCAGCCGACGTGCACGCGATGCTCGGCACGGTCGAGCGCGCGAAGGTGCGCACGCTGATCGACATCCTTGCCAGCGGCGACGGTCCCGCGTTGGTCGCGGAAATCGAGCGCGTCGCGAGCTTCGCGCCGGATTTCGCGCAGGTGCTCGACGAGCTTGCCGCGCTGCTGCATCGCATCCAGCTGCTGCAGCTCATTCCGAACGCCGCGGCCGAGGACGATGCGGCGCTGCTCGGCCTCGCGGGGCGTCTGAAACCCGAGGACGTGCAGCTCTGGTACCAGATGGCGGTGACGGGCCGGCGCGATCTCGCGCTCGCGCCGACGCCGCGCGTCGGCTTCGAGATGACGCTGCTGCGCATGCTCGCATTCGTACCGGCCGGCGCGAATGCGACGACGGTGACGCGCCCGGCGGCACCACCGGCAGCGCCGAAGCGCGCGCCCGTGGAGCAGGCCCAGGCGCCCGTGCGCGCCGCGCCTGCGCCGCCCGTCGCGGAACCGCCGGCGCCGCGCAACGGCACCGTGCCGAGCACGAACGACTGGGACGCGCTGATCCGCCGCGCCGAGCTCGGCGGCCCGCTCGGCCAGTTCGCGCGACAGACGACGCTGGTCGCGATCGAAGGGCCGCTGGTGCGCCTCGCGCTGAAACCGGCGCACGAGCATCTCGCGGTCGGTCCGCTCGTCACGCAGCTCGAGCAGAAGTTGGGTTCCGTGCTCGGCGGCCGCATCAAGGTGAAGTTCGAGCGCGACCGCGGCGCCGCGGAAAGTCCCGCGGACCAGCAGACGCGCACCGAGTCGTCGCGCCGGCAGGCGGCCGAGGATTCGCTGCGCAGCGATCCGATCGTGCAGTCGCTGATCGAGACGTTCGATGCGCGTGTCGTCGCCGGCAGCGTGCGACCGACCGATTCATGAGGACCCTCCGATGAAAGGCCCACTTGCGGGTTTGATGCAGCAGGCGCAGCGCATGCAGGAAGAGATGAAGCGCGCGCAGGAAGAAATCGCGAACACCGAAGTCACCGGCCAGTCGGGCGGCGGCATCGTCAGCGTCGTCATGAGCGGCCGCCACGAAGTGCGCCGCGTCAGCATCGATCGCAAAGTGCTCGCCGACGATCCCGAGATGGCCGAGGACCTCGTCGCCGCGGCGTTCAACGACGCGGTGAACAAGATCGCGGCGATGACGCAGGAGAAGCTCGGCGGCGTCACGTCGGGCATGAACCTGCCGCCGGGGTTCAAGCTGCCGTTCTGAGATGTCGACCGGCTCGCCGCTCCTGACCGATCTCATCGACGCGCTGCGCTGCCTTCCCGGCGTCGGCGCGAAGAGCGCCCAGCGCATGGCATTCCATGTGCTCGAGCGTGATCGCGCCGGCGCGCAGCGCCTTGCCGAGAAGCTCGCCGCGGCGGTCGATCGCATCGGCAACTGCACGCGCTGCCGCACGTTCAGCGAGGAGACCGTGTGCGCGCTCTGCGCGAGCACGGCGCGCGATGCGTCGCTGCTGTGCGTCGTCGAGACGCCGGTCGATCAGCTCGCGATCGAGCAGGCGACCGGATTCCGCGGACGCTATTTCGTGCTGCTCGGGCGGCTTTCGCCGCTCGATGGGCTCGGTCCCGCGGAGCTCGGTCTCGGCGTGCTCGCGCGCCGCCTCGGCGAAGGCGAGGTGCAGGAGCTCATCATCGCGACGAATCCGACCGTCGAAGGCGAGGCGACCGCGCACATGCTCGCGCAGATCGCGCGCGCGGCGGGCGTGCGCGCGAGCCGGCTCGCGCACGGCGTGCCGCTCGGCGGGGAGCTCGAATACATCGATCGAGGGACGCTGGCGCATGCGTTCGGCGGGCGGCAGGTAGTGGGGTGATTTTCGATGCTGTTTGCCGAAGCCGCGCGTCGATCGAGATGGCGGAGTTGGTCTCCAAAGCGCGTATCTCCGACAGAAGCCAAATGCGGAGCACGGATGATCATGCGTTACGTAGGAGCCGTCGGAGGGGTGGCCGTCGTCGTCGCAGCGCTCCTGCTGCATTCGTCGAACGCCGAAACGAGGGAGCAACTTTCCGCCAAATGGGTCGCTGCACATTACGAAACGCTGCAGCTCGTAACACCCAGACCGTTTCCGGTCGATCCCTTCATTGCTGCTGCGTGCACGTCGCAAGTGAAACCTGCCCCGTCATTTTCAGGGCCGCACGCCGGGTCGGCCATATCGATCTACGTGAATGAGTTGGCTCGATCTGCCCTGACCGAACAGTCCTCGTTTCAGTCTGGTTCGGTCATCGTCAAGTTGAAGCATGGCGATGCTCATGATGCCCATCGCACGGAAGCGATCGGAGGGATGATAAAAAGGGATCCCGGATATGATCCAGCGGGTGGCGATTGGGAATTTTTCTACATGGAAGATGGCAGGTTGGCATCGGGGACCTTGCCTGAATGCAGCGCTTGCCACGCGAAGGCGACCAAGCGCGATCGCGTCTTCGCTTCTTGGCTTTCGAGCAGCGTACTGAAAGCAACGCGTCATTAGAGCGTTGCCCTGGATGCTGGGTCGACGGAGAAACACATGGCCGACACGCTCTTCTCGAAAATCGTCCGCCGCGAGATCCCGGCCGACATCGTCTACGAGGACGACGACATCCTCGCGTTCCGCGACATCAATCCGCAGGCGCCGGTGCACGTGCTGTTCATTCCGAAGACGCCGGTCGCGACGCTGGACGATCTCTCCGATGCCGATGCGTTGGCCGTCGGCAAGCTCGTGCTGGCGGCAAGCCGCTACGCGAGGCAGCAGGGCTTCGCCGCGAACGGGTATCGCTGCGTGATCAACTGCAACAAGGACGGCGGGCAGACGGTGTTCCATCTGCACCTGCACCTGCTTGCCGGCCGCCCGATGCACTGGCCGCCGGGCTGAACGCCGCTAGTGATGGTGGTGCGGGTGATCGACGATGACGGTCGTCGTGCCCCACCACGGATAGCCCCAGTACGGGCCCCAGCCCCAGTACGGGCCCCACGGATCGTAGTAGTACGGCGAATACGCGTAGACCGGCCGCTCCGGCCAGAGGTACACGGCATCGGCGGCGACGCGCGGATACGTGTAGTCGAACTCGCCGATCTTGCCCTGCTCGGTGCCGTCCAGATGCCCGACGATCGTGAGCTCGCGGCCCGGATCGAATTCCTCCGGATCGTAGAAGCCGGCCCGGCAGGCAAGGAAGCGGCCGGCGCTCGGCTGACGCGCCATGGGACGCGCCACCGAATCGAGATCGTGCGCGAGGATCTCGAAGCAGGTCTGGTCGGCGCGCGGCTCGACCTTGATGATCTCGCCGCCCCAGCGCACGTTCGCGACCTGCACCGAGTTCTGGTTGCCGGGTGCCGCGGCCTCGCGCGGCGTCACCGGAGCGAACTGGCCCTGCAGCGGCGTCGGCACGGTCGCGCAGGCGCCGAGTGCGGCGGCGAGCGCGAAGGGCACCGCATGTTTCGCCAGCGTGGAAAGCGTGTTGCGATGGCGCGATGACATGGGACGATCCTGCGCGTGATTTCCAACGTATGCCAACAATACAAGACGTTCGACGTCGGTGCAGCGTTGCAGCTTACGCCGTTCCGACCGGGCGGCCCACGCGGAAATTCCGGACCGCCTTTGTAAAGACGCGCACGCGTTCAGGAACCGGTTCCATCGCGCCGTAGCGGAGCGCCACGTAGTCCTGCACGAGGGACGTCAGCGCGCTCGCCGACGCCGGCAGCGCCGCACGCGTGCGGGCGAGGAAATCGAGCGGCCCTTCGTTCGGCTGCGCCGCGACGCCGGCGCGCGCGAGGCGGCGGCCGAGCCTGGACCATGCACGATCGAGCGGATCGCCCGGCGCGGGACGCATCTCGCGCATCGCCCAGACCGTGGCTACGAGCAGCACGACGCTCAGCACGATCGAGAGCACGACCAGCATGTCGCCCTGGTTCGCGTCGGGCATGCCGAACGAGGTGAGGAGGCCCTTCTGGCGCAGCGCGTCGAAGCGCACGATCGCCTGCGTCCAGAGGCCGTTGACGTAGTCGAAGCGGTTGCGCAGCGCGCGCAGCCATGCGGCCTGCGTCCACGCCGCGCTGTCGTTCGCGGCGGACGCGCCGAGCTCGATGCGCGCGGGGCTCACGGCCGCCGTCGGATCGACGCGCACCCAGCCGCGGTTCGGCATCCACGCCTCGGCCCACGCGTGCGCGTCGGCGTTGCGCACGAGGAGATAGTCGCCGGAGACGTTCCACCAGCCGCCCTGGTAGCCGGTGACGACGCGCGAGGGAATGCCCGCCGCGCGCATCAGCACGACGAACGCGGACGCGTAGTGCTCGCAGAAGCCCTGCTGCGTCGAGAACAGGAAATCGTCGATCGAATCGCGACCGAGCGGCTGCGGATGCAGCGTGTAGGTGAAGCTCTTGTGGAACAGGTCGAGCGCTGCGCGCACGATCGCCGCGTCGTCGCGGCCCTCGGTTCGCCAGCCTTGCGCGAGCGCGCGGGCGCGCGGATCGAAACCCTCCGGCAGCGCGAGCGCGCGCGCACGCTCCTGGCGCGTCAGCGTCGGCGCCAGCGTGTAGCGCGCGGCCGAGCGCACGCGATACTCGCGCGGCGTCGACACGATGTCGTCGGAGATCAGCACGCGATCCGCGCCGAAGTGCGCGCCCGTCGGCGCGATGATCGGCAGATCGAGCGACGGCAGCCAGCGCCGGTCGGTCGGCTCGAGCGTGATCGTGTAGTCGACCGGCGTGCCGTCGCGATCGGCTTCCTCGGGTTTCAGGTAATCGCTGCGGCGATAGCGCGTCCACGTCGAGCCGTCGAAGTCCCACAGCACGATCGCGCGGAAGTAGCGCTGCGACGGCGGCGGCAGCGCGCCGTCGAACGTCACGCGGAACGCGGGCGAATCGTCGGTCAGGAGCTCGGTCAGCGCGCCGGGCTGCATGCGGTCGTCGAGGCCGGTGCGGCCGAGCGAATCGATCTCGCGC
>DATFRS010000410.1:0-8718 GCA_035263065.1 Rhodanobacteraceae bacterium
AGGAGATCGCGGGTCTCAAGAAGACGCACGCGATGAACTACGATCGCGACGCAACGCTGATCCAGCCGCACGCGGTCATCGAGGCGATCAACCGACGGACGCGCGGCGAAGCCGTCATCGCGACCGGCGTCGGCCAGCACCAGATGTGGGCCGCGCAGTACTTCGATTTCCGCGAGCCGCGCCTGTGGCTCACGTCGGGCTCGATGGGCACGATGGGCTTCGGCCTGCCGGCCGCGATCGGCGCGCAGTTCGCGCGGCGCGATCGCATCGTCATCGACATCGACGGCGACGCGAGCATCCGCATGACGATCGGCGAGCTCGAGACCGTGACGACGTACAACCTGCCGGTCAAGGTCGTCGTGCTGAACAACTTCGGCGACGGCATGGTGCGGCAGTGGCAGAAGCTCTTCTTCAAGGGACGCTTCTCGGCGAGCGACAAGAGCCTGCACAAGAAGGATTTCGTGAAGACCGCGCAGGCCGACGGCTTCGCCTGGGCCGAGCGGCTCGAAAAGCGCGAGGATCTTTCGCGCGTGATCCGCGACTTCATCGCGTTCGAGGGCCCCGCATTCCTAGAAGTCGTCATCGATCCCGACGCCGGCGTCTATCCGATGGTCGGGCCCGGCATGAGCTACGCCGAGATGATCACCGGCGAGCACATTCCGTCGCGCCTCACGCGGCCCGCGCCGCCGTCGCGCGACGCGACGCCGGCGGAAATGTTCTGATGCGGCGGATCATCTCGATGCTGCTGCAGAACGAAGTCGGCGCGCTGGGTCGCGTCGCCGGGCTCTTCTCGGCGCGCGGCTACAACATCGATTCGCTGACGGTCGCGACGACGCACGATGCGGCGATCTCGCGGCTCACGCTCGTCACCGCCGGCGACGACGCCGTGATCAGCCAGATCATCAAGCAGTCGCGCAAGATCGTCGACGTGCTCGAGATCGTCGACCTCACCGGGCGCGAGCATCTCGAGACCGAGCTCGTGATGGTCAAGGTCGATGTGGTCCCCGAGCGTCTCGTCGATCTCGTCGCGTGCCTGCGCCGGCATCCGCGCGCGCAGGTGCTCGACATCAGCGCCGGCGTGCGCACGGCCGAGTTCACCGGCGACGGCGCGGAGATCGACGCGTTCCTCGCCGACATCGCGCGCGTCGGCGACGTGCTCGAGATCGCACGAAGCGGCACCGCCGCGATCGAGCGCGGGACGCGCGTGCTCGCGGTGCCGGTCAGTACGTGACGGTGACCGTGATCGTGTCGTTGTAGGTGCCGGCGCTCGGCGTCGTCTGCGTCGGCACGCGGCCGTAGACCGTGAGGCTCTGGTTGCTGCCGCTGCCGTTGCCGGCGACGGTGTCGGAGTTGAGCGTGTTGCCCCAGCGCTGCGTGCGCGTCGTGTTGCGATAGAGCTCGTAAGTAACCAGGCCGCCCGGACCTTGCATGCGGCGCGTCGTGCCGGTCGCGTGCTGGCCGTTGTCGAGCCCGACCTGGTAGGCGACGCCGTTCGCGCACTGCACGGTCAACGTCGAAGTGCCGTCGGTGTTCGCGAGCAGCACGCCGACCGTCCCGAAGTCGAGCGTCGAGGCGGATACCGAGCATTGCGAGCTGACGGTCGCGCTCACCGTGAACGGGAACGTCGACAGGATCGACGTCGAGCACGTGCCCGGCGGACTCGAGCCGCTCTCGTTGATCGTGATCGCGGTGTGGTTGCCGGTGAACTGGTCCTGGTAGGCGCCGGGCACCGCGGTCGTCTGGCCGCCGACGACACGGCCGTACATCGTCGCCGAGCCCTGGACGGAGCTGCGCCGCGGGATCGAGACGTCGACGTCGACCGGCGTGTTGACGCCGAAGAACGTCGAGCCCCAGACCGTCGTGTGCGTGACGTCCTGGTAGAGCTGGAAGAAGAGATTGTCGCCGGCGCCGTCCTGCATGCGCCGCGGGTTCGACGCGCCGCCGCCCTGCGCGCCGTCGCCGATGCTGAAGCAGACGGTTGCGTAGCGCGTCGAGTTGGCGGCGTTCTGGCAGGTGTAGTTGAGCGTCGCGTTGGCGTCGGTCTGGCTCGACAGCGGGTTCACCGTGCCGAAAGCGACGTTGCTCATCGTCGCCGAGCAGGTGATGTTCTGGGCGCGGGCTGGCAGTAGCGCGAAAGCGGCGGCGAGCACGGCGAGCGACACGAAGAACTGGCGGACGGAGGTCATGGCTAATCCTTGGTGCAGACCAGCGGGCCGATGGTCGGCACGCTGCCCGCTTCGTAACGATAGTCGAATCGCGCGCTGCAATCGCCGGACGGCGCATGCACGCGCAGCGTGTTGTGGGGCTTGATGCCTTCGAGGTAGACGGCGCCGTCGTAGCCGACCAGCGCCGGCGTCGCGGCGTCGCCGTTGAGCTCGACCGCGCTGCCGAGCGCGACGGCGTCGCCCTTCGCGTCGTGCAGCACGACGGCGGCGGCCTCGACCGGCGCGACGCGGAAGTTGACGAGCACGCCGGAGCGGTCGGCCGGCACGATCTCGCCGTCGACGCGCTCGATGCGCGCGTCGGCCGGGAGCCGCATCGGGTCGATCGAGACGCGGTTGCGCTGGTAGGCGTTGAGCGGCGTGACGAGCAGGTCGCCGCTCGAATCGGTCTCGCCGATCACGCGGTTCTCGAGCATGACCGGCACGTTCGGCGCGCCGGTCGCGACAACCGCGAACGCATCGTCGATGCGGCGCGCGGCGAAGACGTGGCTGTCCATCAGCACCAGCGCGCCGGTGAGCTCGCCGTAGGCCAGCGTGTTGTCGTTGAGCGTCTGCGCGCCGACGAGCGTCTGCGCGCGATCGCCGCGGTAGCCGAACTCTGCCTGGCCGCCGTCGAGGCCGGCGCCGTCCTGCGCACGCACGTGCCAGCCGTAGCCGCCGTCGGGCGAGATCGGGCGGCTGACGTCGACCGCGGCGTAGTTGCCGTGGCTGTCGTGCTGCGCGGAGAGGCTCGCCGACTCGCTGCTGCCGAAGCTCATCGACAGCCCGACGAACGCGCTGCGGTCGCTGTGATCGTCGAGATTCTGGTTGACGCTGAAGCTCAGCGAGAAGCGCGTGCCGAGCGACTTGAAGTAGAACGCGCTGGCGAAGCGCGAGCGCGGCTGGCCGGGATAGGTGAGCTCGACATAGTTCGCGCCGAAGCTCCCGACCGGCGCGTAGGTGACGCCGACGAGCGCGCGATCGGTGCGGCGCGGCGGCGGCGGGCCGTACAGCGACGCGACGTCGCGGTAGTCGCCGAAGCTGCGCATGCTGTCGATCGCGAAATTGAACCAGGTGTTGCGCCAGCTGTAGCCGAGCTCGCCCTGGTGGCCGTCGCGGCCGTGCCACGAGCTGTAGGCGTACGAGCCCGTGAGCGTGCCGCCGTCGCCGATCTGCACGACGCCGCCGGCGCCGCCGTTGGCGAGGCCCGAGATCGCTTCGGCGTGCGCTTCGCCGGTGATCGAGTCGGTGATGCCGCGCCGATACACGGCGCTCGCCGCGGGATCGCTCGCGTACTCGAAGGAGGCCGTGCCGTAGTCCTTGCGCACGAAGCCGAGCTCGAGCGAGTAGTCGGAGAGACCCTGCTTCAGGAGTTGGCTCGTCGTGTAGAAAGGAAAGTCGTAGGTCGTCTGGCGGCCGAGTGCGTCCGTGACGACGACTTGCGCATTGCCGGCGCCGTTGACGATCGGCACGGTGCCGAGCTGGAACGGGCCCGCCGGCGTCTCGCCGCTGTAGCGGCGCAGGCCGTTGACGTAGAGGTCCACGGTCGACGGCACCGCCGCCTGGCCGAGGAACTGCGGAATCGGAAACGTGATGAGATCGGGCTGCAGCGCGAAGTCGCGCTGCAGCTGGATGCCGCCGAAGCGCGTCGAGCGCGACCACGGGAGGTTCCCGGTGATCGAGTCGCCGACGCGCAGCACGTTCGCCGAGTCGACGAACGAATATGTCCACGTCGTGTCGAGGCGCGCCGAGTCGGCGTGCGTGTCGCTGCCGGGCGAATCGCTGACGCGCGAAAGCCAGGTGTTGCTGATGACGCCGTACGCGCCGAATGCGCGCAGCTCCGTGTAGGTCGAGAGCCCGCGGTTCTCGTCGTCGTCGCGCGTGCCGTAAAGATCGTAGTTGAGCAGGAGGCCGTTCGACGCCGACGGCTGCGGAATCTCCGCGGTCTGCGGGTTCAGTACCGTGCGGTCCTGATCGAGCACGCGCTCGCTCGCGGTGATCTCGATGCGCTGGCGGCTTGCGTCGTAGCGGTACGAGACATCCGGCAGCGCGCCGAGATCGACGCTCTCGCCCGAGTCCTTCGGCAGCCGGAAGCCGAGCTGGCGCAGCGTGTCCGCGCTCGCGCGGAACGCATCGCCCGTGCGCGAGAAGCCGGCGAGCTTGTGCGTCTCGTTGCCGTTGAGCACGACTTCGAGATACAGCACCTCGCCACCGCCCGTCGCGGAGCCGCCGGCGGCGTCGGCAATCACCTCGATCGCGCTCGCGGGGTCGTAACCCGCGTCAGGCGCTTCCGCGAGGAGATCGCTGGCGACCGCACACGACAGCAGGCCGCTAGCGAGCCGGCGCGCCAGGCGACAGCGTCTGCTCGGTCGATTGGCCATTGACCAGGGCCTTGAGGCTCGCGTTTGCGGCGTTCGCGCCGGCCGGGAGTGCGACCGTCCAGTGCATCGTCGCGCCCGGCAGCACGTAGCCGAGCAGGCCCGGCACGACTTCGACCGGTGCGCCGCCCGCGGGCTGCAGCGAGACATACGACACCTGCGCGTGCGCGGTGCCGCTGTTGTGGATCTCGACCTTCAGTCCTTCGTTGTCGACTTTCGTCGACCACTGCAGCGAAGGCGTGCCGCTCGCGCCGACGAAGACCGGGACCGAATAGCGCAGCACGTACTGCACGCCGGTCTGCTTGGCTTCGCCGCCGACGGGAAGCTCGTCGACGAGCAGGCGATAGGTCTGCTCACCCGCTGCGGCCGCGCCGGTGCGGATGACGCGCACGAGCTGGCGACCGCCGGCCGGGACGTCGAGCATCGGCGGGCTCGCCACGACGTCCTGCGTCGCCGCGAGATCGTCCTTGCCGGACGCCTGCGACCATTTGTACGCACGCACTTGCGCGTGCAGCGCATGGTCGCCGGTGTTGGTGAGCCACAGGGCCTGTGCCGGCCCCGAGGCGGCGAGCTCGAGGCTCGTCGGTGCGACTTGCAGGCCGCTCGCGGACGCCTGGGAAGCGGCCGCGAGGAGGCAAGCGAGGGCAACCCCTCGCGTGAGCGATGGCGAGCACATCGGAGGGGCCTGGCTTAGTACGTGACGGTGACGTTGACCGTGTCGTTATAGACGGCCGCGGGCGGCGTCGTCTGCGGCGGCACGCGACCGTACACGGTCAGCGTCTGCGCAGTGCCGTTGCCCGAGCCGGCCACGGTGTCCGTGCCGACGGTGTTGCCCCACACGGTGGTGCGCGCGTTGTTGCTGTAGAGCTGGTAGCCGACCGTGTTGACGCCGTTGATCATGCGACGCGCGTTGATGTTGCCGCCGCCGCCGCCGTCGAGGCCGACGTTGTAGGCCGCACCGGTCGTGCAGGTCACGGTGATCGTCGCGGTCTGGTCGATGTTCGCGACCAGCGGGCCCTGCGTGCCGAAGTCCAGCGTCGTCGGGGCCGTCGTCGAGATGTTGCAGGCGTTCTGGATCGTGATCTTCACCGGCATGGTGTTGGTCACGGTCGCGGCAAAAGGACTGGTCGACGCGAGGCCAAGCGTGACCAGGATGGCGGTGCAAGCAGCTTTGGTCTTGATGCTCATCTTAAAGTCCCCCCTACGGGATTGGTTGTGGGTCCCTGATTTCGCGAGCGTTGTCGAGGTCCGTTCGACGCCGCACGGGTGCAGGTACCGGGACTTGAGCAAGCGGTGTGCCAAGCTCAGCTTTGGTCGGTTTGTGACAGGCGCGTGATCGATCGCGGGGGCATTTCGTTCTTATGTGACGCATTTCTCGTTTTTTTCGTGCGTCAATTGGCCGAACGCGGCCGCCTTCGCCGCCTTCACACGCTGCGTCTCACTCCGGCGGCGCGTCGGATCGACGGCCCAAGCGCGTCACTTCGCGACGGTTCCGGCCGCATGTAAAGGATCCTTGACACAGCACGGCGGCGTCGCCTAGAGTGGTGTCAAGCATCCTTTACAGGCGGGCGTGAACAACGAACTGCGCGAGCTCCGTGAAGCCCGCGGCTGGTCGCAGGCGGAGCTCGCCGACCGGCTCGCCGTCTCGCGCCAGACCGTCAACGCGATCGAGACCGGCCGCTACGATCCGAGCCTGCCGCTCGCGTTCCGCATCGCCAAGGTGTTCCACAAGCCGATCGAAGGCATCTTCGATCCCGGGAAATGAAGGGCATGAGCCGACGCGCGCTGTTCCGGATCGTTTTCGTCGGCGTCGCGCTGCTCGCGCTCGCGGGCCGCTGGTGGATGACCCGCGGGCACGATACGGCCACGACCTCGACCGTCGGCGAGGCGCTCGTCCAGGCGCACGACGGCCGCGGCTTCACGCTCGGGCGGCTCGCGTTCGCACCGTGCGAGCTCGAGCAGCGCAACACCGCCGCGACGACCGCGGCGTTCTGCGCGCCGTTCCGCGTGCCGGAGAACTGGGACAAGCCCGACGGCCGGCAGATCGACCTCAAGCTCGCGCTCGTGCGCAGCGACGCGCAGGTCGCCGAGCGCGACCCCGTCGTGCTGCTCGCGGGCGGTCCGGGTCAGGCGGCGACGGAGGTCTATCCGCGCGCGGCGAACGGTTTCGCGCCGCTCCTGCGCCATCGCAACCTGCTGCTGCTCGACCAGCGCGGCACCGGCGGCTCGCATCCGCTCGCGTGCAAGGAGAATCCGACCGACGTCGATACCGCGGCCGTCAGCGAGATCGATCTCGACAAGGTGCGCGCGCTGACGAGTGCCTGCGTCGAGGAGCTTTCGAAGAACGGCGATCCCGCGCAATACACGACGAGCGCGGCCGTGCGCGACCTCGAAGCGCTGCGGCAGGCGCTCGGCGCGCCGCAATACGATCTCGTCGGCGTCTCGTACGGCACGCGCGTCGCGCAGCAGTATCTCCAGCGCTATCCGGACGGCGTGCGCAGCGTCGTGCTCGACAGCGCGGTGCCGAACGAACTCGTGCTCGGGTCCGAGTTCGCGGTCAATCTCGACGCGGCGCTGAAGGCGCAATTCGCCGAGTGCACGAAGACGCCGGCCTGCGCGAAGGCGTTCGGCGATCCGTATGCGAGCCTCTACCGGCTCCGCGACGAGCTCGCCGCGAAACCGGCCGAGATCGAGCTGCGCCAGCCGCGCACGTTCGCGATCGAGAAGAAGACGCTCAACGCGCCGACGCTGGCGGCGCTCGTGCGCATGTTCGCGTACTCGAGCGAGACGAGCGCGCTGCTGCCGCTGACGATCGCGCGCGCGCTCGACGGCGACTACGCGCCGCTCGTCGCGCAATCGGCGCTGCTCGACGAGGAGCTGTCGGACCTCGAAGGCAGCGGCATGCAGCTCTCGGTCATCTGCGCCGAGGATGCCGATCGCCTCGACGAGCGCCCGCAGGACGCGAAGCTGATCCTCGGCGACGCGCTCGTGCGCGTGATCCGCGCGCAGTGCGCGATCTGGCCGCGCGGCACGCGGCCGCGCGATTTCCACAACCCGGTCCGTAGCGACAAGCCGGTGCTCGTGCTCGAAGGCGAATACGACCCGGTGACGCCACCACGCTACGGCGAGGCGATCGTGAAGGGACTTCCGAACGGACGCTTGCTCGTCGCGAAGGGCCAGGGCCACAGCGTCATGGGCCGCGGCTGCCTGCCGCGCGTCGTCGGACGCTTCGTCGAGACGCTCGACGCGAAGGCGCTCGACGCCGGCTGCATCGCCGACTTCGGCCCGACGCCGGCGTTCGTCGACTACAACGGAGCGGGGCCATGATCGAGGCGCGCGGACTCTACAAGGCATTCGGCGCCGTGAAAGCGGTCGACGGCGTCAGCTTCGTCGCGCGCGACAGCGAGGTGACGGGCCTGCTCGGGCCGAACGGCGCCGGCAAGACGACGACACTGCGCATGCTGTACACGCTGATGCGGCCCGACGCGGGCAGCGTGCTCGTCGACGGCATCGACGTCGCGCAGAACGCGACCGAGGTGCGGCGCCGGCTCGGCGTGCTGCCCGACGCGCGCGGGCTCTACAAGCGCATGACCGCGCGCGAGAACATCGACTACTTCGCGCGCCTGCAGGATCTCGACGCGGCGACCGGCCGCGCGCGCGCCGACGCGCTGATCGCCGCGCTCGACATGGCCGACTTCGCCGAGCGGCGCACCGAAGGCTTCTCGCAGGGCCAGCGCGTCAAGACGGCGATCGCGCGCGCGCTCGTGCACGATCCGCGCAACGTGATCCTCGACGAGCCGACCAACGGCCTCGACGTGATGGCGACGCGCGCGATGCGCGCGTTCATGCGCAGGCTCAAGGACGAAGGCCGCTGCGTCCTCTTCTCGAGCCACATCATGCAGGAGGTCGCCGCGCTCTGCGACCGCATCGTCGTGATCGCGCGCGGCCGCGTCGTCGCCGATGCGCCACCGGCGGCGCTGCTCGAACAGACGCGCGCGGCGAGCCTCGAGGACGCGTTCGTCGCCGTGATCGGCTCGGAAGAAGGACTCGCCGCGTGAAGTCGACGCTGATCGTGTTCCTGAAGGAGGTCCGCGAGAACCTGCGCGACCGGCGCACCGTGCTGAACACGTTGCTCACCG
>DATFRS010000411.1:0-4822 GCA_035263065.1 Rhodanobacteraceae bacterium
GACCGCACGGTAGTAGTACCAGTCCTCGAGCTCGTCCGCGAACAGCGCATTCCATTCTTCGCGGTCGAATGCCTCGATCGACCGGGCGAGGATCGCTTCCATCAGTCCACCGCCGCGATCGCGGCGCCGGCGAGCACGGCAGGCTCCGCGTCGGCGACGCGGCGGAAGAACGCGGCCGAGCGCTCGATGAGCTCGCCGCGCTGCCGATCGACGGTGACCATGTGATAGCTGTCGTCGAGCAGCACGGTCTCGACCGGCGCGCGCACGCCGCGCTCGACGATGCGCACGTTCTTGAGGCTCGCGATGTCGTCGTCGGACGAATGCACGGCGATGCACGGCGCGCGCACGCGGCCGATGCGGCTGCGCACGTGCACGGAAAGACGCTGGAACTCGGCGAGCGAAGGCCACGGAAAGCCGGCGAGGCCGCCGGCCTGGCTGTCGCCGGCGAGCATCGCGTCGACGACGCGGTTGCGGATGCGCTCGTCCTTGATGCCGTACGGCGGACTCTCCATCGACACCTTGTTGCGGCCGATGCCGAGGCGGATCCCGAGCGGCAGCAGGAACGAGAGGCGGCCGATCGTCGGCGTCGCCCAGCCGTCGTGGAAGAACGTCGTGCCGTAGAGGCCGACGCCGTCGACTTCGTCGGGGCGGTCGATCGCGAGCTTCAGCGCGAGGATGGCGCCCATCGAGAGGCCGGCGACGAACAGGTGATCGACCTGCTGCTGCAGGCGCGCCGCCGCGTCGACGACGCTCGCGTACCAGTCGCGCCAGCCGGTCGCGAGGAGATCGGCTTCGTCGCCGCAATGTCCCGCGAGCTGCATGCCGAGCACGGTGAAGCCGGCACGGTTGAGCCCGTTGCCGACGAAGCGCATCTCGGTCGGCGTGCCGGTGAGGCCGTGGATCAGGAGGACCCCGGAGCGGCCGCCGGCGAGATGGAATTCGGAAGGCTTGGTCATGTCGCGCTCATGCGGCGGCCGGCCAGCAGACGATGGCGACGCCGGCGGCAACCACAAGGGTCGCGGCCCAGCGCCGCGGGGAAATATGCTCGCGCAGGATCCAGCGGCTTGCCACCACGACGCCGCAGTACGACAGCGCCGCGAACGGCACCGCGAGGCTGAGCGGCGCGACCGTCAGCGCGCCGAACCAGAACACGAATTCGAGCGCATAGACGACGACGCCGAGCGCGATCCACGGCGAGCGCACGACGTCCAGCAGGAACCCCGCGACGCCGGCCGGGCGCGGCCGCGCGTCGTCGTGCACGCCGAGCTTGAAGCAGACCTGTCCCGCGACGTCGCAGGCGACGGAGCCGAGCAGCAGCGCGAACATCAGCATGGCGCAGCTCCCGCGAGCGCGGCGAGCAGCGCGCGGTTGACGCGCTCGTTCGCCGCAAGGCCTGCGGCGGAAACGGCGTCGCGGCGCGGCTGATCGAGGCGCGCTTCGATGCGCTTGGCGAGGCTCGTGTGCACGAGCGGCGCGTATTCGCCGCAGATGTCGGCGCCGAGCACGCGCTTCGTCCGCCCGATCGCTTCGATGAAGCGCACGACGGCGGATAGCGGCATCCGACCCTGGTCCCAGTTCGTCACGACCTCGTTCTCCGGCAGCACATCCTTGTCGATGCTGATCCAGACGGCGTCGGTCGGCATGGCGGCGATGGCTGCGGAAATAGCTTCATCGAGGTCCCTTTCGGCGAGGTTTCTCCAGTGGAGATGACCCGTCGCATAACGATGTCCCGGTCCGTCGGAAATGCGGTGCCAGATGCGCGATGGCGCATGGTGCCACGGAAACAGCACGAGGCGCCCGCCGTCGAGCGCCCGGAGATTGCCGCCCTTCCGGCCCGGATTGACAAGGTCGTCGCTGCACGGCCCCAGCGTGACGACACGCGCGAGGTGCGGCAGCGCGAGCGCGCGATTGATCCAGGCGCCGCAGTGCCAGCGCGGCGCGAGGCGCCCCCAGTCCGGATGATTGTCGAAATGTACGAGCGTGAACGGCTGCTGCACGTGTTCGTGCAGCAGCACGGCGACGTGATGGAAATCGCCCGAGCCGAGCAGCGTGATCGTCGATTCGGCGCCGATGCCGGCGTCGGTCATGCGACGGCGCGCCGCCTCGATGCTCGACGATCGCGCCCACAAGCGTAGGCGCGGACCGAGGTCGCGAAGGTCGAGCGTGCGCAACGACTGCCACGCTGCCGCATCGCGCAGCGACGCCTGCGTCGTCAGCGAGCCGTCGAGATCGAGTATCTGAAGATGCATCCGCGCGCGGGCGTCTTAGGTCCGCGCGCAGGCTGCCATCGGATCACGCGCGCGTCCAGCGCGCGCGCGTGCGGGACATCGTCAGTCGTCGTTGTCGCGCGGGACCGACACGGTGCCGCGCACATTGCGATGGTCGACGTCGCCCGAGCCGCGCGAGCCGACGCGGAAGTTGCCGCCGACGCCGTCGACGGTGACGTCGCCCGAGCCGATCGAGTCGACCGAGACGTCGCCGGCCGCGTCGGCGACGCGGATGTCGCCCGAGCCGACGCTGCCGATGTTGACGCTGCCGACGCCGTCGAGCGTGATGTCGCCCGAGCCCGCGCTGCCGACCTCGACCGGGCCGTGCACGTTGCGCAGGCGGATGTCGCCCGACGACGTGCGGCGGATGTCGGCGCGGCCGATGTCCTCGCCGCGCGCGTCGCCCGAACTGACCTCGAGGCGCAGGTCGCCGGCGATGTGCGCGACGTCGATGTCGCCCGAGCTCGTGTCGAAGTCGACCGCCGCGAGGTTGCGCGCCTCGGCGTCGCCCGACGCGCTCTTGATCGTCGCCGCGAGCTTCGCCGGCGCGCGCACGCGAAGGTCGACGTACGCGTAGTTCGAGCCGAACCAGTTGTTGATATGGAGGTCGTGGCCGTCGTGCGGCGTGATGACGAGCCGGTCGCCGCTCCGGTGCTGGTCGACGGTGAGCTCGGGCAGCCAGGCCTGGTCCGAGGCGCAGGCGCGGCCGCGCACTTCGACCTGGGCGAGGCCCGGCACGCCTTCGACGATGAGGTCGCTCGAGCCGAGATCGAACTCGAGCGCGGTCAGGCCCGAGGCCGGTACGTCGAAGTTCCGATCGGCGGTGTAGCGGCATTCGGCGCCGGCGAGCGCCGGCAGGACGGCGAGAAGCGACAGCAGGAGACGGCGATGCATGGCGGGTTCCTTCGGCGGGCTCCTCACTCGGATGCAGCTCGAGGTCGCCGGGTTTAGTCGAGCCCGCTGGCGCACGAAAACCGCTCTTCACATCTTGGCCCGCCGTTTGCTTTGTGACGGAGTGAACAAACAGGGGTTTTGCATGAACATCTCGTCCGGCCAGGACTCGTTTGCGGCACGCGGCCTTGCGGTCCTGCGCAGCGTCGGCGAGTGGGTCGCCATCCGTCCGGAACAGACCTACGTCGCGACGAGCATCCGCGGCCTCGGCACCTGCAAGAGCACGTACTGCCACGCCGAGCGGCGCGAGTTGCCGGCGCGCCAGGCGGGCCGCGGCTGGCGTCCGGCACCGCTCGCGGCGGCGGCCGTGGCAGCGGTCGGATTCCTGTCGGCGTGCGCGGACTACCGGCCCAGGGCCGACCTCCGCGATGTGACCGGCCGTGACCAATACGAACACGATCTCGCGGATTGTCAGATTTTCGCAGCGCCTGTCAGTCCCGGCGTCGCGGCCGAGGCCCTTCTGTCCGGGGGGTCGGACCGGTCCGGGGCAGGGGCGCTGTCGGCCGGGGCTGCCCACGGCCGGGGCTTGGCTCGCGAAGGTAAAGGCAGCGACGGAACGGACGGCTTCGGCGTCCGTAACTGCATGGGCGCGGCGGCGACGGCTTCCTGATCCGGCGGCGCAGCCCCCAGTCGAAGGGACCATATCTTGTGAAAGACAATGATACGAACCACGACATCTTGAAGCGTCTGGGTCTCGATCACCTCGACGTCTCGTCCCCGGATTTCATGAGCACGTTGAATCGCATGCAGCAGGAAGCGTGCGAAAAGCTCCGCCGCAGCGAGCCGGTCAACGACCCGCAGTGGGGCTCTGGCGACGAGGGCGTGCCGTTTCCGGGCTTCGACTGGATGCCGATGGACTGAGAACCTGTCGCGCGCCATGCGACGCATGGCACGCAATATGCTGCTCCCGCAGTACGAGAAAGATCGGGTTGGCCGCCATGTACAACATCACCGAATTCCCCATCGATCGCCTGTCGGATCGCGAGTTGCGTCTTCGCGAGTGGGAATGCGTCATGGCCGGCGGCTACGGCTCGTCCGAGCACAAGCGCCTGCAGAGCGAGATGTGGCGCCGTACGTCGAACCACTACGTGCCGGCGGCTGCGATCACGACGCACTGAGCGCCGCGAAGTTTCCCTGGATCGTCATCGGCTGCCGCGAAAGCGGCGCCGCGCGCCCGTGCGCGCAGCGCCCGCATGCGTCACTTCGCCGGCGTGCCGGAGCCGGCCTTGAACGGATATTCCTTCATGATCAGCCCGACGACGCGGTTGATCGCGACGTCGACCGGATCCTTCATCGATTTCGCGCGGATCTGCCCGAGCGCGACGCCTTCCCAGACCAGCGCCTTGGCCTTCTCGTCGGCGATGTCGATGTTGACAGTGCCTTCGGTGTACTTCTTGACGCCCTTGTCGAACGTGTAGGTCGACCACGTCTTGTAGACGCCGACCTTGCGATAGCTGTAGTAGCCGATCTCCTGGCTTGCGAGCTCGTCCTCCTTCATCTTGTTGAGGAGGCGGGCGCCGAAGTTGACGACGAGATCGGGATTCGTCTCCGAATACGCGTAGCCGCGCGACTCGAGTTCGCGCCTCACCGCCGCCTTCATGTCC
>DATFRS010000412.1:0-6251 GCA_035263065.1 Rhodanobacteraceae bacterium
CCGCTCGAACCGATCGACATCGAGCGCCGCAAGCCCGGCGCGCGCGACGTGCAGATCGAGATCGCGTATTGCGGCGTCTGCCATTCCGACCTGCACACGGTGCGCTCGGAGTGGGCCGGCACGCGGTATCCGTGCGTGCCGGGTCACGAGATCGTCGGCCGCGTGACCGCGGTCGGCAGCGACGTCGCGAGCTTCAGGATCGGCGACACGGTCGGCGTCGGCTGCCTCGTCGACAGCTGCCAGCATTGCGATGCGTGTGCGGAAGATCTCGAGCAGTACTGCGAGAACGGCTTCGTCGCGACGTACAACAGCGCGATCGCCGATCCGCCGGGCCACACGCTCGGCGGCTATTCGGAGCGCATCGTCGTCGACGAGAAGTTCGTGCTGCGCATCTCGCATCCGCAAGCGCAGCTTGCCGCCGTGGCGCCGCTGCTTTGCGCCGGCATCACGACGTATTCGCCGCTGCGCCACTGGAACGTCGGCCCCGGCAAGAAGGTCGGCATCGTCGGCATCGGCGGGCTCGGCCACATGGGCATCAAGCTCGCGCACGCGATGGGCGCGCACACGGTCGCGTTCACGACGTCGGAAGGCAAGCGCAAGGACGCGCTCGATCTCGGCGCGGACGAGGTCGTGATCTCGAAGAGCGCGGCCGAGATGAAGAGGCACGCGTCGAGCTTCGATTTCATCCTCGACACGGTCGCCGCGAGTCACGATCTCGATGCGTTCACCCGGCTCCTGAGGCGCGACGGCACGCTCTGCCTCGTCGGCGTGCCCGAGCATCCGCATCCGTCGCCGAACGCCGGAGCGCTGATCTTCAGCCGCCGCGCGATCGCGGGCTCGCTCATCGGCGGGCTCGCCGAGACGCAGGAGATGCTCGACTTCTGCGCCGAGCGCGGCATCGTGTCGGAGATCGAGATGATTCCGATCCAGAAGATCGACGAGGCGTACGACCGGATGCTGCGCAGCGACGTGAAATACCGGTTCGTGATCGACAACGCGTCGCTGGCGCGTTGAGTTAGCCCGCCGACTCGCCTCGCCCTTGTCCCCTCTCCCGCAAGCGGGAGAGGGGAAAGAGTGGGCTAGGGAGCGTTATCGAAACCGTCGGCGAAGATGCGATCGCTGACGACGTCATCGCGCGCGTAAAAATACGCCGCGCCCTGCACTGCGTGCCCATCGACCGTCGCATACGGCACGCCGACCAGCGCGGTCTGCTCGGACAGCGCCACGAACGCACCGTAGAACTCGTCCGTCTGGCTGTCGCTCGACGTCAGCTTCTCGGTCTGCGTCCAGATCCCGCTGCCGTCGTCCTTGAACACGTACGCCGCGCCCTGCTGCGTATTCGGGCCGATCGCCGCGCGGTCGGCGCCGACGATGACGGTTGCGTCGTCGATCGCGACCGCGTAGCCCATGTCGTCGCCGACGGCGCCATCGTCCGCGACGAGCCGCGCCTGCTGCGTCCACGCGCCGCCGTCGTCGACGAACACGAACGCACCGCCGCGCGCGCCGTTGCTGCCGTTGGCGCCGGCGACCATGCGCGTCGGCGTCGCGGCGAGCGAAAACGCAAACGCATCGCCCGGGTCGCCCGAGTCGGCGACGATTTTCCCGGTCTGCGTCCAATCCGACGTCGAGCCGTCGAACATGTACACGGCGCCGCGCGCCGCGGTGCCGTCGACGGCCGCGTACGGCGCACCGACGAGCGCGCGCGTGCCGGACATCGCGACGGATCGACCGAAGAATTCGCCGCCGACCGCGTCGTCCGCGACGAGCTTCTTCACGAACGTCCACGTGCCGCCGATGTTCGAGTAGACGTACGCCGCACCCTGCAGCGCGTTGCCGTTCACCGTCGCGCCGTAGGCGCCGACGACGATGTTGTCGCCGGCGATCGCGGCCGCCTGGCCGAAGTAGTTGTTCGCCGCGCCGTCGTCGGCGACGAGCTTCGCGACCTGGCTCCAGGCGCCGCCGGCTTCCTTGAAGACGTACGCCGCGCCCTGGTTGGCGTGACCGTTCACCGTCGCGCCGAGCGCGCCGATCACCGCGGTGTCGCCGTCGATCATGATCGCGGTGCCGAAGGTCGCCTGATCGCCCGGCACGCCGTCGTCGGCCATGAATTCCTGGCCCTCGGTCCAGACGCCGCCGGTCTGCGTGAACACGTAGATCGCGCCTTCCCAGTCGTTCACGTCGACGGCGCCGATCAGCGCCGTCGTGCCGCGGATCGCGATCGACTGGCCGAACGCATCGTGCGGCTGGCCGTTGCTGGCGGTGACCTTCTGCTCGGTCCACGCGAGCGGGCTCGACGGCGGCGTGGCGGCACTCGCCACTGTGCAGCCGAGGAACACGAGTGCGGGCCCGATTGCGCTTGTTCTCATGGATCGACCCGCGAAAAGTGGAAAACGCGAGTATGGCGGTGCCTGCACACCGGTCGCATCACCGATCCATGCCAATGTCGTTATCCGACGATCACCGGGCCATGATCGCGGCGTCACCAGAGATTCTTGCCGTCGATCACGCGCACCGGCGCCTCGGCGGCGTCGAAGTCGTCGAAGAGGCGCGCGCTGGCGCCGATCCGGCGCGTCTTGCCGTCCCAGCTCCGGTCATGCCCGTACGCCGGACTGTCGATGTAGGTCAGGCTGCCGCAGCGCGCGCAGAAGTGATGCGCGACCTGCATCGTGTTCCAGCGGTAGATCGCATCCGACTGCGGCTCCGCGGTCACGTGGAACCGCTCGGGCGGGAAGTACGCGTAGAGCGCCCCGTGCCGCGAGCAGACCGAGCACGTGCAGCGCGTAAGCTCGCGCGGAATCTCGCCGTCGATCGAGAAGGCGACGTCGCCGCAGTGGCAATGCGCCGTGATCATGGCCCGCTCCGAAATCCGGGGCGTTCATCTGGCGCGCCGCGGCGTGAAGCGCAGCCGAATGTCCGGCTAAGCCCGCTGCCTAGTCGAGCGGCTCGCGGTCGTAGTAGTCGACCTCGTCCTCCGCGCGGAACATCTTGCGCAGCACGCGCGCGCCGCGCACGCCCGCGGCGACGATCACCTTCTGCGAGTCGGGGTATTCGCACGCGTCGAGGTCGAGCCGCGTCGACACCGCGAGGTAGCGCAGCGTCGTCGTGCCGGTGTTGAGGATCTGGTGCGCGACCTCCGGCCCGCCCGGCGGACAGGCGATCACGTCGTGTGCGCGGATCGGATAGCGCCGGTCGCCGAAGCGGAGCTCGCCCTCGCCTTCGACGATGAAGAACATCTCCTCGTCGCCGTGATGGCAGTGGAACGGGCACTGCACCTTGCCGGGCGGCACGACGGTCAGGTTGTAGCCGAGCTTCTTCGCGCCGATGTGGTCGCCGATCGTGCCGCGGCTCGACGTGTACTTGCCGTTTTCCTCGACATCGTCGTAGACGACTTCGTCGAGGTTCATGACGGGCTTGGACATGGCGGACGCCTCCGGGATTCGACACGTGCGACGGTGAGCCTAGAGTGCCATGATGCACCCATGAAGGCGGCGATCTTCACGCGTTACGGCGCGCCGGACGTCATCGAGTTGCGCGACGTCGGAACGCCGGCGCCGAACGATGACGAAGTACGCATCGCCGTCCGCGCGGCGTCCATCAACGCGCTCGACTACGCCAGCGTGCGCGGCACGCCCTTTGCCGTGCGCCTGTTCGTCGGGCTGCGTGCGCCGAAGGAGACGCGGCTCGGCGTCGATGTCGCCGGCGTCGTCGACGCCGTCGGCGGCAACGTCACGACGTTCAAGCCGGGCGATGCGGTGTTCGGCAACTGCCGCGGCGCGTTCGCCGAGTCGGTCTGCACGAAGGCATCGTCTCTGGTCGCCAAGCCCGACGGGGTGACGTTCGAGGAGGCTGCGAGCCTTCCGGTCGCGTCGTTCACCGCGCTGCAGGCGCTGCGCAAGGGAAACATCGCGACCGGCCACCGAGTGCTGGTCAACGGCGCTGCCGGCGGCGTCGGCACGTTCGCGGTGCAGCTCGCGAAGCATTTCGGCGCGCACGTCACCGGCGTCACGCATACGCAGACGCTCGAGCTCGTGAAGTCGCTCGGCGCGGATGTCGCGATCGACTACACGCGCGACGACTTCACGCGCGGCAGCGAACGCTACGACCTCATCGTCGACTGCCACGCGACACACGGGCTGCTGCGCTGCCGGCGCGTGTTGAAACCGGACGGCGTCCACCTCGTCATCGGCACGCCGATGATCTCCATGATGCTGAAGTGCGCCGTTCTCACCGCCGTCGGAAGCCGCAAGGTATCGCTGGTCATGGCCCGCAGACATCCCGGAGATCTCGCGACAATCATGCAGCTCGTGAACGATGGCAAGGTGCGGCCGGTCATCGACCGGCGCTATCGGCTCGACGACATTCGCGAGGCGATCGCGTACGTTACCGAAGGGCACGCACGCGGCAAGGTCGTGGTCGTCGTCGACACGCGCTGAGCACCGGCCGGCGACGATGGCGACATCGCCGCCGCAGGCACGACGGTTCCCGACCCTCAGTGCAGATGCTTCAGCTTGTCGGGATTCCTCACGACATAGATCGCCGCGATCTTTCCGTCTTCGATCTCGAGCGCTGTCGTCGCGAGCTCGCCGTCCGCTTCGCGCGTGACGAAGCCCGGCAATCCGTTGACGAAGCAGGCGCGCACGAGCATCGAGGGGTTGTTCCGGAAAATGTCCGCGAGGGCTTCGCTCGCCTTCATGACCGCATCGAAACCGAAGATCGGCGCCGTCGCGGCCGGGCGCTTGCCGCCGCCGTCGGCGTGCACGCTGACGTCGGCCGCCAGCATTGCGCCGAGCGCCTTCATGTCGCCGCTGCGGGAAGCGGCGAAGAAGGCTTCGGCGATTTCGAGCCCGCGCTGCCTTTCCACCTGGAATCGAGGCCGCGCCTCGCGCACGTGCGTGCGTGCGCGTCCGGCCAGCTGTCGGCAGGCCGCCGCATCGCGCTGGAGCGTGGCGGCCACTTCATCGAAGCCGAGGCCGAACACGTCGTGCAGCAGGAATGCGGCGCGCTCCAGCGGCGAGAGGCGTTCGAGCGCGAGCATCAGCGGCAACGTGACGTCTTCCGCGGCGTCCTCTTCCACGACGGGATCGGGAAGCCAGGGACCGACGTACGTCTCGCGTGCGTGCCGTGCCGATTTCAACTGGTCGAGGCAAAGGCGCGTGACGGCACGGCGCAGGAACGCTTCGGGCTCGCGCACGCCGCCGCGGTCGGTGCCCATCCAGCGCACGAAGGCTTCCTGCACGATGTCCTCCGCGTCGGCGACCGAGCCCAGCATGCGATAGGCGACGCGCATGAGCGTCGGACGCAGCGGCCCGAAGCTCGCCGCTGCGTCCTCGCGTGGCGCGCTCGCGATCACGCCGCGACCGCTTGCGCCGCGGCTTTCACGTCCGCGGGATCGACCCAGCCGCGAAAGCCGACCGCAATGCGATTCCAGCCGTTGATGACGTTGACCATCAGCGTGAGCTTGACCTGCTCCTCGTCGGTGAACTGCGCCTTCAGCGCGTCGTACGCGCCGTCGAGCTCGGCCCCTTCGCAGAGCCGCGTCAGCGCCTCGGTCCAGCCGAGCGCGGCGCGCTCGCGATCGGTGTAGCACGGCGCCTCGCGCCATGCGGCGAGGAGATAGAGGCGCTGCTCGGTCTCGCCGTGCTCGCGCGCGAACACCGAGTGCATGTTGACGCAGTTCGCGCAGCCGTTGATCTGGGATGCGCGAACCTCGACGAGCTCGCGCAGGCCGGGCTCGAGGCTCGAGGCAATCGCGACGGAGGCGCCGTGCCACGCCTTCATCAGCGAGGGCGCGGCGGTCATGGGGTTCAGCCTTGCGGTCATGAATGAGGGTCCTGTTGTGGGGCTTACGGCTTCATGACGACACAGGAGCCGGCAATGTGACATGCGCGCGGCATATCGCGGTCGCGGCCATCATGGCAGACGCCGCCTGAAGTCCGCGGGACGCTTGCTTGCGCCCCCGCGGCGATTCCCCGACACTGCCGCGTCCGGTCGACCGGCGCTCAGGGGGCGTCCATCGGCATGAAGCGCCTCTTGCAGGAGCTGCGACGTCGCAACGTGTTCCGTGCCGCCGTGCTCTACATCGGCGCGGTCTGGGCGCTGGCGCAGGGCATCGCGCAGCTCGGCCCTTCGGTCGGCCTCCCCGACTGGAGCACACGCTGGTTCATCGTCGCGGGCGCGATCGGCTTTCCTTTCTGGATCGCGTTCGCGTGGTTTTTCGAGCTCACGCCCGAAGGCCTGAAGCGCGAGCGCGA
>DATFRS010000413.1:0-2653 GCA_035263065.1 Rhodanobacteraceae bacterium
GGCGAAGTACTCCGGCGTCCACGCCGCGGGCGAGCGGCCCGAGGCATTCAGGCCGCGCAGCTCCTTGCCGTCCCAGACGATCGCGAAGAGGTCCGAGCCGATCCCGTTCGAGATCGGCTCGACGACGGTGAGCGTGATCGCGGTGGCGAGCGCCGCGTCCATCGCATTGCCACCCTCGGCGAGCACGCGCGCGCCGGCCTGCGCGGCGAGCGGCTGCGACGTCGAGACGACGTTCGCCGCCATCGTCGGGCGGCGCGCCGTCGGGTAGGAAGAAGTCCACTCGGTGAATTTCATGGGGCTCAAGCCGTCTCGTTCACGTCGAGCACGACGCGGCCGACGATGCGGCCCGCCTGGAGCTCGTCGAGGGTGCGGTTCACCTCGCTGATCGGCCGCACCTCGATCGGCGGCGCCTTGAGCCTGCCGGTCTTCGCGAGCGCGACGAGGTCGCGGAGCTCCTGGAGGTTGCCGACGTACGAGCCGATGATTCCGATCGCCCGCTGCGGGATCGGCGGCAGCGACAGCGTGATCTCGCCGCCGAAGAGCCCGCACAGGATGTAGCGGCCGCCTTTCGCGAGCGCCGCGATGCCGAGGTTCGCGGTCGCCGGCATGCCGACGAAGTCGAGCGCGGCGGCGACCGCCCCGCCCGAGATCTGCTGCAACCGGACGAGCGCCGCCTGGGCGTCGCGCGAGTTGACGGTCTCGCGCGCGCCGCCGTCGCGCGCCGCGGCGAGCTTCGCGTCCTCGACGTCGCACGCGATGACGCGCTCGATGCCGACTGCGCGCAGCGTGGCGAGCGCGATCAACCCCAGTCCGCCGCAGCCGACCACGACGACCCAGTCCCGGTCGGCGAGCGGCGGAATCTTGCGGATGGCGCTGAACGTCGTCACCCCCGAGCAGGCGAGCGTCGCGGCGAAGCTGTCATCGATCCCGGCCGCATCGACGATGTAGCGCGGGTGCGGAACCAGCAGGTGCGATGCGTACGCGCCGGGGCGGAAGACTCCGATGAAGCGCTGCGAGAGGCAGTAGTTGTCCTGCCCGGCCTTGCAGACCGCGCATTCGCCGCAGCCGATCCAGGGAAAGACGATCCCCTTCGTCCCGACCGCGACACCCTTCGCGTCGGGGCCGAGCGCCTCCACGACGCCGAACGGCTCGTGGCCGAGCGAGAACGGCGGGACGCAGCCGCGGTCCTTGACGTAGAAGCGCTTGCCGCCGCCGAGGTCGAAGTAGCCGTCCCAGATATGGAGGTCCGAATGGCACACGCCGCTCCGCGTCGTGCGCACGAGCACCTCGGTGCCCTTCGGCTTGGGCGTTTCCCGCACCGCGCGCTGCAGCGGCTTGCCGTGCTCGACGACGTCGTAGCTGATCATCTGCGCCTCGCTCCCCTCATGCCTTCGCCGCCGCGTGCAGCGCCTGGTCGATGTCCCAGAGGATGTCGTCCAGCGTCTCGATCCCGACGGAGATGCGAACCATCTCCGGCAGGACGCCCGCCTTCGCCTGGTCTTCTTCCGACATCTGCCGGTGGGTCGTGGACGCGGGGTGGATCACGAGCGTCTTCGCATCGCCGATGTTGGCGAGATGGCTCATGAACGTCGCCGCCTCGATGAACCGCTCGCCGGCGCGCGCGCCGCCCTTGATGCCGAACGAGAGCAGCCCGCTCGCGCCTTTCGGCAGGTACTTGCGAGTCAGCTCGTAGTACTTGTTGCCGGGCAATCCCGGGTAATTGACCCACGCGACCTGCGGATGCCCCTGCAGGAACTTCGCCACCCCGAGCGCATTCGCGCAATGGCGCCCCATCCGCAGCGGCAGCGTCTCGAGGCCCTGGAGAAGCAGCCACGCGTTGAACGGCGAGAGCGAGGGTCCGAACGTGCGCATCGTCTCCATCCGGCAGCGCATGATGTAGCCGAAATCGCCGAACGTCTCGTGGAAGATCACGCCGTGGTAGCCGGGCGACGGCGTGGTCATGCCCGGGAACTTGCCGTTGCCCCAGGGGAACTTGCCGGACTCGACGATGACGCCACCCATCGTGGTGCCGTGGCCGCCGATGTACTTGGTCGCCGAGTGGACGACGATGTCCGCGCCGTGCGCGAGGGGCCGGCAGAGGTACGGCGACGGCACCGTGTTGTCGACGATGAACGGGATGCCCGCGTCCTTCGCGATCGCGCCGATGCGCTCGATATCGACGACGTTGATCGACGGATTGCCGAGCGTCTCGGCGTACAGGAGCTTGGTATGCTTCGTGAGCGCGCGCCGGAAGTTGTCCGGCTCATCCGCATCGACGAAGGTCGCCTCGATGCCGAACCGCTTCAGGTTGACGGCGAGCAGCGTGTGCGTGCCGCCATACAACGTCGCCGCGGACACCACGTGATCGCCGCCTTCGAGGAGCGTCATGATCGCCGTCGCCTCGGCCGCCTGGCCGGTCGCGGTCGCGAGCGCCGCGCGGCCGCCCTCGAGCGCCGCGACGCGTTCCTCGAGCACCGCCACCGTCGGGTTCGAGATGCGCGAGTAGACGTTACCGAAGGTCTGCAGGTTGAACAGGCTCGCCGCGTGCTCCGCGGAGTCGAAGACGAAGGAGGTCGTCTGGTAGATCGGCGCCGCGCGCGCGCCGGTGCTCGCGTCGGGGATCTGGCCGGCGTGCAGCGCGAGCGTCTCGAAG
>DATFRS010000414.1:0-3062 GCA_035263065.1 Rhodanobacteraceae bacterium
CATCGTCTGCTTGTGCTCGAGCGCGGTCAGGATGTGCTGCGCGACGTAGGCGAGCAGCGCGCGGTCCTCCTCGCCGAAGCGCGCAGATTCGGTGTAGCTCTGCACGACGATGCCGCCGACGACTTCGCTGCCGCGTACGAGCGGCACGCCGAGCCAGTCGATGCACTCGGGGCCGAACGCGGCGAGCGGCTCGCCGATGTGCTTCTCGAGCTCGGCGGGCGTGCCCATCAGCGCGCGGCCGCGGCGCAGGAGGTGCCAGGTGAGGCTGCCGCGCATCTCTTCGAGCGGCGTCGATTCGTTCGACGGCGTGTCGGTGTCGGCGACGTCGACGAAGTAGGCGAAGCGCAGGCTGTCGGCGGCGCGGTCGTAGAGAACGATGTAGAAGTTCTCCGCGTACATGAGGCTGCCGACGATCTCGTGCATCGCACGCAGCACGTCGGGCATGTCGCGGCCGCTGTTGGCCTGGTCGGCGATCGCGTAGAGCGCGCGCTGCAGGCGCTCGGCCTGCTCGAGGCGCGTCACCGAGCGCTGCAGCATCTCGACTTCGAGCACGGCCTCGAGGCGATTGAGGATCTGCCGGCCGGCGCCTTCGAGGCGTGCGAGGCGGCCGTTGCGAGACGGCATCTTCGCGGCGAAGTCGCAGCAGAGGATCGCGCGCGCGGCCGCATCGGGGCGCGCGCGCAGCGGCACGGCGACCTGCATGACGCCGTCCGGCGACTCGGCGACCGACACTTCGGCGCCGCGCGTCAGCGCCTGGCGCACGGCCGGCGGGACGTCGCCGTCCTCGCGTCCGTCGTCGGCGGCGTTCGGCCAATAGAGGCGGCAGGTCTGGGCGCCGAGCAGCGACGGCAGCTCGCGCGCGACCACGGCTTCGAGCTGGGCGATGCTGGTCGCCCGGAGCAGGGCACAATAGAGCGCCTCGGCGGGGCTGCCGACCGTCGACACGGGGTCGTCGCGGGTCGCCGTTCGGGCTACCGCCGATTCGCCTTGCACTGCTGCTCGCACCCGCTAGAACCCCCTGGCAGACCGGGCGGGCAAACGCCTAGTCTAATGGCGGGAATGGCCCTCGGCGAGCCGCTCCAGCCCGCCGTCCCGGCGCATTTCGCGCCCATTTCACGATCCCCGCGACCGTGAACTTTGGCACACTCCGAGCGCCCCGGACGTGATGATCGTCGCTGTTAGTTTTCCGTAAATCGGAGTACCATTCCTGCATCGAACCCTGAGGGCTCCGAAGGAACTCCACGGCGGTGTTCGCGCTCCTATCTGCGACCCCCTGCGAGGCTCCCTGCACGTCGATGTTGTCGCGTATCGCCATCGCTCTGTTCGGCCTTGGGCTGTCGCTTGCCGCGACCGCCGACGAGCTGCCGACGCTGGTCACGTCGAGCGGCTCGCAGGCGCTGCTCGATGAGCTGCTTGCGCTCGACGACGGCGCAACGCAGCCGTGGGCGCTCGCCGACGCGAACTCGGTCGTGCCGATCTGGTCGGGCGCCGATGGTCATCTGCTGGCGATCGTTGCGGTGCCGGGCCAGTGGGGCTCGCCGCTCCTCGCCGGCACGACCGCGCAGCCGGGTGCGACGAGCTGGTATCTCATGGGCGCTTCGAACCTCGACGCGTCGGGCGTGCGCTGGCAGGCGAAGAACGGCTTCCATGTCGACGCGCTCCTGCAGCAGAACCAGAGCGTGCTGCCCGCACTCTGCGGTCTCGCCTGCGACAGCGGACGGCAGACCGGCGCGATCGGCTCGCTCGGTCTCGGCTGGATGTCTGCGGACGGCGGGCTCGATCTTTCGTACGGACTTTCGTGGCTGCAGACGCGCGACAGCGTGCAGGGTTTTCAGGGCATCGGCGCCGGCGTTCCCGCGATTCCGGTGCTGACTTTGCCCGAAGCGATGACGTACGGCATGCAGTCGGAGACGTCGCTGTTTGCACGCGGCCGCTGGCAGTTCGCCGGCGATGCAGCGCTCGACGTCGGCGCTAGCTACGGCCGCGGCAGCACGCTCGGTTACGCGACGCTCGGTTCGGGCGCACTGCCGGGCATCGACATCGACCAGTTGTCGCTGAGCCTCGGCGTCGACGCGGGTTCGCTGCGCGGCGCGATCGTGGGTCACGTGCTCCGCAGCGACGATCCGCTGCTCGTCGGCAAGAAGTGGACCGCGCTCGACCTCGGGGTGTCGTGGCGCACGCCGTGGCGCGCCGAGATCAGCGTCGGTGCGCAGAACCTCTGGAGCGCGCCGCTGGATGCGCCGCGCGATACCGATCCGAATCAGGCCCGCACGCCGTACATTCAGTATCGGCAGGACCTCTGACCGGTTTTCCGGCCTTCTCCGCCGCCGTTAAGCCGGCGGCACCCCCTTCCGCGCGAATTATTTTTCCGTTCTCCAGGCGTCGATGAGGTCGCTTTTCCGGCGGCCCTAGCACGCCTTGTTGCCGTTTTGCACCCCTTGCGCAAGTTTTTGATAATTCTTGCGAATTTGGGGGGTTTGGCGACTTTGTTAAGCGTCGGCTCAGGGATTCCCATGCCGTAAGAAAGTTGTTAGTATCCGCCGCTGCCGAGGGTTTTAGGTGGGCCGTTTTGGCCGTCCCCAGGAAGGGGAAGCACATGTCCCGAACTGTGACGCAACTCTGACGTTGGAGAGTGTAATGAGGCTATCGAGCAACGAGCTTTTCAAAGCCGTGCGCTTCTCGCTGTACGCGGGCGCATCGGCGGTGGTCGGCTACGCTGCCCCTGCTCTTGCGCAAGACGCGCAGGACCAGAGCAATCAGCAGCTGGAGACCATCACCGTGACGGGTTCGAACATCCGTCGCGTGGATATCGAAACGTCCAACCCGGTCATCACCATCGATCGCGCCGCGATCCAGAAGACCGGCAAGCTGACACTGGGTGATCTGATCCAGCAGCTGCCGGCGGTTACCGGCCCGAACATCAACCCGCAGGTCAACAACTCCGGCGGTACGGGTTTCTCGTCGATCGGTCTGCGCGGCCTGGGTTCGCCCCGTACGTTGACGCTGATCAATGGTCACCGTTACCTCTCCGGCAACCCGAACGACATTCCGGCGAACATGAT
>DATFRS010000415.1:0-3823 GCA_035263065.1 Rhodanobacteraceae bacterium
CGCTGCCGCACGCTCTGGCCCTCCAGGATCTGCAGGTACTCGGTCCGGCCGATCAGCTCCTGGAGGCTCGGCACGCCGAGGGAGGCCAGAATCTCGCGCACTTCCTGGGCCACAAAGCGGAAATAGTTGACGACCATCTCCGGCAAGCCGACGAAGTACTTCGAGCGCAGCACGTTGTGCTGGGTCGCGACCCCGGTTGCACAGTTGTTGAGATGACAGATGCGCAGGTACTTGCAGCCGAGCGCGACCATCGGCGCGGTGCCGAAGCCAAAGCTTTCCGCACCGATGATGGCGGCCTTGATCACATCGAGCCCGGTCTTGAGCCCGCCGTCGGTCTGCAGCCGCACGCGGTGGCGCAGGTCGTTGATGCGCAGCGTCTGGTGAGTCTCGGCCAGCCCGAGCTCCCATGGCGTGCCGGCGTACTTGATGGAGCTCAGCGGACTCGCGCCCGTGCCGCCGTCGTAACCCGAGATCGTGATCAGGTCCGCGTAGGCCTTGGCTACGCCCGCGGCGACGGTACCGACGCCCGGCTCCGCGACCAGCTTCACCGACACGAGCGCCTTCGGGTTCACCTGCTTGAGATCGAAGATGAGTTGCGCGAGATCCTCGATCGAATAGATGTCGTGATGCGGCGGCGGCGAAATCAGGCCGATGCCGGGCCGCGCGTAGCGCAGCCGCGCGATCATCTCGTTGACCTTGTGGCCCGGCAGCTGCCCGCCTTCGCCGGGCTTCGCGCCCTGCGCGATCTTGATCTGCAGGACTTCGGCGTCGACGAGGTAGGCCGGCGTCACGCCGAATCGCGCGGACGCGACCTGTTTGATCTTCGACGCCTTGTCGGTGCCGTAGCGCGCCGGATCCTCGCCGCCTTCGCCCGAGTTCGAGCGCGCGCCGAGCCGGTTCATCGCCTGCGCGAGCGTTTCGTGCGCTTCCGGAGACAGCGCACCGAGCGACATGCCGGCCGAATCGAAGCGCTGCAGGATCGCTTCGATGGACTCGACTTCATCGAGCGGCACGGCGGCGACGTCGTCGCGAACCTCGACGAGATCACGCAGCGCCGCCGGCGTGCGGCGGTCGACGAGGTCGGCATAGGCGCGATAGTCGCCGGCCTTGCCGGTGACGACCGCGCGCTGCAACGCGCCGACGACATCGGGGTTGTACGCGTGATACTCGCCGCCGTGCACGAACTTCAAGAGGCCGCCCGGCGCCAGCGACGCGTTGAGGTCGTACGCCTCGCGCGTGCGGGCGCGCTGCTCGCGCTCGAGATCGTCGAAGCGCGTGCCGCCGATGCGTGCCGGCGTGCCGGCGAAGCAGAGATCGACGATTTCGCGATCGAGGCCGACGATCTCGAAGAGCTGCGCGCCGCGGTAACCCGCCACCGTCGAGATGCCCATCTTCGACAGGATCTTGAGCAGGCCCTTGCGGATGCCGCGCCGGTAGCTGCGGCCGAGCTCGCGCGCTTCGCCCGAGGCGCGGATCGCGCCGCTCTGGCCGAGGTCGAACAGCGTCTGGTAGGCGAGATACGGATAGACGGCCGTCGCGCCGTAGCCGATCAGGCACGCGAAGTGATGCGCGTCGCGCGCGCTGCCGGTCTCGACGACGAGGTTGCAGTCGGTGCGAAGGCGCGTCGCGAGCAGCGCCTGGTGGATCGCGGCCGTCGCGAGCAGTGCGTGCGCGGGCAGCTTGTCGGCGCTCTGCGGTGGATAGCGGTCGCTCAGGAAGATCAGCCGCGAGCCGGCGCGCACGGCGGCGATCGCGTCGGCACACATGCGGCGCAGCGCGGTTTCGAGGCCTTCGCTTCCGGCGTAGTAGAGATCGATGAACGTCTGCGCCGCGCCGGCGAACAGCGGCAACGCGAGCAGCTGGCGGAGCTTGCGCTGCGACAGCACCGGCGACGTCAGCATCACCTGCTTCGCGTTCTCGGGCGAGAGCTCGAAGATGTTGCCTTCGGCGCCTATCTGCGTGACGAGCGACATCACGGCGGTTTCGCGCAGCGGATCGATCGGCGGATTCGTGACCTGCGCGAAGCCCTGCCGGAAATAGTCGTAGAGCGGCCGCGCGACCTGCGACATCGCCGCGACCGGCGTGTCGTCGCCCATCGAGCCGGTCGCCTCGACGCCGAGCTCGGCGAGCGTCGTCAACACGGTATCGCGCTCCTCGCGCGTGAGGCCGAACAGTTTCTGGAACCGCGCGAGCGTCGGCGGCGTGAACGGCTCGGCGGCGAGACCGGGATCGATCAAATGCGATTCGAGGTACGTCACGCCTTCGCGCAGCCACTGCTTGAACGGCGCGAGGCTGCGGTTCAGCGCGTCGATGTCGGCGTTGCGCAGCAGGCGATGCTCCACGAGATCGACGGCGATCATCTCGCCGGGGCCGAGCCGGCCTTTCGCGACGATGCGCGAATCCGGCACGTCCCAGATGCCGGCTTCCGACGCGACGATCAGGTGATTGTCGTCCGCGAGCGCCCAGCGCGCGGGGCGCAGGCCGTTGCGATCGAGCGCGCATGCCGCGTAGCGTCCGTCGCACATGACGAGACCCGCCGGGCCGTCCCACGGCTCGGTGTGCAGCGCGTAGTACTCGTAGAACGCGGCGAGATCGGCATCGATGTCCTCGCGCGCCGACCACGCCGGCGGCACGAGGATGCGCATCGCGATCGGCAGCGCGATGCCGCCGATCAGCAGCAGCTCGAGTGCGTTGTCGAGGCTTTGCGAGTCCGAGCCCTCCATCGCGACGAGCGCGCCGAGGCCCGAGAAATCGATCAGCGGCGAGACGAGCTTGGCGCTGCGCGCCTGCAGCCAGGTGCGGTTCGCGCGGATCGTGTTGATCTCGCCGTTGTGCGCGAGATGCCGGAACGGCTGCGCGAGCCGCCACTGCGGCAACGTGTTCGTCGAGAAGCGCAGGTGAAACACGATCGCGCTGACTTCGAGCTCGGGCCGCGCGAGATCCGGATAGAAGCGCTTCAGCGCGCCCGGCAGCACCATCGCCTTGTAGCCGATCGTCGAGGCGGACAGCGTGACCGCGTAGAAATGCTCGTCGTCGGCGAGCGCGTTCGTCGCGAGGCGCCGCGCGCGGAACAGCGCACGCCCGAAGGCGTCCTCGCCGAGACCGGCCGGCGCGTCGACGAAGATCTGCGCGATGCGCGGCAGCGAGCGCGCCGCTTCGGTGCCGCATACCGAGACGTCGACCGGCACGTCGCGCCAGCCGGCAACCGTCAGGCCCTCGTCGGCGATGCGCCGGTCCACCTCGGCGATCGCGCGATCCGCCGCTTCCGTGTCGGGCGAAAGGAAAACGAGACCCGCCGCGAAGCGATCCGCCGGCGCGATGCCGCTGTCCGCCGCGAGCGCGCGCAGCCAGGCTTGCGGGCGGTACATGAGCAACCCGCAGCCGTCGCTGCTGACGCCGTCGGCGCCGACGGCACCCCGGTGGGCGAGGCGTTCGAGCGCGTCGAAGGCCAGCCCGACCACGCGCGCGCTCGCGCGATCGTCGATCTGCGCGATCAGGCCGAAGCCGCAACTGTCGTGCTCGTAGGCCGGGTCGTAGAGCCCGGAACGCCGCGTCGCCATCGCATGCGCCTCCGCGAGCCGGCCGCCGACCGGCAAGGCTGCGCTGCGACTCGGTATAGAAATGGCCGTCTATACGTCCGACCGCGCGTCGCCTCCGGACAGCGTTCCGCTCAGCAGCGACTAGAACACATTTGCTGCGACGCGTCAAAACCGGCTGAAGGGGGCCGGTGTCACAGGACCGACACGCCGTGCCTTGCGCAGCGCGCGGGCGCCGCCCTACGCTCGCGGGATCGGCCGGTGCGACGCCGGATCAGGGGTTTCAG
>DATFRS010000416.1:0-9800 GCA_035263065.1 Rhodanobacteraceae bacterium
AGCCGTGCTGGTAGAGCATCAGCGGCGTATGGAAGCCATCGTCGGGACCGCGCAGCGCGAGCGTCTTCGCCCGCGCGCTTTCGATCAGCGCAAACCCCTCCTGCACGCGATCGGTGTCGAAGAGGAGCCGGCCAAGCCGCACTTCGCACTGCGCGACGTCGACGTGGTTTTCGCCGTGAATCGCCTTGGCCGACGCCAGCGCGCGGCGCACGCTATCTTCGCCGCCGGCGATGTCGTGATGGTTGGTCTGGATGTCGGCAAGCTCGGCGTAGTAGCGCGGCAGGTCGGGACTGCGCTCGCCGTCGATCGCGACTGACATCTCGATCGCGCGCCGGTACGAGGCGATCGCGTCGCTGTCGAGGCCGGAATACCGCTCCGCGCGTGCCTTGCGCGACAGCGCGAACGCGAAGTCGTAGCTCGGCGGCAGCGTGTCATAGAGAGCGATCGACTTGCGCGCGTAGTCGAGCGCGCGGGGAGCGTCGCGTGTCGCGTAGTACTCGCCGAGTTGATCATAAAGCTGCGCGCGACGTCGCGGGCTGGCGTCGCGGCTCGCGTCGAGCGTCGCCTGCGCATCCTCGAGGACGGCCTTGGCGGCCTCGTCGCTGTTTGCCGAGTGGAGCGCGTCGGCGAGCGCCATCTCCTCGTCGAACGCCTGGATCGCGTGCTCGCCGTGCGCCGAGCGGGCGACATCGACGGCTTTGCGCAACAGCGTCGTGGCCTGCTCGTCGAGGCCGAGATTGCCATGCAGGTCGGCGAGGAGGTGCAGCATGCGCACCTTGGCGTCCGGCGTGTCGCTCATCGCGCCATCGATCTTCTTCGCGCCGATTTCGAGCAGCTGCTCGGCCGTCGTCGAACGCGCTTTCGCCGGATCGTCCTGGTAGCTGCTGTTGCTGTTGAAGACGCCGACGAGGAACGACTGCACGGCGTCCGCGCGCTGCGCTTCCTCGTGCGCGACGCGCGCCTGCTCGCGCGCCACGTTCGCCTGCCAGAGCGCAAGCCCGAGCGAGGCGAGAATCGCCACGAGAAACGCCGCCGTCGTCACGACGCCGCCCTTGTGCCGCGCGACGAACTTGCGCGCGCGATACCAGCGCGACGGCGGATGGGCGGCGACCGGTTGTCCCGCGAGATGCCGCTCGATGTCCTCCGAGAAGGCGCCGGCCGACGCGTAGCGGCGCTCGGGCTCGGGATCGAGCGCCTTCATCAGGACGTTGTCGAGATCGCCGCGCAGGCGTTTGCGCAGGGTTGCCGTGCTCGGTCCGGGTCGCGCGCCAAGCAGGAGCTCGTGCAGCAGCACGCCGAGCGCGTAGACGTCGGTCGCCGTCGTGATCGGACCGGCGCTGATCTGCTCGGGCGCCGCGTAGTCGGGCGTGAACACGCCGACGGTGCCGCTCTCGACGTTGTCCTCGAGCAGCTTGGCGATGCCGAAATCGAGCAGCTTCACCGTGCCGTCGCCGGCGACGAGGATGTTCGACGGCTTGATGTCGCGATGCACGATCAGCGCGCGATGCGCGGCCTCGACGGCGCGGCAGACCGTGAGGAACAGATCGAGCCGCGCGCGCAGATCGAGCGCGCGCTCCGTCGCATGCCGCGTGATCGACAGGCCGTCGACGTACTCCATCACGAGATACGGCACGCCGGCGTCGGTGAGCCCGCCGTCGAAAAGGCGCGCGATGTTCGGATGGTTGAGGCTCGCGAGCACCCGCCGCTCGCGCAGGAACAGGCGCTGCTCGATTTCCGAATAGAGTCCGCGACGGAGCAGCTTGATCGCGACGTCCTGGCGGAAATCGCCGCCTTCGCGCTGGCCGAGGAACACCGCGGCCATGCCGCCCTTGCCGAGCAGGCGCACGAGGCGGAACGCGCCGATGCGCTGGCCGACGAAGCTTTCGGCGAGCACGCTGTCGGCGCCCAGCTTGCTCGCGTGCTCGCCGACCGGCGTGTCGAGGAAGCCGCGATCGGCTTCGTCTGCGGCCGCGAGCAGGCGCGCGAGCGTCTCGCGCTCGACCGCGTCGGGCACGTGCGCGGCGAGCCATTGCACGCGCTCCGCGTGCGGCACGTCGAGCGCCGTGTCGAAGAGCGCGCGCAGCCGCGCCAGCGACGCGCCGCCGGATCCGGGCTGCTGGAGGTTGGCGTCGGAAGCGTCGTTCACCGGAGCGTCCGATGGATCGTTCGGTAAAACGCCGTTTGGCGCCCGATCACGACACGCCCCTCAGCGCAGGATGTCGTGCAGGAACGCGCGTGCGAAGCGCCAGTCGCGGCTCAGCGTGCGCTCGGTGACGCCGAGGATCTCGGCGATGCGCGGCAGCGGCAGGCCCGCGAAGTAGTGCAGCGTGACGAGCTCGGCCGCGCGCGGATCGTCCTGTTCGAGGCGCTTGAGCGCTTCGTCGAGCTCGATCGCGCGGCCCGCCGTCGCGTCGGCGATCGCCTCGTCGTCGTCGAGCTCGACCGGCACGACGCCGCTGCCGCGCTTGATGCGCAGGCGCTGCCGCGCGCGGTCGACGAGGATGTGCCGCATCGCCTGCGCGGCATAGCTGAAGAACTGCGCGGGGGTCGCGAACGTGCGCTCGTGCCCGCTGCAGACCTTCATGTAGAGCTCGTGCACGAGCGCGGTCGTGTTGAGCGTCGCGCCGTCGTTCTTCGCGAGCTCGCGGCTCGCCATCGACTTCAGGCGATCGTAGACCTCGACGAACAGCGCGTCGGCGGTATCCGGCGGCGCCGGCCGTGTCGTTGGTCCGCGGGTCTCGGGTCCGGGCACCGTGAGTCCTCCCCGCGGCGATTCTAGTCCTGCCGCGCGCCGCGGTGCAGGCATGTCTGGGTCCGCCGCCCGATGTCGTTCTTGTCGGTGCCAGAGCTGCACAAGGGAGGAATCATGGCCAGGCACTCGAAACGCGCGGTTGCGCTTGCGATCGTCGCGGCAACGCTCGTCGGCACGGCGTCCGCGGCGCCGGACGGCTTCATCGTCTACAAGGTCGGCGCGGCGGCGGAATGCACGTTCCACACGATCCAGGAAGCCGTCGACGCGGCGGCTGCGCATCCGGGCGTCGATCTCGTGTGGATCGCGATGGATCAGGACTACACCGACCAGCACGTCGTCGTCGCCGACCAGGACGTCGACATCCAGGGCGGCTTCACCGACTGCTTCGACAACGACAACGGCCCGGAGCAGACCAAGCTCGTCGGCACCTCGGGCCACAGCGTGCTCGAGATCGAAGGCACGAGCAACGTGTTCGTCCAGAACCTCGAGATCACCGGCGCGGTCATGGACGAGGATCACTCGGGCGGCGGCATCTACTTTGGCGGTCAGGGCAGCCTGACGCTGCAGACGAGCTGGGTGCATCTCAATCAGGCCGGCTACGGCGGCGGCATCGACGTGAGCCCTTCGGGCCAGACGACGGTGACGCTGACCGGTTCGGTCGTGTCGGCCAACACCGCGCTCGTCTCGGGCGGCGGCATCCGCATCGAGGGCGACACGACGCTCAACGTCGAGCATGCGAACGACGGCGTGCAGTTCGACTTCGTGACGAACAACCACGCCCTCGGCCACAACAACATCGGTTTCGGCGGCGGCATCGAGGTGCTCGGTCCCGCGGTCGCGAACGTCGCGGCGGTGGTCGCGCAGAACGACGCGCAGTACGGCGGCGGCATCGCCGCGCTTGCCGGCGAGCATGGCGGCGCGCGCGTCAACCTGTATGCGGTCAATCCCGGCAGTCCCGCGGCGATCTACGAGAATGCCGCGTCGGGCACCGGCGGCGGCGTGTTCCTCAAGCCCTACGCCGACATGGGCACGAACGCCACGCTCTGCGCGCAGAACTTCGACATCCATTCCAACACCGCGAGCAACGGCGGCGCGATTTACGCCGATCTCGACGGCGACAAGGGCTCGGGCGTCCTGTTCAACGGCGCGTGCGACGGGCCGCCGCAAGGCGTCGCATGCGCGGCCGGCGTGCCGTGCAACACGATCCACGACAACACGACCGTCGACGGCTCGACGATCCTCGTGCAGTCGAAGGGGTTCTTCGCCGGCGACCGTTTCGAAATGCGGCACAACGGCGCCAACTCCGTGATCGGCGAGCTGACCGATGCGCCGACGCTGGTGACGATCTCGAACTGCCTGCTCGCCGACAACACCGTTTCCGGATCGCTGATCGAAGGCGGCACGCCCGGCGGTCTCGACATCGCCTCCGCGCTGTATCTCGACAGCTGCACGATGGCCGGCAACGCGATCGGCGCGGCCGAGGTCGTGCGCACGACGGTGTCGATCTTCGGCCTCTCGAATTCGATCGTCGATCAGCCGGGCAAGGTCACCGTCGACGCGCCGATCGTCGCGCCGTTCCAGATCGCGTACGTGCTGTCGAACGACGTCAGCACGCTGCCGCCGATCGACGGCGTCGCGATGGGCGAGCCGACGTTCGTCGACGCGGCGAACGGCGACTACCGCCTCCAGCCGACGTCGCTCGGCGTCGATTTCGCGCCGGTCGGCACGACGCCGTTCGATCTCGACGGCCTGCCGCGCGCGGTCGATCTCGGCGCGGCCGGAAACCTGTGGGGTCCGATGGATCTCGGCGCCTACGAGATCCAGGGCGGGACCGTCGTGGACGACACGATCTTCGGCGACGGTTTCGACTGAGCGAAATGCTCCGGCTCAAGGCATCAGCAACGGGAGGTGTGCCATGTCGGCGATGAAGAACATGCTATCGATAGCCGCGGTTGCGACGGCGCTGGCTTCGGCGAGCGCATCCGACGCAGGCGGGTTCATCGTGTACAAGGTCGGTGCGGCGGCGGATTGTCCGTACCGTACGATTCAGGAAGCGATCGACGCAGCCGCGGCGCATCCGGGCGAGGACCTCGTCTGGATCGCGCACGACCAGGCGTACACGAACCAGGAAGTCTTCATCGCCGACCAGGACGTCGACATCACCGGCGGCTTCGACGACTGCGACGACATCGATCCCGGCACGGACTCGACGACGATCATGGGCAACGGCAGCGGCGGCGCCGCCGTGTTCACGATCCGCGGCGCGAGCAAGGTGTTCTTCGGCAACCTCGCGATCCTCGGCGCGCATCGCGACGGCGACGCGAGCGGCGGCGGCATCGACTACGACGGCGAGGGCCAGGTGCAGACACAGTATCTCGCCGTCAGCCAGAACTCCGCGGGCTACGGCGGCGGCATCAACATGAAAGGCGAGGGTGCCGGCGCGACGCTCGAGCTGCTGCACGACACACTCTTCATCGGCAACACCGCATCGACGTCGGGCGGCGGCATCCGCCTCGAAGGTGAGGCGCGGCTCATCGCGGTCGCACCCTCGACGTTCATCGCGATCAACCACGCGCCGAACGGCTACGGCGGCGGCATCGAGGTGCTCGGGCCCGCGCAGGCCGACATCGGCTCGGCCGGCGACGGCGAGAACGGCGTCGTCCAGAGCAACGACGCGCAGTACGGCGGCGGCATCGCGGCGCTCGCGATCAACGACCTCGAAGATCCGCTCGTGCGCCTCTTCACCGTCGATCCCGCGCATCCGGTCCAGATCGCGAACAACTCCGCGTCGGCCACCGGCGGTGGGATCTATCTCAAGCCGCGATTCGGCCCGTTCCCGGATACCTACATCACCAACGCGATCCTCTGCGCCTACGATTTCCGCATGCGCGACAACGTCGCGCAAGAGGGAAGCGCGATCTACGCCGACGAGGATTCGGACGTCGGCGGCGGCGCGAGCGGAAGCAGCGTGGCGCTGAACACCAATCCGACCTTCACGTTCCGGGGCACCGACACGCAGCCCTGCGTCACGCCGGTACCGCCGCCCGCGCTCGGCGCCGTCGCGTGCGCCGACGGCGCGCCGTGCAACGAGATCGACGACAACATCGCCGAGGATCTCGGCGGAAACCCGACGCCGGGCGCGGCGATCCTCGTGCAGACGAATGGCCAGCTCATCGCCGACCGCTTCAGCCTGCGCGGCAACGAGGGTGCGCACGCGATCCGGCTGGTCGAGTTCTATCAGGCTGACCTCGGCGACTGCCTGCTCGCGCAGAACGCCACGAACGAGCTCGTCGAGGCGAACGACGGCTATCAGCTCAAGATGGACAGCTGCACGATCGCCGGCAACGCGATCGCTGCGCCGTCGGCCATCCACGTCGCCGCACAGTTCCTCGAAGTCACCCACGGCATCATCGATCAACCGGATGTGCAGGCGATCGATTTCGCGGGCGAGCCCGACAATCTGACGCTGCAGTACGTGCTAGCCAACGACACGTCCGGCATGTCGGGTCTCGACCTCATCTCGGGCCGGCCGACGTTCGTCGATGCGGCCGGCGGCGATTTCCATCTGCAGCCGGATTCGCTCGGCGTCGACTACGCGCCTGCGGCCGGCGGCAACGACCTCGACCGACATCCGCACGATGTCGACCTGCCCGACGAGCCGAATGCATTCGGTCCGCGCGATCTCGGCGCGTACGAGATCCAGGGCGGCACCGTCGTCGACGATACGATCTTCCGCAACGGCTTCGACTGAGCCGCCTCAACGAACGCGCAGCTGCTCCGCGAAGTACCGCGCGAGCGCTGCGCTGTCGAGCGTCGTGCCGCAGAGCCCGATGTAGCCGTCGGGCCGCACGAGGAAGAACGATGGCTGCGGAATGCCGGCACGTGCGAGCTCGGCGGTATTGATCGGATGATCGGGCATCACGTGCGCCTGCACGAGGTCTTCGAGGCCTTCCGGCGCCCACGCGTCCTGGCCGAATGCAACGAGATGGAAGTGCGTGTCGTCGAGCGTCTGGTACAGGTCCTCGACTGCCTTGTCGGCGCGCCGCTTCATCTTAAGCCACGGAAAGCGGTCGCCAGGCTGCGGCGCACCCTTCGGCAGCGTGCCGGCGCCGGCCGACAGCACGCTGCCGCGATAGTGGATGCCGGTCTGCGACACCGTGCGGAACGCGGCGAGCTGCACGCGCTTGAGGCTCATCGCGAACGCAGCGATGCGCGCGATCACTTGCGTCCTCATGAGGCCGGCGATCGGGCTGTCCGACACGACGAGCTTGAAGCCGCGGTCGGTGGTGTTGAGGAGCCGCTCGGCGATCGGGTGGCGCTCGGCGTGGTACGAATCGAGCAGCGCCGCATCGGCCTTGCCCGCGACGACGAGCGCGAGCTTCCACGCGAGGTTGTACGCGTCCTGGAGGCCGGTGTTCATGCCCTGCGCGCCGACCGGGCTGTGGATGTGCGCGGCGTCGCCGAGCACGAAGCAGCGGCGCTCCTGGAAGCGCGACGCGGCGCGGTGATGGATGCGGTACGTCGAGAACCACGAGCAGGTCCTGAACGTCAGCGCCGTGCCCGCCTCGCCGCGCAGCGAAGGCACGACGTCGTCGAAGCCGACGCCTTCCTTGCCGCGAAGATCCGGCGGCAGGATGCCGACGATGCGCCAGTGATCGTCGCCGCGCATCGGGAAGAAGAGATGGAAACCCGAGCGCCAGAGATAGACGTTGACTTCGTCCGGCACCATCGTGCCGGTCATGACGACATCGGCGACGAAGAACACGTGCTCGTACGGCGCGCCGGGGAACGGGATGCCGTTCTGCTCGCGCACGGTGCTGCGCGCGCCGTCGCAGCCGGCGACCCAGGCCGCTTCGAGCGTGCGCGTCGAGCCGTCGGGATTCTTCAGCGTCGCGACGACGCGATCGTCGTGCTGCTCGAACGCGGTGAGCTCGGTGTTCCATTGCACCGCGCCGCCGAGCTCGGCGAGCTTCTCGCCCATGATGCGCTCGTTGTCGTCCTGGCCGAGGATGAGGATGAACGGGTAGGGGCTGATCATGCGGCCGGCGTCGCCGAGCGGCACGCGGCCTTTGCGCTTGCCCTCGGCCCAGAGATTCGCGCCGGTGCCGCGCTTGCCGAGCTCGAGCGCGCGGTAGACGACGCCGAGCTTCTCGTAGATCTCGAGCGTGCGCGCCTGCACGCCGAGCGCACGCGTCTCGCGCGCGGGACCAGCGTGGCGGTCGATGATGACGTTGCGGATGCCGCGCCGCGTGAGCTGGTTGGCGAGCATGAGGCCGGTCGGACCGGCGCCGACGATCAGGATATCGGTGTCCAAGACGGCCTCCCCGAGCGACCCCGGGGAATACTAAACCAGCCGGCCGCCTCGGGCAGGCGGCCGGCCGCTCGCGCGAACGTCTAGTGGCCCGCGGCGCCGCCGCCCATGAAGCATTGCGGATGCGGGGTGCCCGGCGACGGCGACCCGACGCAGTTGCCGCGCTTCCATTCGTCGAGCTGGGTCTTCGTGCCCTGATGCGCCTCGACTTCCTGCGCGTAGGTGTGGCAGGTCGTGACCGGGATGTGCGAGCCGATCGGCGCCTTGTTCGTGCAGATGACGCGGTCGCGGTCGCGCTTGGTCAGGATCGAGTTGACGACTTCCTGGTCGTTGAAGAGCTTGACCTTGGTGTCCTGGCTCATCGACGAGACGCTGCCGTACTGCTCGAAGAGGGCGGTCATCTCGGTCAGGCTCTGGTCGATCTGGCCGCGTTCCTTCGGCTGCACGAACTCGTAGCGGCCGCCTTTCTGCATTTCGTTGCGGATGTTCTCCGAGACGACGGCGAAGCTTTCCTTGGTATCCGCGTTCAGCGCCTTCTCGTGGTAGTTCTCCTTGGCGAAGGCGTGTAAAGCCGCAAGCGACAGGACGAGAGCGAGGGTGAGGGCTGTCTTCATGGGTGAGCTCCGATGCGTGAGGGGCCTCGTGCCTCTATGTCGCCGGTGCTGCCGCACCGTGTCGGGAGGCCGCGCAGCGATGCTAGCGCCGCGTCGTCGGCTTGTAAACGAAAATCGTCGTACTAAATGATTCGTTTCAACTTGTTCCTTCTTGTACCGACGGCTCGCGCGTGCCGACGCCGTACTGGCCCCTGGACATTGCGCCCGATTGGACCAGCCGCCGAGCTGCCATCGGCGTAGAGTCGCGACGATGGCGACGACGACGCCCGCTTCGATCGAGGAACGCACCTGGTTCACCGGGATCGAGCTCCTCGTGCTCGGCGCGATCTGGGGCGCCTCGTTCCTGTTCACGCGCGTCGCGGCGCGTGACTTCGGGCCGTTCATGCTGGTCGAGATCCGCCTCGCGCTGGGTGCGCTCGTGCTGCTGCCGTTTCTCTGGCGCGCGCGCGCGAAGTTTCCGCGCGCGATCTGGCCGAAGATCGCGCTGATCGGCGCGATCAACGGCGCGATCCCGTTCGTGCTGTTCGCGTGGGCCGCGCAGCGCGCGCCGGCCGGCATCAGCGCGATCACCAACGCGATGACGGTGCTGTTCACGGCGCTGGTCGGGTTCCTCTTCTTCGGCGAGAAGATCGGCCTGCGTCGCGCGCTCGCGCTCGTCGCGGGCCTCGCCGGCGTCGTCGTGCTCGCCAGCGGCAAGACGGCCGGCGCGAGCATCGGCCTCGCGGTGCTCGCCGGCTGCGTCGCGGCATTTCTCTACGGCGTCGGCATCCAGCTCGTGCGCCGGCATCTCGGCGGCTTGCCGCCCGCCGCGGTCGCGTCGGCGACGCTCAGCACGTCGACGCTGCTGACGCTGCCGTTCGCGCTCGCCGACTGGCCGCGGCATGCGATTCCGGCGATGTCGTGGCTCTCTGCCGGGCTGCTCGGCGTCGTCTGCACCGGCGTCGCGTTCGTCATGTATTACCGGCTGATCGCGCGCATCGGCGCGAGCCGTGCCTCCACGGTCACGTATCTCATCCCGCTGTTCGGCGTCGCGTGGGCGTGGCTGCTGCTCGACGAGCCGCTGACGCCGACGATGGCGATCGCCTGCGCCGTGATTCTCGGCAGCGTCGCGATCAGCCAGCGC
>DATFRS010000417.1:0-6630 GCA_035263065.1 Rhodanobacteraceae bacterium
CGAGATGCACGCGCAGCCCGTTGCCTTGCGTGACGCCGACGCTCAGCGACGGCGCCGTTGTCGTCGCGCGCGCGATCGGCGCGGACGTCGCCGGCCAGTTCTTCCACACGCGGCCGTCGACGATGATCTGCGGCGTGTAGACGATCGAGCTCGCGCCGCGCTCGGCGAGCGTGCGCTGGCGCGCCGTGTAGCGCGCGTCGGCGAAAGGATCGCGCCAGCCGAGCTCGTCCCAGTAGTCGACGTGGAACTCGAGGCCGACCTGGCGTGCGTCGTCGCGGATCGAGCTCATCCACTTCTCGGCCGGCGGGCACGAGCTGCAGCCTTCGGAGGTGTAAAGCTCGACGAGGTGCGGACGATCCCGCCCGCTCTCGGCCGTGCATTCGGCGTGGAGGCGCGGCAGGGTCGCCGCGGCCAGCAGCAGGAGGAGGGCAAGGTTGCGCACGGAAGCTCCCGATCGCCGCCGAGCGGCGACGTTATCGTAAAGCGGACCGGCGCCCGGTTGCGGCGATTGCGCGTTCGGTTCGTCGCACGCACGCCAGCGTTTGCCGCGCGGGCCCGCTCGCATTGCCGCGATGGCGCGCACGCGGGCCCGTTTCACCGGAATCTCCGGGGGATTTCGCCGAGATTTCAGAAAAATCTCCTGACGCGCGGGCGGCCGGCTCCTAAGAACGGAGGCCCCGTACCTTCCGGCGTCCGACATGCCCAACGAAACCCATTTCCTCACCCACGGCGGCAATCTCGATCTCAAGGCGCCGGCGCAGGCCGACGGCCTCGTCAGCGTGCTCGGCGGCGGGCGCGGCTGCGTGCTCCGCGTCAGCGGGCTCGCGGCGGCCGTCTGGATTCCGCTGCGCGGCCGGCTGCAGGTGGACGCGGCCAACGCCGACAGCATCGCGATGCCGGGCGAGCTGCGCGTCACCGAGCCCGAGGCGCGCATCCACGCGATCGGCCGCGGCAACGCGCTGTGGCTCGCGCTGGTCGGCAGCCCGGCGTCGTGGCGCCGCGCGCTCAACGGCATCGTCGAGATGCCGACCCCGGAACCGGTGCTGCTGCCGGCGCGTCATCGTGCCGATCCGGCGCTGCGCCGTCGCGCGATCGCTCTCGCGCGTGCCGAGGACGGCTCGCGCGCGGACAGGGCCGAGGCGCTGATCGAAAGCATCGCCGCGCAGCAGGCCCAGTTCGCGCCGGCGATCGCGCGCTGCCCGGGCCGCACGTTCGCGCAGCGGCGCCAGGTGTTCCTGCGGCTGCAGCGCGTGCGCAACTACCTCGCGTCGAACTGCCATCTCGACATCGACAACGAAACGCTGGCGCGCATGGCGAGCTATTCGCCGTGGCACTTCATCCGCGCGTTCCGCGCCGCGTATCAGGAAACGCCGCACGCGTACCTCGTGCGCATGCGCCTCGAGCGCGCGCGACGGCTCCTTTCCGCGAGCCCGCTCGCGATCGCCGAGATCGCGCTCGCGAGCGGCTTCGAGAATCGCTGCGCGTTCTCGCGCCTGTTCCGCGAGCGCTTCGGCGTGACCGCGGGCGCGGTGCGGCGCGGTGATTCCGCCAACATCGCGGCGGACTCGGCGGTCGGTTTCTAGCGTTTTGCAGTTTCGTGACGGAAACGGCGCGCGCCCTTCGGCGCGCGCTTTTTTTCGGCCCCTGTTCGACGAAGCGTTTCGCTTACGCGCAATTACGGCAACGCCGCATGCCCGCTATCGGCAACGTCCGGCCTTCACGACTTTTTAAGTTTCCGCGGACACGGTCGCAGCTGTGCGTCCGGTGCTTCATGACAGGAGAAGAACATATGTCCCATACGCTGCTCCGAGAGGCGATCCGCCGCAGTCTGCGCACATACGGCGTCGCCGGAGCCGCCCTGACTGTCGGATCTTTCGCAGTCCCGGCGATTGCCCAAGATGCGCAGGATCAGGGGAGTAATCAGCAGCTCGAGACGATCACCGTCACGGGTTCGAACATCCGCCGCGTCGACATCGAAACGTCGAACCCGGTCATCACCATCGATCGCTCGGCGATCGCCAAGACCGGCAAGCTGACGCTCGGCGATCTCGTGCAGCAGCTGCCGGCCGTCACCGGCCCGAACGTCAACCCGCAGGTCAACAACGCGGGCGGCACCGGCGGCTCGTCGATCGGCCTGCGCGGCCTCGGTTCGCCGCGCACGCTGGTGCTCATCAACGGCCACCGCTATCTCTCCGGCGATCCGAACGCGATCCCGGCGAACATGATCGAGCGCATCGAAGTGCTGACCGACGGCGCCTCGTCGGTGTACGGCTCCGATGCGGTCGCCGGCGTCGTCAACTTCATCCTGCGCTCGGACTATCAGGGCGCCGAGTTCTCGGCGAACTACGGCATCTCCGACAAGGACGACGGCGAGCAGAAGGGCTACCAGTTCACGTTCGGCCAGAGCTCCGACAAGGGCTCGATCATGGCCGGCATCAGCTACAACAAGACCGACCAGGTGCTCGCGGGCCACCGCGACTTCTCGAAGAACTCCGTCTCGCTGTACGGCACGGCGAATTCGCCGCCGACGGCGAACGTCGGCGGTTCGACGTCCTCGCCGTTCGGCCACATCCAGATTCCGGACGAGTTCCAGAGCCTCTATCCCGGCTGCGGATTCCTCGCGCGCAATCCCGGTGCGAGCGGCCAGAACATCGCGACCGACTACCACTGCTACGTCAACAACGCGACCGCGACGACGCCGAGCGACAAGTACAACTTCGCGACCGTCAACCTGATCATGACGCCGCAGGAGCGCACCGGCCTCTTCCTGAACGGCAACTACAAGCTGACCGACAACGTCGAGGTGTACGCGTCGGTCATGCACAACAAGACGTCGTCGGCGTTCCAGCTCGCGCCCGCGGTGTACGGCACGCCCTTCGGCGCCGTGATCTCGGCCGACAGCTACTACAACCCGTTCGGCGTCGAGTTCAGCAACACCGAGACCGGCCTCTCGCTGACGAGCCGCCTTGCCTCGCTCGGCAATCGCAGCGCCTCGTTCGGCACCAGCGTCGACCAGGTGTCGACGGGCTTCAAGGGCTCGTTCGGCGTGTGGAACGACCAGCAGTGGAACTGGGAAGTCGGCATGGACTACGGCCACTTCAGCCAGCAGACGACGACGTTCGGCCTGCCGAACATGACCGTCATCAACCAGGAGACGGGTCCCTCGTTCCTCGGCACCGACGGCGCCGTGCATTGCGGCACGCCGGACGCGGTCATCACCGGCTGTACGCCGATCAACATCTTCAACCTCGACGATCCGGCGACGATCGCCGCGCTGCAGAAGGCGGGCGCGCCCGCGTCGAGCGGCTTCTTCTCGACCGAAAAGGTCATGCGCGCCGACTTGAACGGCGGCCTGTTCGAGCTCCCCGCGGGCACGATGCAGCTCGCCATCGGTGCGTCGTACCGCAAGGAATACACGCACTCGAACGTCGACACGTCGCTCGCGATCAATCCCGCGACCGGCACCTGCGTGCTCGGCAGCCAGTGCGGCTCGGCGCTGCAGGGCGGCTACAACGTCAAGGAAGTGTACGCCGAGCTGTTCATCCCGATCCTGAAGGACATCCCGTTCATCCACGCGTTGAACCTGACGGTCGGCGACCGCTACTCGAAGTACAACAACTTCGGCTCGACGAACAACGGCAAGATCGCGCTCGAGTGGCGTCCGATCGAAGACCTGCTGCTGCGCGGCACGGTGTCCGAAGTGTTCCGTGCGCCGACCGTCGCGAATCTCTTCGCGGCCGGCGCGAGCGACGCACCGAAGCTCTCGCATGACCCGTGCGATCACTACACCGGCAGCCCGGTCAACCCGGCCTGCACGAACGTGCCGACCGACGGCAGCTTCATCAACCAGAACGTCGCGCAGCAGGTGCAGTTGAACGCGGTCGCGTCGGGCGCCGTCGCCGCGGGCTTCCCGCTCGGACCCGAGCTCGGCAAGTCGTTCGACTGGGGCATCGTGTACGACCCGCACTTCATCGAGGGGCTCTCGGTGTCGGCGGACGTCTGGCGCCTGTACCTCAACAACACGATCACGGCGGTCGGCGCGCAGAGCGTGATCGATCTCTGTGCCGCGGGTCAGCTGCAGTACTGCGCGCTCTTTACGCGCACGGCGTCGGGTCCGAACCAGGGCCAGATCGCGACGATCAACGAGCCGACCGGCAACCTCGGCCGCGTCGACGTCCGCGGCGTCGACTTCGCGGCGAACTACCGCCTGCCGGAGTTCTCCTTCGGCCGCTTCAGCCTCAACTTCAACGCGACGTACCTGCAGCAGTACGACATCGCGACGGCGCCGGGCACCGATGCGAACACGGTCTACCACTACGCCGGCCACTTCATGTCGTTCGGCTCGGCGCAGGCCGCGGGTTGCCCGGGTGCGGGCGGCGGCGTGTGCCTGTTCCCGCGCTGGCGTGCGCAGAGTGCCGTCAACTGGCAGCTCGGCAACTTCGACGCGTCGTGGCGCATGCGCTACGTCGGCCGCTTCCAGATGGGCTCGCTGGCGCCTTCGCAGGATGTGTTCCCGGCCGGCACGTGCTACTACGGCGACTACTGCTCGGTGCACAACCTCGTCATCAAGTACGGCGCGACGGTCTACAACGACCTGCAGTTCGGCTACAACCTGGATGCGTGGAACACGCGCTTCGACATCGGCGTCAACAACGTCACCGACAAGCAGCCGCCGTTCCTCTACGCCAACAACACGCTCAACGCGAACACCGATCCGAGCGACTTCGACCTGATGGGCCGCTATTACTGGGGCCGCGTCACCGTCAAGTTCTGATCGGCTGTCCTCTCGTCACTTCGGGCCGCGCGGGGTTCCGCGCGGCCTTTTTTTTTGCGCCGCCGCCCGTCGTATTGCGCTACCGCACGGCCTCGGGGAGCATAGCGGCCCCCGAAACCGCGCTTACATGGCCAATCCCGCCGATCTCGTCCAAGCCCGCCTCGAAGCGCTGTTCCGCACCTACGGCGCCAAGGTGCAGGCCCTGCTCCTGACTTACGGGCTGGACAAGCACGGAATCGACCCGGCCGACGTCGAGCAGGAGGTCCGGATCCGCCTCTGGCGGGCTCTGGAGCGTGACCGCTCGGGCGCCTTCCATGCGTCTTATATCCAGAGAGTCGTGGCGAGCACGGTGATCGACGCCCTGCGTCGGGCCGAAGTGCGGGCCGCGGAGCCGCTGCCGGACGAGGACGAAGAGCCCGGCAGCGTCGGCGAGGCCCCGGTCGGACCGGATCGCCGCGCCGGAGATGTCGAGCAGATGCAAGGACTTGCGCGCTGCCTCGCCGAGATTCCGGAGCGGCGGCGCCTGCCGATCACGTTGCACCTGCAGGGGTTCGCGCTGCAGGAAATCGCCGATCTCGCCGGCATACCGTCGGCCGAGGCGGCACGAAAACTGGTGTCGCGCGGGTTGGAAGAGCTGAAGGTCCGCCTGCGTGAATTGGGATACGGTGAATTCGATGAATAAGACGAGTCTTTCCGCGCTGTACCGCCGCCTGACCTCGGCCAACGCCCCGGCGCTCGACGCCGAGGACATCGCCGCGGCCGCCGACGGCACGCTCGCCGACGACCGCCGCGACGCGGTCGCAGGGGCGATAGCGGCCTCGCCGGTGCACGCGCGCGTCGTGCGCATGCTGCGCGAGCTCAGGACCGACTCCGAGGCGCTCGCCTTCGGCATCGCGCGCACCGAGCGCGATGCCGCGCACCGCCGCCACGAACGCAGCGACCGCCGCATCGCCACCGGCCGCCGTTACGGTCAGGTCACGCGCTGGGCGACGGCGATGGCCGCCTGCCTCGTCGCGGTGGTCGGCTTCTGGACGCAGCGCCACGTGCAGACCGAGTCGCCGCGCGCGCACGCCGTCGCCAAGGCCGACCGCATCTTCACCTCGCGCGACACGATTTCGCATCTGACGATGGACGGGCCGCGCAGCAAGCCGAGCGTCGAGGGAGATCGCCTGTTCCGCGACGATTTCAGCGGCGGCGGCTGACGGAGCGTCCGCTACGTTGCGCAGGAACGCCCGGCCTCGCCGGGCGTTTTCGTTTCAGGCCGCGTCGACCGATGCCGCGTGCTCGCGCGTCCCGGCGAACGTGATCGTCGGCCAGCGCTCGAGCGTCAGCTGCAGATTCACGCGCGTCGGCGCGAGGTAGACGAGCTCGCCCGCCGCGTCGAGCGCGAGATTCAGCGCGTTCTTCTCGCGGAACTCCTCGAGCTTCTTCGCGTCGCCGCAACGCACCCAGCGCGCGGTGACGACGCCGACGCTCTCGAACGCCGCGTCGACGCCATACTCGTCCTTGAGCCGGTACGCGACGACGTCGAACTGCAGCACGCCGACCGCGCCGAGGATCAGGTCATTCGACATCAGCGGCCGGAAGAACTGCGTCGCGCCTTCCTCGGACAGCTGCGCAAGACCTTTCTGCAGCTGCTTGATCTTGAGCGGATCCTTGAGCCGCGCGCGGCGGAACAGCTCCGGCGCGAAGTTCGGGATGCCGGTGAACGCGAGCGGCTCGCCCTCGGTGAACGTATCGCCGATCGAGATCGTGCCGTGGTTGTGCAGGCCAATCACGTCACCCGGAAACGCAGACGCGGCGATCTCGCGATCGGACGCCATGAACGTCAGCGCGTTCGCGAGCTTCACTTCCTT
>DATFRS010000418.1:0-20799 GCA_035263065.1 Rhodanobacteraceae bacterium
AGCGGCCCACGTTTCCCCGCCAGGAATGCAGATCGCGGTCGCATCGCCGTGCTAGCGTCGCCTGCGTTCCGCTGGGGAAATCGCCATGTCCGCCCATCGAATCGCGATCGGCGCGATCGCCGCGCTCGCGCTCGGCATGTCGGTTGCCGGCGCCGCGACGCGCGACGATTTCCTCTACGGCAACGCCGACGACGGCAGCAACCTGCCGTTCCGCTATTTCGTGCCGCCGGGTTACGACGGCACATCGCCGACGCCGCTGATCCTGTTCCTGCACGGCGCGGGCGAGCGCGGCAGCGACAACGAAGCGCAGCTCAACAACGACGCGAACGGCGCGATGCGCCTCGTCGATGACGTCAATCTCGATCTGCAACCGGTCTTCATGATCGCGCCGCAGTGTCCGACCGGCGGCTGGTGGAGCGGCGCGACGCTCGCGAGCGCCGTCGGCATCGTCGATCAGATCGCAGCGACGTACAACATCGATCCCGACCGCGTGTACGTCACCGGCCTCTCGATGGGCGGCATGGGCACGTGGAGTGCCGTGACCGCCGAGCCCGGCCGCTTCGCCGCGGCGGTGCCGATGTCGGGCAACGGCGACACGAATCCCGCGGGCTCGGTCGCGTCGATTCCGTTCTGGTTCTTCCACGCGGCGAACGACGGCACGGTCGGCGTCGAAGGATCGGACAATCTCGTCGCGGCGCTGCGCAACGCCGGCGGCAACGTGATCTACACGCGCTACGACACGGGCGGCCACGGCATCTGGCCGGTCGCGTACGCGCATCCGCTGCTGTTTGCGTGGATCGTCTCGCAGGTGCGCGGCGCGCCGAGCACGATCGCGCCGCCGGTGCTGCACATCGAGCTGCCCACCGACCAACCGGCATGGACGACCGAGGACGCGACGGTCAGCGTCGCAGGCACCGCGTCCGCCGACACGTATCCGGTCGATGCGGTGACGTGGGATCTTCTTGGCGGCACGGGCGGCGATGCATCCGGCACCGACGACTGGTCCGTCCTCGACATTCCGCTCGCCGACGGCGCGAACCTGATCCGCGTCACCGCGACGGCGCCGACCGGCTACGATCCGTACGGCGGCCTGATGACGTTCAACGACGCGCTGCGCGTCTCGCGCATGGGCCCGCCGCCGCCGCCCGGCACGATCGTCGCGGCCATCAACGCCGGCGGCGCGGCGTACACTGCCGGCGACGGCACGCCCTACGCCGCCGACACCGCGTTCGACGGCGGCTCGACGCAGGTGTCGAACGTCGACCTCCCGAACACCGACGACGACGCGCTGTACAACGACTGGCGCTACGGCAACTTCGCGTATCACCTGCCCGTGTATCCGGGCGAGTACGCGGTCGAGCTCCATTTCGCCGACACGTACAACACGGCACCCGGCCAGCGCATCTTCGACGTCGCGATCGAAGGCGCGACCGTGCTCGACGATTTCGACATCATCGCGACGGCCGGCGCGAACACGGCGCTGGTGCGGACGTTCGACGTCGACGTCGTCGACGGCGTGCTCGACATCGCGCTGACGAACGGGAGCGTGGGGAATGCGCGGCTGGATGCGTTTCGCGTGATCCGGGCGGGTGGCGAGGGGCCGGATTCGATTTTCGCGGACGGGTTCGAGTAAGCAAACGCAACGGGCTGACTTTCGGCCGATGCCGGGGGCGCGCCAGCGGCTATCCTGCGCCTTTTGCCCCCGGAAACCCCCATGCCGCGCACGCCGCTCACCACCCTCGTCGCCCTCCTCGTCTATGCCGCCGCGCCCGCGCAGGCGATCACGATCGAGCAGGCGATGGCCGACCCCGACTGGATCGGGCCGCCGGTCCAGCATCCGTACTGGAGCGTCGACGGCAAGAGCCTCTACTACAGCGCCAAGCGCAAGGGCTCGCCGGTGCGCGACCTGCACCGCGTCGACGTCGCCGACGGCAAGGACACGATCGTCGAGGCGGCCGCGATGCCGCAGGCCGACGGCGCCGATCCCGTGTTCGATCGCACGCGCACGCGCGCCGCGTTCGTGCGCAACGGCGATGTGTTCCTGCGCGACGTGGCGAGCGGCCGCCTGACCCAGGTCACGCGCACGCCGCAGGCCGAGTCCTCGCCGCGCTTCTCGGGCGACGGCCGCGCGTTGCAATACAAGAGCGGCGGCGACTGGTTCGTCTACGACATCGCCGGCGGCATCGGCGGACCGGCGGCGATCGTCAGGACCGAAAAGGATCCCGACGCGAAGAAGCCCGACGATCTGGGCGAGCTGCAGCTCAAGTACTTCTCGACGCTGCGCAAGGTCAAGGACGAGCGCGACGCGCAGAAGCAGCACGACCAGGAATTCTCGAAGGCCGACCCGACGCGCGCACCGCAGCCGTTCTACGTCGGCGACGACGTCCGCATCGAGGGCACGTCGCTCGGCCCCGACGGGCGCTGGCTGCTCGTCTTCACGACGCCGAAGAACTACGAGAAGGGCAAGTCCGGCAAGCTGCAGCGCTTCGTCACCGAATCGGGCTACGAGGAGCAGGAAGAAGAGCGCACGCGCGTCGGCCGCAACGATCCGGCGCCGCAGACGATCCGCCTGCTCGATCTCGCAGCGCATCAGCAGTACACGCTCGCGACCACGGACCTTCCCGGCATCCACGACGATCCGCTGAAGGCCGTGCGCGAGGAAAACGAAAAGGCGAAGCGTGCGAAAGGCGGCGATGACGCCGCGGCGAAGAAGGACGCGAAGGACAAGGACAAGCAGGACGACAAGCCGAAGGAGCGCGCCGTGCGCATCGTCTCCGACGCCGAGGACGGCGGCGGCGGCGGCGTCGAGTGGAGCGCCGACGGGCGCGAAGTCGCGATCCAGATCCGCGCGATCGACAACAAGGACCGCTGGATCGCGACGGTCGATTTCGGCACGCACACGCTCGTCAACCAGCACCGCCTCACCGATCCCGCGTGGATCAACTGGAACTTCAACGAATTCGGCTGGGAAAAGGACGACCGCACGCTCTGGTACGTCTCCGAGGAAACCGGCTGCGCAGCGCTCTACGCGAAGACGCCGGGCGGCAAGGCGAGCGCGCTGACGAAGGGCACGTTCGAAGTGTCGAGCCCGGTCGTCTCGCCGGACGGCAAGTGGTTCTACGTGCGCGCGAACGCCGAGGCGCCGTATTCGTATGACGTCTATCGCGTTGCCGTCGGCGGCGGTGCGCTCGATCGCGTGACGTCGGTGAAGGGCGTGCAGGAATTCGGCCTGTCGCCGGACGGCCGGCAGGTCGCGATCCTGCGCTCGGGTCCGTACCTGCCGCCGCAGCTCGCGGTCGCGGGCGCGGACGGCGGCGCCGCGCGCGATCTCACCGACACGCGCACGGCTGAGTACAAAGCAATCGCGTGGCCCGAGCTCAGGATCGTCGAGGTGCCCTCGACGCACACGAAGCAGCCGATCTACGCGAAGTTCTACCTGCCGAAGGATTTCGACGCGTCGAAGAAATATCCCGCCGTGATGTTCGTGCACGGCGCCGGCTACACGCAGAACGTGCACCAGCAGTGGCCGTACTACTTCCGCGAGCAGATGTTCCACAACCTGCTCAACGAGCACGGCTACGTCGTGCTCGACATGGACTACCGCGCGAGCGAAGGCTACGGCCGCGACTGGCGCACGGCGATCTACCGGCAGATGGGAACGCCGGAGCTCGAAGATCTCGTCGACGGCGTGCACTGGCTCGAGAAGAACTACTCGGTCGATCCGAATCGCGTCGGCGTCTACGGCGGCTCGTACGGCGGCTTCATGACGCTGATGGCCCTCTTCCGCGCGCCCGACGTGTTCAAGGCCGGCGCGGCGCTGCGCCCGGTCACCGACTGGACGCAGTACAACCACGAATACACGTCGAACATCCTCAACGATCCGTCGATCGATCCGATCGCGTACGAGCGTTCCTCGCCGATCGAGTTCGCCGACGGCCTGAAAGGCCATCTCCTGATCGCGCACGGCATGATCGACGACAACGTGCTGTTCGAGGATTCGGTGCGGCTCTACCAGAAGCTGATCGAGCTGCACAAGGACGATTTCGAGCTCTCGGGTTACCCGCTGGAGCGGCACGGCTTCGTGCATGCGGATTCGTGGCTCGACGAGTACAAGCGGATTTACAGGCTGTTCGAGGCGAACCTTAAGTGACGCACGACGCGCTGCGAACGGCTCATCTTCGCGTCGCGCGGCCGAGCGACGACCTCGACGCGGTCGTCGCCTTCTACCGGAACGGTCTCGGTTTCGAAGTCCTCTACGCGTTCACCGGTCACGACGGCTTCGACGGCGTCATGCTCGGCCGCGAAGGAAGCGCCTACCACCTCGAATTCACGCGCAAGGCAGGACATCGCGCCGGGCGCGCTCCGACCGAGGACAATCTGCTCGTGTTCTATCTGCCCGACGAGGGCGAGTGGCGCTCGGCGATCGCGAGGCTCGAGCGCGCGGGCTACGCGCCGGTCAAGGCGTTCAATCCGTACTGGGATGCGAACGGCCGCACGTTCGAGGATCCCGACGGGTATCGGATCGTTCTGCAACACGCGCGCTGGCCGGCCTGACATGCCGAAGAAGGTCCTCGAGGGTCGTCCTTCCTACGTCGCGTTCCTGCGCGGCGTGAGCCCGATGAACCTCAGGATGGCCGATCTCAGGCAGTCGCTCGAGCGCGCCGGGTTCGAGGACGTGAGGACCGTGCTCTCGAGCGGAAACGCCGTGTTCACGACGACGGCGAGGTCCGATGCGGCGGTCGCGCGCGCGGTCGAAGCCGCGATCGAGAAGCAGCTGGGCCGCACATTTCCGACGATCGTGCGCCGCGTCGACTATCTCGTCGAGCTGCTCGGAACGGACCCCTACGCCCGCTTCAAGGTGTCCGGCAAGGCCAAGCGCATCGTGACGCTGCTGCCCGAGCCGCACGCGGCCGCGTTGCGCCTGCCGATCGAGAAGGACGGCGCGCGCATCCTCGCGGTGCGCGACGGGGAAGTCTTCAGCGCATACCTCCCGACGCCTCGCGGTCCCGTGTTCATGGCGCTGATCGAAAAGACGTTCGGCACTGGGGTCACGACGCGGACCTGGGATACGCTCAGGAAATGCGCCGCCGCCTAGCGGCGCGATAAGCTCTGGCTCCCGCCATCCACCGGAGCTGCCGTGGCATCCCGAGACGGCCCCGCCACCGATGTCGCCGCCGAAGATTTCGAAGCGCGCGTCCGCGCGAGCTTCGAGCGCCAGCGCGTGATGACATCGATGGGTGCAACGATGACCCGCGTCGAGGCGGGCCTCGTAGAGATCGAATTGCCCTACCGCGTCGAGCTGACGCAGCAGCACGGCTTCATCCACGCCGGCATCGTCGCCACGATCCTCGACAGCGCGTGCGGCTACGCCGCCTTCAGCCGCATGCCGCTCGGCTACGCCGTGCTGACGGCCGAGTACAAGATCAACCTGATGCGGCCCGCGAAGGGCGATCGTTTCATCGCCCGCGCGCGCGTCGTGCGCGCGGGCAAGGTGCTGACCGTCTGCACCGGCGACGCATTTGCCGTGGAAGGCGACCGCGAACGCATCGTGGCGACGATGCTCGCGACGATCATGGCGGTGCCGGAGCAGGACGATCTCACGGGCTGAGGAGCGCACGATGATCTCCGTGTCGGTCAGCATCGACGTCCCGAACCTCGACGAAGGCGTGCGCTTCTATTCGAGCGCCTTCGGCTTCGAGAAGGGCGCCGCCCCGATTCCCGGCCTCGTCGTCATGCGCGCCGGCGACGCCGAGCTCTGCATCCTCGAGAAAGCCGCCGGCACGAAGCCCGCCCAGGGCAGCGACGACGTGCGCCGCTACGAGCGTCACTGGACGCCGGTGCACATCGATATCCACGTCGACGACTTCGCCAGTGCGATCGCGAAGGCCATTGCCGCCGGCGCGAAGCGCGAGCAGCTCTTCGAGGACGCCAGGCACGGCTCGGTCGCGTTCCTGTCCGATCCGTTCGGGCACGGCTTCTGCGTGATCGAGCGCAAGCCGCGGAAAAGCTAGATGGCCTTTCCGAAGTACGCACGTCCGGAGATCGAGCGGCGCTGGCTCGTCGCGCGGGAAGCGCTGCCCGATCTCGCCCGCCTTCCGGTCCGGCGGATCGAAGACAGGTACCTCTCGGGCGGCCACCTGCGTCTTCGCATCGTCATCGACGGCGACGGCGCGCGGATCTGCAAGCTCGGCAAGAAGTACGACGCCGTCGCGAAGGGCGAGATGCCGATCGTCTCGATCTATCTCAGCGACGAGGAAGCCGATGCGCTGGGCACGCTGCCCTGCCGGACCGCACGGAAGAACCGCTACGCGCTTCGCGACGGCTCGCTCGACGTCTACGTCGATCCGCCGCATCCGTTCGCCGTGTTCGAAATCGAGTTCGACGACGCGACGGCTGCCGCGGCGTTCGTGCCGCCGCCGTTCGCCGGCCGCGAGATCACGGGCGACGCCGACTTCAGCGGCTTCGCGCTCGCCGACGCTATTTCGCCTGCAGGCAGAACTCGAGCAGACCCGCCGTCACCTCGCGCATGACTTTGCGCATCTCCGCGTACGGCGGATGGAACGGCGTCTTCGCGCGGCTCCGGCCCCATTCCATCGTGAACGCGATGATCTTGCCCTTGCGCGGATCGACGAGGTGGCGGCTGTACGCGTAGTCGTCGGTCGACGCCGCGGTCGGATAGAGCCCTACCGACTGCTTGACGACGTACTTGCGCCCGCGCACGCATTCGATCGCGGCCGCCGCCTTGCGGCCGATGCGCGTCGCTTCCTTGAGATCGCTTGCATCGATGTGCTCGCGGTAGAGATCGTCGTGGATCAGCCCGCGCTTGCCGTCGTAGCGCCTGTTGCGGAACGACATGTCGGGGTCGTCGGACTGGTTCTCGTCCGAGCCCCAGTTGTGCAGGATCGTCTCGCCGTAGCTGTGCAGGTCGATGAGATAGCCGATGCGCGGAAAGCGATCGAGCAGCCAGATCACGTTGCGCGTCTCGGGCTCGGACGCCGCGCGCGTGCCGACGTAGGTTTCGTAGTCGGTCGGCTCGAACGAGCTCTCGACCGTGTTCGGCGCGAAGTGCCTGTCGAAGCGCCACAGGAACGGAAAATTGCGATTGAGGTCGACGCCGATGCCGCGCGCGCCGTGTCCCTTCGGCGCTGGCCTGCGGTTCTTGCGCCACATCGGATGGCGCTCCATGCTGAACCTGCGGCCGTCGGGATTGACCTGCGGGAACAGGATCACGTCCTTCGTCTCGACGAGCTTCCTGATCTTCGCCGCGGGAAAGATCTTGTTGCCGAGCCGGATCGGCGTGCGGTCGCGATACGCGCGCAGGAGCCGCATGGCGAAGTAGACGAGGATGTCGGGACTCCCCCACTCGCGCCCGTGCACGCCGCCGACGAAGCACACGGCGTCGCGGTGCTTGCCGTCGCCCGTGCCGATGCGGATCGCGTGGCAGCGCCGCTTTTCCCACGTGAGATTCGGCAGCGCGATGCGCTCGAAGTAGCCCGCGTGCCGCTTCGCGCCGAGCTCGATCGCGGCTTCGACTTCGTCGGCCGAGAGATAGCCGCCGCCCCAGATCACGTCGCCGTAGCGTCCGTGCTTGAGACGCGCGCGCTCGGAGAGGCGTCCTTCCTCCTGGCGCTTGCGGTCGCCCGCGTCGACCGATTCCAGCGCCTTCACGCCGTAGCCGTGCCGCTTCAGCCAGCCGATCTTCTCCTCGGGGAGGTACGCGTCGACGACGATGCCCTTCTTCTCCTCGCGATAGCCGACGACGACGACGCGAAGCTTCGTCGCGAGCTCGGTGAGATGACGGCGATCGCGTCCGGTCACCGCGACATGACAGACCGCCATGGCCTTCCCTCGCGCGAAAAGGAGAGAGACGGCCATGATCGGGAGCCTCTGCCCGGCGCGCAACTCACCAATTATTTCGTGCCGTCGCGTCGCCCAAATTGCGCATTTCCGCCCGCGCCCGGACGCGCCCGCGAGCCGGGGCTATGATGCGTGCCCGCTCGGCCGATGCAGGAGGCACCATGGCTCGCGATATCGTGTTCACGCCGAAAGCGGCCAAGCCGCCGGCGACCTACAGCCAGGCCGTGAAGGCCGCCGGACTCGTGTTCGTGTCGGGCACCGGGCCGACCGATCCCGCGACCGGCCAGATCGCAGGCCCGACGATCCAGGAACAGACGCGGCAGTGCCTCACGAACATCGCCGCGATCCTCGAAGCCGCCGGAAGCTCGATGGAGAAGCTCGCGAGCGTCACGGTCATCCTCGCCGACGAGGACGATTTCGCCGGCATGAACGAGGAATGGCTGCGCTGGTTCCCGGCGAATCCGCCGGCGCGTCAGGGCGCGAAACTGCCGGTGCGCGTGCCGGGGCTCAGGGTCTCGATCGCGGCGATCGCCGCAGCCTGAACGTCGCGGACGTCCGCCTGCGCAAACGGGGATAATGCGCGCAGCGGCTCCGTCGGAGAGATGGCTCATGCGGATGTGGTACGCGCTGATCGCGGCCGTCGCGATCGCGGGATGCTCGCGGCAGGCCGAGGAGACGGCCCACGCCGCGCACGCCGAGGCGGTCGACTTTCCGGTGTCGTGCGCGCCCTCGGTGCAGGACGACTTCGAGAAAGCCGTCGTGCTGCTGCACCACATGACCTACGTGAAGGCGCGCGCCGCGTTCCGCGACATCGCCGCGCGCGATCCGGACTGCGCGATGGCGAACTGGGGCGTCGCGATGACGCTGTTCCAGCCGCTCTGGCCGACGCGTCCCGGCACGGCGGACCTGCATCTCGGCTGGGATCTTGCGCAGAAGGCCGCCGCGATGAAGCCGACGACGCCGCGCGAGCAGGCCTACATCGCGACCGTCGCCGAGTTCTTCCGCGAACCCGACGCGACCGACTACTGGCAGCGCATCCAGCGCTGGGAAACGTCGCTCGCGGCACTGCACGCAAAGTTTCCGGACGACCGCGAAGGCACCGCGTTCTACGCGCTCGCGCTGCTCGCGTCGGCCAAGCCGGGGCCGACGCTCGCCGAGCACTCGCGTGAAGCCTCGGACCTGCTGCTGCCGATCCTGCGCGAGCATCCGGATCATCCGGGCGCGATGCACTACCTCATCCACGCCGACGACATCCCGGGCCGCGAAGGCAACGATCCCGACGTCGTGCACCACTACGAGGAGACCGCGCCCGACAATCCGCACGCGCTGCACATGCCGACGCACATCTACACGCGCCTTGGCGACTGGGACGGCGTGATCCGCGGCAACCTGCGCGCCGCCGACGCCGCGCTGAAGTTCCCGGCCGGCGAGCACGGCGAGTTCGTCTGGGACGAATTCGCGCACGCGATCGAATACCTCGTCTACGCGTACCTGCAGCAGGGCCAGGACGACGAGGCCGCGAAGCAGACCGATCGCCTGCTGTCGACGCCGAACATCGAGCCGAGCTCGAAGACCGCGTTCCACCTCGCCTCGACGCGCGCGCGCAATGCGCTCGAGCGCCGCGACTACGCGGCCGCCGCCGCGCTCGTGCCGCGCGAGCCCGACAGCGTCCCGTGGGATCGCTTCCCCTGGGCCGAAGGCGTCGCCTGGTTCGCGCGCGGCTTCGGAGCTGCGCACATCGGCGATGCGGCCGAGGCCGAGCGCGCGAGCGCGAAGCTCGGCGAGCTCGATGCGCGGGCGACGGCGGGCGGCGAGGACGTCTTCGCGCGCCAGATCCGCATCCTGAAGTTCGAGCTCGACGCTTCGAACGCGCACGCGACGCGGGACGACGCGTCGGCGCTCGCGCTGATGCAGGAGGCCGTCGATCTCGAAACCGCGACGCCGAAACCGGCGGTGACGCCGGCGCCGACGCTGCCGGCGTCGGAGCTGCTCGGCGACTTGCTGCTCGAGCTGAAGCGTCCCGCCGACGCCGCGACGGCGTATCGCGCCGCGCTGCAGCGCTATCCGAACCGCTTCAACGCAACGCTCGGCCTAGCCCGCGCGCTGGCGCAAGCCGGCGACAAGGCCGGCGCTGCGGCTGCGTACGGCGAACTGCTGCGCATCGCTGGCCACGGCACGCGCGCCTCGCTCGGCGAAGCGCGCGATTTCGTCGCCGCGAACCCGGACGCGAAAACGGCCGCGCCATGATCGCGAACCGCTCGATGCCGCCCGGCGCGTTCATTCCGGAGCTCGGCTACGCCGACGTCCCCGCCGCCGCCGCGTGGCTCTGCCGGGCGTTCGGCTTCTCCGAGCGCCTGCGCATCGCCGACCATCGCATCCAGCTGACGTTCGATGGCGGCTCGATGGTCGTCGTCGAAGGCCCGCAGCACCCCGATGCCGCGCACGCGACGACGCACGCCGTGATGGTCCACGTCGCCGACGTCGACGCGCATCACGCGCGCGCGAAGCGCGAAGGCGCGCGCATCGTGCGCGAGCCGGCGTCGCATCCGTTCGGCGAGCGGCAGTACACCGCGCTGGATCCGGGCGGCCACCGCTGGACGTTCTCGCAGTCGATCGCCGACGTCGATCCCGCCGACTGGGGCGGCGTGCTCGTCGGTCGATCCTAGCCGACGCCGCGTGCCCAGCTCACGGCGAGCCGCGCGGCGCGCGCGTCGTCGAGCCCGTCGCCCGTGAGCGAGGCCCAGGTCTGGAAGCGGAACGCGTGCCGCAACGTCGCGCGCAGCTCCGCCGATGCGCGCGCGCGGCCGGCCCACGCCTGGGCGAGATCGTCGACGACGTCGTCGATGTGCGCGTGGTAGGCCGCCACCGTCTTGCGGATCGCCGGCGTGTCGGCGAGGTCGCGGTAGATCACGGTCCACATGCGCTCGGTGCCGCGGTAATACGCGTAATAGGCGCGCAGCGCGCGCTCGGTGCGCTCGCGCGGATCGCGCACGGCCTTCCATGCGGCGGCATCCGGTGCGGGGTTTTCCCCGCTCCAGCGGCCCGTGCACGCCGCGAACAGCGCCTTCTCGTCGGGAAAGTGCCGGTAGACCGTCAGCCGCTGCACGCCGGCGCGCTCGGCGATCGCGCTGATCGTCGTCCGCGTCGGGCCGAGCTCCTCGTGCAGCGCGACCGTCGCTTCGACGATGCGCGCCCGCGTCTCTTCGGCGCTCGCCGCACGCTCGCGCTGGACGTAGGCTCGTTTCTTGTGAACACGTGTGTTCATTGAAATTGACATGATGGGCTCGGCCCAGTATAGTCCATATTCAGTGAACAATGGTGTTCACAAAACCATGGGAACGGAGGAGCTTCCATGACCGATACGACCCAGCCGGCCGGCCCACGCGCGCTGGCCACGCTTCATCCGCGCGACGGCATTGCCGTGCTGCGCTCCGCGATGCCCCTGCCCGATCTCGGCGGCCAGCTCGCCAACAACGCGTTCGTGTTCGACGGCCGCGAGCCGATGCTCGTCGACACGGGCTTCGCCCTGCTGCGCGAGGACATGCTCGCGGCACTCGCCGCCGAAATCGATCCGCGCCGCCTGCGCCGGATCTTCCTGAGTCACGCGGACGCCGATCACGTCGGCAACCTCGCCGCCGTGCTCGAGCTCGCGCCCGAGGCGCGCGTCCTCACCGGTTTCCTCGGCTACGCCAAGCTGATGCTGACGGGCTTCCCGGTCGACCGCGTGCAGGTCATCGCGCCGGGCGACACGCTCGACCTCGGCGACCGGCGCCTCTCGGTGCTGCGCCCGCCGTACTACGACGCGCCGGAAACGCTCGGCTTCCACGACGCCGCGAGCGACACGCTGTTCGTCGTCGACGCGTTCGGCGCGGTGCTGCCGGCGATCACGCGCACGGCCGAGCAGATCGACGACGACGCGCTCGATCGCGGGCTCGAAACCTGGTCGCAGCTCGACGCGCCATGGCTCGCCTCGCTCGATCGCGCTGCGCTCGAGGCATCGCTCGCTGCGTTGTCGGCGCTCGCGCCGCGCCTCGTGCTCGGCGCGCACCTGCCGCCGGCGCTCGACGTCGATGCGCTCATCGAGCGCATCCTGCGGCTGCACGCGCGCGGTCGCGCACCGGCGTTGCGAAACGCGGCTTGAAGAGGGGCCGGGCTGGCCTTCCTCAGCCCGGCCTCAGCCACCGCGCCGCGAGCGGCGGAATCAGCAGCAGGCTGACCAGCGTCGACGAGACGAGCCCGCCGAGGATCACGACCGCCATCGGCCCTTCGATCTCGTGGCCCGGCTGCTTCAGCTGCAACGCGACCGGCAGCAGCGCGAGTGCCGTCAGCAGCGCCGTCAGCAGGACCGGCGTCAGGCGTTCCTCGGCGCCGCGCAGCGCCGTCGCGAGATTCCACGTCTGCCCTTCCTCGCGCACGAGGTGATCGTAGTGCGAGACGAGCAGGATCGTGTTGCGCGCGGCCATGCCGAACAGTGCGACGAAGCCGACCATCGCGCCGAGTGTCAGCGTGCCGCCGGTGAGCGCGATCGCGGCGACGCCGCCGATCAGCGTCGACGGCAGCGCGAGCAGCACCAGCGCGACGTGCCGCACGTGGCCGAACGCGAGCCCGAGCAGCAGCACGATCAGCACGAACGCAGCGGCCGAATGCAGCAGCAGCTCGTTCGCGGCTTCCGACTGTGCTTCCGCCGCGCCGCCGTAGCGCAGATAGACGCCGTGCGGAAGCTGCACCTTCGCGGCGATCGCCTTGCGCGCTGCTTCCGCGTAGCCGGCCTGGTCGTTCGTCTTCGGCGTCGCGACGACGATCTGGCGGCGCAGGCCGTCCTCGTGGTCGATCATGCTGCGCGCCGTGATCGTCTCGAGATCGGCGACCTGGCCGAGCGGCACCAGCGCGCCATCGCGCCCGCGCAGCAGCAGCGTGCCGACCGCGTGCGGATCGCTGCCCGCGCCGTCGATGCGCAGCGCGACTGGCACGCTGCGATCGGCGTGCTGGATCGCGGCGACGTGGCTGCCGTGGAAGGCCGCGTTGATCGCGTCGAGCACGTCGCCGGCTTGCAGGCCGTAGAGCGCGAGCGCCTCCGGCTTCAGCGCGACGCGCAGCTCCGGCTGCCGCGGCGGCACGACCAGGCGCACGCCGCTCGAGTTCGGCAGCTTTTCCAGCACTTCGGCGATCCCGCCTGCGACTTCGTCGTCGACGTCGAGATCGGCGCCGAACACGCTGACCGAGAACGGCGCGCTCTCGCCCGACAGCGTCTCGCCGATGCGCTCGGCGAGCACGGAATAGATCTCGACGAGCTGGTTCGGATAGTCGTCGAACACGTCGCGGATCGCGGCGTCGATGTCGGCGGCGGTGTGGCCTTTCGCGGGATCGATCTGCACCTCGAACTCGCTCTTGTTCGGCGTGTCGGGATCCTGGCCGTTCTCGGCGCGGCCGATCTGCTCGGCGACGCTCTTCACGCCCGGAATCTTCGCGAGCGATTTCGAGATGTTCTCGCCGATGCGCGCGGTCTCCGCGATCGCGATGCCGGGGCGCAGCGACGCGTGCGCGATCAGGTAGTTCTCGCGGAAGTCGGGCAGCAGGCGCGCGCCGAGCAGCGGCAGCAGCACGATGCCGAGCACGCCGGTCACGATCAAGACGCCGAGCAGCACGCGCGGGCGGCGATCGAAGCCTTCGATCGTGCGCAGCTGCCAGCGCTTGCAGCGCGCGAGGAACGCGGCTTCGGGACGCGGCCGATGCGTCTGCATGACCAGCGCGCAGAGCGCCGGCGTCGCGCTCATCGCGACGAGCAGCGAGAGCCCGACCGCGAGCAGGAACGCGATCGACAGCGGCCGGAAGAACGCGCCCTGCAGGCCCGACATCATCAGGATCGGCAGGAACGCGACGGCGACCGCGGCCGTCGCGTAGAACACCGGCCGGCGCACTTCGAGCGAGGCGTGCGTGAACAGCGTGCGCACGTCGATGCGATCGCCGGCCGCGCGCATGCGGCGCAGGATGTTCTCGACGTCGATCACCGCATCGTCGACGACGACGCCGAGCGCGACGACGAGCCCGCCGAGCGTCATCGTGTTGAGCGAGAGCCCGAACGTCTCGAGGATCCACACGGTGGTCAGCAGCGCGAGCGGAATCGACGAGAACGACACCAGCGCGCCGCGCCAGTCGCGCAGCGTGACGAGCAACAGCGCGACGACCAGCACCGCGCCGATCAGCAGCGAATTGCGCAGCTTCTCGATCGCGCTCTCGATGAAGCTCGCGGGCCGCAGCAGCGCCGGATGGTATTCGACGCCCTGCTGCTTCAGCTGCGGCGCGAGCGCGTCGAGCCGCGCTTCGAGCGCATGCGTGACTTCGAGCGTGTTCGCGCCGAACTGCGTCGACGTCTCGACGAGGATGCCGGGCCGCCCGCCGATCATCGCGTCGCCGAAGCGCGGCTCGGCGCCGTCCCGGATCGTCGCGACGTCGCCGAGGCGCACCGGCACGCCGCCCTGCGTCGTCACGATCGCCTGTGCGAGTGCCTCGGGTGTCGCGCCGGCCGCCTGCGCCTGCACGACGATGCGCTGCGTCGTCGTCTCGATGTAGCCGCCGCCGACGAGCTCCGTCGCGCGGCGCGTCGCTTGCGAAACGTCTTCGAGCGTAAGGCCATACGCCGCAAGCTTCAGCGGATCGACCAGGACCTGCCGCTCGCGCACCTCGCCGCCGAACACCTGCGCCTGCGCCACGCCCGGCACCGCGAGGATCTGCGGCTTGACGACCCACTCGACGAGATCGCGCAGCTCCATCGGCGTCAGCGTCGCGCTCGTGAACCCGAAATGGACGAGGTATTCCATCGACGACGACAGCGGCGAGAGCTGCGGCGGGCTCACGCCTTGCGGCAGCAATCCGCTCGCTTCGGCGAGCCGCTCGGTGACGACCTGGCGCTGCCGGTACGGATCGCCGCCGCGGTCGAAGATCACGCGGATCGCCGACAGGCCCTGGCTCGACGTCGAGCGCACGGTGCGCACGTTCTCGGTGCCGGCGAGCAGACCTTCGAGCGGCCGCGTGACGAGCGCTTCGACCTGCGTCGCGTCGAGGCCGGGCGTCTCGGTCTGCACGAGCACGTGCGGCGGCGCGAAATCCGGGAACACGTCGAAGCGCGCGCCGATCAGCGCGGCCGCGCCGAGCACCGCGATCAGCACGCTGAGCGCCGTGACGATGCGCGGATGCGCGAGCGACGAGCGGACGATCGCCGCTAGCATTCGCTCTTCGCTCCGGCACGCGCGGCGGCCTCAATCATCGTCGTCCTCCGGCATCGTGCCGATGCCTTCGAGCGACCACAGCACGCCGGTGCCGTGCACGACGACGAGGTCGTCGTCGTCGAGCCCGTCGACGAGCCAGCCGTCGCCGCTCGGCATCAGCAGCGTGACTTTCTTGCGTGCGTACTGCGTCGTGTCGGCGCCGGGCTTCGCGTCGAGCTGGTGATAGACGTACGCGCCGCCCTCCTCGTAGATCAGCGCGCCGCGCGGGACGAGGAAACCTGCCCGCGCCTCGCCGCCGAGCGAGGCGCCGACGCGTGCGCCGATCGCGAGGCCCTTCGGCGGATCCTCGATCTCGACGAGGAGGCTCGCGCTCTGCGCTTCGCTCGCCTGCGCGAGCGCGCCGAGCACGTTGCCCTTGACGGCAACGCCGTCGATGTCGAGCGTCGCGCTGTCCGGCACCGCGCCGACGCTGTGACGTCCCGGCAGGTCGACGCGCACGAGCGCGCTCTTTCCTGCCGCAACCGCGTCGACGATCTTCTGCCGCCGCCCGTTCGCGTTCGACGCGAGCGGCGCCCAGCGCAGCGCGAAGCGCGTCGCGGCGGCATCGGCGGCGGCGCGGGCGCGCGCCTGGTCGGCCTGCGCGGCTTCGAGATTCTTGAGCGACGCGCCGGCGCCCGCCTTGTAGAGGCCCTGCAGCCGCGCGACTTCGGCGCTCGCCGCGCGCTCCGCCGCGCGCGTCGAATCGACGTCGCCCTGCTCGGCGATCAGCGCCGACGGGTCGAGCACCTGCCCGAACGCCGCGATGCGCTCGGCCGGCTTCGCCCTGACCGCGCGCGCGACGGCGATGCCGACGGCGTCGCGCTGTTCCTTGTTGAGCGTCGGCGTCGTGCCGGTCGCGTTCTTCTGCGCGTCGTCGTCGTCCTGGTCGGCCGCGTGCGCACAAGGCGCGAGCGCGAGCAGGGCCAGCAGCGCGACGCGGCACACGAATCCCGTCTTCCTCATCAGCGAGCTCCCGAATCGGTCTTGACGAGCGCCAGCTCCGGCCCCGACAGCGGCGCGTGCAGCGCGTCCTCGAGCGCGTTGCGCGCACTCTGGCGCTGCGCGAGCGCCTGCACGAGCTCGAGCTCGGCGCGCAGCGCCAGCACCTCGGCGCCGCTCCGCTCCATGCGATCGCCGGCGCCGAGCCTGAGCGCGACGTCGGCGTGACGGAGCTGCTCCGCGACGGCCGCGTTGCGACGGCGCGCGGCGTCGACGTTGGCGCGCGCGACATCCTCGGCGCGCGCGGCGCCTTCGATGCCGCCGTAGATGTCGGCCTGCAGCGCGAGCATGCGCCGGCCCGCGACGTCGCGCGCGGCGGTCGTCTCGGCGATCTCGCCGCGGTTGCGGTTGAACGGCAGCGCGAACGCGACGTCGAACGGCCATTTCGCGATGCCGTGGTCCCAGTAGTAGCCCGGCTTGAGCTCGAACTGCGGATACTGGCGCGCAATCGCGCGTTCGAGCTTCTTCTCCGCCTGCGCGTAGTCGTTGATCGCGACGCCGAGATCGGCGCGCGCCAGCAGCGCCGATTCGCGCGCCGCATTCAGTGCGTCGGCTTCGAGCGCCGGCGGCTCGCCCCAGTCGGGCCATGCGATCGCAATGCCGTCGAGCGCCGACGGCGGCATGCCGAGTGCCGCGGCGACGGCGGCCTCAGCCGCGACCTCGTCGGCACGCGCCTGCGCTTCCTGCTGCTCGATGTCGATGCGCACGCCGTGCGCGGCGTTGAGATCCGCCGGCGCGTCCTCGCCGGCGGCGACGCGCTGCTGCTGCACGGCGACGATGCGATCCTGCGCCGTGCCGAGCCGCGTCAGCACGTCGAGCCTGCGCCTCGCGCTCTCGCGATCGGACAGCGCCGCGACGAGCGTGCGCCGCACGGTCCACGTGTGCTCCATCAGTTGCGAGCGCGCGCCGCCGGTGCCGAGGCGCGCGAGCTCGATGTCGAGCTGCCGCACGCCGTGCTGCGGCAAGAGGAAATCGAAGCTGAGGCCGTAGAGCCAGTGATCGGGCTCGTGGCGCGCGTATTCGCTTTGCAGTTCGAGCGTCGGGTTCGGCCGCTCCCCCGCGCTGATTTCGCCGGCGAGCGCGCTTGCGACCTCGGCACGCGCGACCGCGAGCGATCCGTTCGTCGTCATCGCGACCGCGAGCAGGCTCGCGCGATCCCACGCCGGCGGCGGCCACGGCTCGGCCGCCTGCGGCAGCACGCGCGCGACGGCGTCCTTGAGCTCGGGCGCATCGAGCCGGCGCGCCGCGAACGCCGCGGCGCTTTGCGACGGATCGATCGGCGCCGGCGTGTACGTCGCGCACGCGGCGACGAGCAGCACGAGCGCGACCAGCGCCGAGGCACGCAGCCACCGGCGCGCCCGTGCGCGACGATCCGCGTCCCCCGCATCGCTCGAAGCGACCGCAACCGTCGCGCGTGTCGATAGGCGCAACCCACCCTCCAGCGAGTCCGTCGGCGCAGCGCGAAACGGCAAATCCGCGCCCGTTGCGTCGATATTACAGAAGGTCGCACCGGCGCAAGACAGCCGAATGCGAGATGAACCGCCGGGGGCTCCTTTGCGAGATGTGAACGAGTGCGGCATTAGCATCCGGCGGGTTCCCCATCCTTGACCGGATCATGCCGACCCGATCGAACACGGCCCTGCTCGCCTTTGCGCTCATCGCCGGCGGCGGCCTTCGCCTCGCCGAAGCCGCGCCGCCCGCGTTCGGATTCGACGACGTCGACGCGCGTGCCAGGGCGCTCGCCGACGCCGCGTTCCAGGACGCCGGCACGAACCTGCCGGGCGCGCTGCAGCATCTCGATCACGAGCGCTACGCCGGCATCCGCTTCCGGCCCGAGGCCGCGCGCTGGCGCAAGGCGAAGCTGCCGTTCGAGCTCGAGATGTTCCACGAGGGCTGGCTGTTCGACCGGCCGGTCAAGCTCGACGAGATCGGCACGAAGGGCGTCAGCGACATCGCGTTCGACGCGACGCAGTTCGACTACGCGGCGAGCGGCATCGATCCCGCGGCGGCGAACGGCCTCGGCTACGCAGGCTTCGCCGCGCACTACGCGCTGAACCTGCCCGCGTACAAGGACGAGGTGCTCGCATTCTTGGGCGCGAGCTATTTCCGCGCGCTCGGCAAGGGACAGACGTACGGCCTTTCGGCACGCGGGCTCGCGATCGACACGGCGGTTGCGTCCGGCGAGGAGTTTCCGCGCTTCGTCGAGTTCTGGTTCGAGCGGCCGCAGGCGCGCGCCGACACGCTGGTGTTCTACGGCCTCCTCGATTCGCCGCGCGCGACCGGCGCGTACCGCTTCGCGTTCACGCCGGGCGTCGAGTCGATCGTCGAGGTGACGGCGCGCGTGTACCTGCGCGACAAGGTCGGCAAGCTCGGCGTCGCGCCGCTGACCAGCATGTACTTCCACGGCGCGAACCAGCACGCGGCCGGCGAGGATTACCGACCCGAGGTGCACGATTCGGACGGGCTCTCGATCCAGTCGAAGAGCGGCGAGTGGATCTGGCGGCCGCTGGTCAATCCCAAGCGCCTCCTCGTCACGTCGTTCGCGCTCGAAAGCCCCGGCGGATTCGGCCTCATGCAGCGGCAGCGCACGTTTGCCGCGTACCAGGATCTCTCGACGCGCTACGAAGCGCATCCGAGCGCGTGGGTCGAGCCGATCGGCGCATGGGGCCCGGGCCGCATCGAGCTCGTGCAGATCCCCGCGCCCGACGAGACCAACGACAACATCGTCGCCTACTGGATCGCCGATCGCGTGCCGCAGCCGAAGCAGCCGATCGACCTGCACTACCGCGTGCACTGGCAGAAGGACGGCGAGACGGCGCCGCCGACTGCCCGGGTCGTCGAAACGCGACGCGGCAAGGGCTACATGCCGAAGCCCGACAACAGCATCGGCTTCGTCGTCGACTACGCGGGGCCGATGCTCGCCGGGCTCGGCGACGACGCGCCGGTCGCCGCCGACGTGTCGACCGACGCGAACGGCGCTATCGTCGACAAGCTCGTGCGCCGCAATCCCGAGACCGGCGGCTACCGGCTCGAGCTGCACGTGCGGCGCGTCGACGACAACAAGCCGGTCGAGATCCGCGCTGCGCTGCGCAACGGAGACAAGGTGTCGGAGACATGGAGCTACGCGCTGCCGCCCGGCTGAATCGCGACGCCGCGCCCGCGGCGGTCTGCGACGACTATCTCGCGGGCCTGGCGTGCGCGCCCGACGAGCGCACGCGCATCGTGCGCGCGTGCGCGGGCGGCGGCGCGAACGTGTACGACGCGATGGCGTGCGTGCACGCGACGCTCGCCGCCGAAGGCGGCCACGCGCCCGATCCCGCCAATCCCGCGTTTGCGTCGCTGCGCGCGCGGCTCGAGCGCGCCGGCATCGACGGCCGCGAGAACGCCGCGGTCGTCGCCGACGATCCGCGCCGCGGCCTGCGCCTGATCTCGGCACCGCCGATCCGGCGCACGTCGATGGCGCCGGAGCCGTGGCGCATCTTCCCGCTGCTGCGCCGGCGCCCGCAGCGCGCGAAGCCCGAAGGACCCGCCGCGCGGCGCGGGCGCTGGCAGGTCGCGGCGTCGATCCGCCGCTTCGCGCTGCTCGCGCTGATCATCGCGCAGACGATCTTCGCGACCGACTACATGGCGGCGGTGCTGCCGTATCACGGACGCCAGCCGCTCGAGATCGGCATCCTCGTGCTGTTCGCGATCCTGTTCCTGTGGGTGTCGGCCGGATTCTGGACCGCGATGGCGGGCTTCGTGCTGCAGCTGCATGGTCGCGACCGTTACTCGGTGTCGGCACACGGCGCCGCGCAGACGCCGATCGGCGCCGACTCGCGCACGGCGATCGTGATGCCGATCTGCAACGAGAACGTCGCGCGCGTCTTCGCGGGCCTTCGCGCGACGCACGATTCGCTCGCGCACACCGGCGAGCTCAAGCACTTCGATTTCTTCGTGCTGAGCGACACGAGCGAGCCGGACCTTCGCATCGCCGAGCGCGAGGCGTGGCTCGATCTCTGCCGCCGCACGCACGGTTTCGGCCGCATTTTCTACCGGCGCCGCCAGCATCGCATCAAGCGCAAGAGCGGCAACGTCGCCGATTTCTGCCGGCGCTGGGGCAAGGGCTACAAGTACATGGTCGTGCTCGACGCCGACAGCGTGATGACCGGCCGCTGCCTCGTCGAGCTGATGCGGCTCATGGAAGCGCACCCGGACGCCGGCATCATCCAGACCGCGCCGCACGCGTTCGGACGCGAGACGCTGTACGCGCGCATCCAGCAGTTCGCGACGCGCGTCTACGGCCCGCTGTTCGTCGCGGGCCTGCACTTCTGGCAGCTCGGCGAATCGCACTACTGGGGCCACAACGCGATCCTGCGCGTCGCGCCGTTCATGCGGCACTGCGCGCTCGGACGCCTGCCCGGGCGCGGCGCGCTCTCGGGCGAGATCCTCTCGCACGATTTCGTCGAAGCGGCGCTGATGCGGCGCGCCGGCTGGGGCGTCTGGATCGCGTACGATCTTTCGGGGAGCTTCGAGGAGATGCCACCGAACCTCCTCGACGAGCTCAAGCGCGACCGGCGCTGGTGCCTCGGCAACCTGATCAACTCGCGCCTGTTCTTCGCGCAGGGTCTGCATGCCGCGCATCGCGCGGTGTTCTTCACCGGCATCATGGCGTACGTGTCGGCGCCGCTGTGGTTCC
>DATFRS010000419.1:0-12370 GCA_035263065.1 Rhodanobacteraceae bacterium
CGAGGCGTTCGAGCAGTGCCTCGTCGTCGATGCGCTCGAGCGCGGCGATGCGAAGATCCGGCGAAGGATCCGTGGTCACGCGCTCCGCCAGCAGCGTCGTGCGCGTCACGCGCAGGAGCGCGGCCGCGCGCAGGCCCTGGTCGGACGCCGTGCGCGCGACGTGCTCGATCAGCGCCGCATCGTCCTGCGCGCGCAGGAGGCGCGTGCATTCGGCGGGCGAGGGCGCCTGCGCGTGCGTGCCGGCGAGGAGCTCGAACCAGAGCTTGCGCGCGTCGGCGCGCACGCCGGGATCGGCATCCTCGTGCGCGAGGCGCTGCGTCACGGCGGGATCGGCGAGGCGCTTCAGCGCCGCGCTGCGCACGCCGGGATCGGGATCGGAGCGCGCGATGCCGGCAAGGCTCGCGAGGAGCTCGGCATCGTCGTCGCCGGCGACGCCGGCGCGCCGCACCGCGGGCTCCTTGGCCTGCCAGCGCGGTTTGTTGAGGAATCCGGACAGCTTCATCGCGGCGGTACTTCTCTGGCGATGTTCAGAAGAGGCTTTTCACGATGTGGAAGCCGGCGAGGTATTCGCCGACCATCGTGCCGAGGTTGGTCAACATGAAGACGAGCAGCGTGCGCGACACGCGGTTCTTCCACCAGCCGGTCCAGTGGATCACGTCGTCGCGCAGCGTATCGAAATCGGCGACGCGCGGGCGGTGCAGCCAGAGCTCGACCGCGGCGCTGACGGCGCCCGACGGCACGCCCGGGCGGAACGGCTTCAGCGGCGCGACGACGAACGCCGCGAGCACGCTCAGCGGATGCCCGCCGCCGGCCAGCGCGCCGAGCGCGGCGCAGCCGCCGGTGAACAGCACCCAGTCGCGCAGCGCGTCGGCGCCGAGGTTCGCGCCGCGGCTGAAGGCGATGCCGATCGCGATCGCGACGACGACGATGAGGCCGATCGCGATCCATTTCGGCCACGGCGATGCGGGCGGCAGCGTCGAGAGTTTCTCGCGCAGCGGCTCGGCCGGCTCGATCTGGACGCCGAGCTCGCGCTCGATACCGGCGAGATGGCCGGCGCCGATGACGACGAGCACGCGCTTCACGGGCCGGTGTGCGGCTTCCTCGCGCAGGCTCGCGGTCATGTAGCGGTCGCGCTCGGCGATCAGCGTCTCGTAGAGCGGCGGCGATTCGCGCGCGAATTCGCTGAACATGCTGCCGAGGAGATCGCCCTGCTTGAGCTTCTCGATTTCGTCTTCGCTGACGTCCTCGCGCGTGAGCAGGCTCGCGCCGAGGCCACCGATGATGCTGAGGCGATCGAGGAAACTGACGCTCCGGTACGCGCGCTTCAGCGTCACGCCGACTTCGCGGTCGATCAGCCACACGGGCAACTTGCGCGCTTCGGCGCCGTCGATCGCGGCCTTCATTTCGGCGCCGGGCTCGATGCCGAACTGCTCGGCGAGGCGCCGCTGGAACGCGGAGAGCGCCAGGTTCGCGGCGACGAGGCCGGCCTTGCCCTGGCGGATCACCTGGAACAGATCGAGATCGCGGAACGCCTCGGGATTGCGCAGCGAGCGGAAGCGCGATTCGCAGAGCTCGACCGCGACCGCGTCGAACGACTCGCGCTCGAGCATCGCGCGCACGGCCTCGGCGCTCGCGCGCGAGACGTGCGCGGTGCCGAGCAGCACGAACTCGACGTCGCCGCGGCGCACGCGCGCGACCGGCTGGTCGGAGAGCGGCGCCGGAGCGTTGGGTACGGACATGAGCGGGGCGGCGGTCGGCAAGGCGGTCAGTCGCGGAAGCGTTTCAGGAGGTCGTCGTAGGCGTCGATGCGGCGGTCGCGCAGGAACGGCCAGATGCGGCGCACGCTTTCGCTGCGCGCGAGATCGACGTTCGCGATGAGCAATTCGCGTTGGTCCGTGCTCGCCTGCGCGAGCATCTCGCCCTGCGGGCCCGCGACGAAGCTCGAGCCCCAGAACTGGATGCCGCGGCCGCCGTCGGGCGCCGCTTCGAAGCCGGTGCGATTGCACGCGAGCAGCGGCAGGCCGTTCGCAACCGCGTGGCCGCGCTGCACGGTGATCCACGCGTCGCGCTGGCGGCTCTTCTCGTCGGCGGCGTCGTTCGGATCCCAGCCGATCGCCGTCGGATACAGGAGAAGGTCCGCGCCGGCGAGCGCCATCAGGCGCGCGGCTTCCGGATACCACTGATCCCAGCAGACGAGGAGGCCGAGCCGGCCGACCGACGTGTCGATCGGCTCGAAGCCGATGTCGCCCGGCGTGAAATAGAACTTTTCGTAGAACGCGGGATCGTCCGGGATGTGCATCTTGCGATACGCGCCGGCGAGCTCGCGCGAGCGGTCGAACACGACCGCGGTGTTGTGATAGATGCCGGCGGCGCGCCGCTCGAACAGCGAGGAGACCACGACGAGCTTCAGCGCTTCGGCGAGCTTGCCGATGCGCGCGGTGCTCGGGCCCGGGATCGCCTCGGCGCGGTCGAACTCGTCCACGCTCTCGTGCTGGCAGAAATACGGCCCGTTGTGCAGCTCCTGCAGCAGCACGAGCTCGGCGCCGGCCGCCGCGGCTTCGCGAAGGCCGGCTTCGATCGCGTCGAGATTGGCGTCGGCGCTGCCGCGGTTCGTTTCCTGCAGCAGGGCGACTTTGAGCGTGCGGGCGGTCATCGTGGGTATTGTCGCAGGGTAGGGGGTGGATGTCGCATGGGAGGCGACGTCGAAACGCGAGGACGCAACGTGGGGGCGCGTCGCGCGTTTGCTATGTCCCTACGCCCCTACGCCAGCACGCCGTCCGGAAGCTGCATCGTGAGGCAATGCACGCTGCCGTTCTGCCAGATCAGCGGACGTGCGTCGATCCGAACGATCTCGCGGCCCGGATGCGCGCTGCCGATGACCTCGGCCGCCGCGGCGTCGGCGGGATCGCCGTAGGCCGGCATCAGCACGGCGCCGTTGAGCACGAGGTAGTTGGCGTACGAAGCGGCGAGGCGGCGGTTCTCGTCGGCATCGACGATCGGCCGCGGCCACGGCAGCGCGTGCAGGCGATACGGGCGACCGGCGGCGGTGCGCAGCGCCGTCAGCTCCTCGCGCATGCGCGCGAGCTGGTCGAAATGCGGATCGGTCATGTCGTCGCAGGCCTGGAACACGATCGCGTCGTTCGGTGCGAAGCGCGCGAGCGTGTCGATGTGCGCGTCGGTGTCGTCGCCTTCGAGATAGCCGTGATCGAGCCACAGCACGCGCTCGGCGCCGAACGCGTCGAGCAGCATGCGCGTCATCGCATCGCGCGTCATCTGCGGGTGGCGCTGGTGCAGGCAGCGCCACGTGGTCAGGAGCGTGCCCTGGCCGTCCGATTCGATCGCGCCGCCTTCGAGTGCCCAGTCGATGCGCTGGTGCGCGGCGGCGTTGAAAAGCCCGCGGCCGATCAGCGTCTCGATCAGCGCATCGTCGCGATCGGCGCCGAACTTGCCGCCCCAGCCGGTGAAGCGGAAATCGAGGAGACGGAACTGGCGGCCGTCGGTGAGCGTCAGCGGACCCGAATCGCGAAGCCAGGTGTCGTCGTACGCGGCTTCGACGAAGCGCACGCGCTCGCGCGCGACGCCGGCGGCGTCGAGGCGCCGCGTGACCTGATGGCGCACGGAGGCGTCGGCGACGCAGACGATCAACGGCTCGAAGCGGGCGATGGCGGCCGCAAGACCGACATAGGCCTTCTCGATCTCGGTCAGGCGCGGCGCCCAGTCGGTCGCCGCATGGGGCCAGGCAATGACGACCCCGGCCTGCGGCTCCCATTCCGCAGGCAGGCGAAATCGAGAGTCATTCATTCGTTTCAGGTGCCCGGGCGGGCCGCGGCGTCGGCAACGCTGTGGATGACCCGATTGCGCTCGAAATAGACGGTATAGCCGTTATAGCGCCAGCGGTTGATCGGCGGATGACGGGGCGCGTCGCCGCCCGCGGTCGGCATCTTCTCGACCGGCGCGCCGTAGCGCTGCTCGACCTGCGCCATGCTCATGCCGCGGCTGGGCAGGCCGCTCGAGCTGCTGATCGCCGCGTTCTTGCGGACGTCGAAGGTGTCGGCGTGGGCGATCGAAACGAGGCCGAGGACGAGGGTCGCGCTGCCGAGAACGAACTTCAACTTCATGGCGGAAGCTCCTGTCGAGACTGGCAAGAATCGGATTCCTTGTAGCAGAAGCCATCTGGCCGTTCCATGACGGCCGTGGCAGCGCGACGAACACGTCGGTCGGCGGCGGGGGCCCCGGAAATACGAAGGGCCGCATCACGCGGCCCCCGGGAATGCGGCGGTTCGCGACGCCTCAGCGCTGGCGCGCCTTGAAGCGCGGATTGCTCTTGCAGATCACGAAGACCTTGCCGCGGCGGCGGACGACCTTGCAGTCGCGGTGCCGCTTCTTGGCGGACTTGAGGGACGAAAGCACTTTCATGGGATGCCTCGGGGCGGATCGGAATGCGGGTAAACATGGAATGATAAAGGAATTTTCCGGTCATGCCTAGAGTTTGAGCGCCGTGTACGGTTTCGGCGTCGTCGACCATTGGGATTCGTGTCCGGCCCGCGAGGCATCCGCCCGCAGCGACGCGGACTTCGATCGGGGTGTGCCGATGGGAGCGCTCGAACCAGAAACGTATACGCGGCGGCTCGAGGCCGTCGCCGACTTCGTGCCCGATGCCGGAGCGCTGCCGGCCGCCGGCGCGCTGTCGGGGCGCCTGTTCTCGCGCCTCGTGGAGGATGGACCCGAGGACGCACTGCTGTCGCCGGGCACGCGCATCGGCGACTGGTCGATCGGCCCGCTGATCGGTCGCGGCGGCAGCGCATCCGTGTATCTCGCCGATCGCGCCGACGGGCATTTCGAGCAGCAGGTCGCGCTCAAGATCGTCCGGCGCGAAGAGAGCCTCACGGAGCCGTTCCGGCGCGAGCGGCAGATCCTCGCGCGGCTCCGGCATCCGGCGATCGTGCAGCTCATCGACGGCGGCGAGACGGCCTGCGGACGCCTCTGGTTCGCGATGGAACCGGTGTTCGGCGAGCGCATCGACGCGTACGTCCGCAACCGCAGGTTGCCGCTCGACGAGCGTCTGAGGCTGTTCGAGGCGGTCTGCGATGCGATCGAGTACGCGCACGGCCGCCGCCTGATCCACGGCGACATCAAGCCCGACAACTTGCTCGTCGACGAGACCGGCCGGCCGCGGCTGCTCGATTTCGGGATTGCAAGCTCTGAGGCCGGGCTGGCTTCGCGTGGACACCGCGCGATGACGCCGGGCTATGCGAGTCCCGAGCAGCACGCCGGCGATGTCGTGACCGCGAGGTCGGACGTGTATCAGCTCGGCGTGTTGCTGCGTGCGCTCGTGATGACGGACGGCACCGCGACGCTGGATGCGATCATTGCGCGCGCGACGTCTGCGGATGCGAGGCAGCGATACCCGAGCGTGGTGGCGCTGAGGTCTGCCGTGGACTGCGTGCGGCAGACACAGGCGAAGGAGGAGCGGCCGTGGGCGCTGGCGGCGATGCTGTCGAAGCCATTCCGCGCCGCCTTGGAATCCTTCGTTCTGTGTGCAATGTCTATTATGTAAAATAATATATGGGACCTGCGAGGCGACCCCGCCTCAGCCGGAAACAGGCTCCTGACCGGGATCCGTGCCGGACCTCTTCTCTCCCTGGATCGTCCCGGCTCCGTCGGCCAATGCCGCAGCGAGCGGCAGATAGATCGTGACGCTGGTGCCTTGTCCGGCGACGCTGGTGATACCGACCGCGCCGCCGCTCTGACTGGCGAAGCCGTAGACCTGGCTCAGCCCGAGTCCGGTTCCGTGCCGCAGCTCCTTGCTGCCGGCGAACGGCTCGAGCATGTGCCGCGCGGCGTCGGGCGTCATGTTGCGGTCGGTCAGCGTGATCGCCGCGTAGCGTCCTGGGACGGGCCTCGGCGCGACGTCGGCATTCTCGGCCAGCTCGACGTTGCAGGCCGACAGCGTGAGCTCCGCCGCGTCCGCGTTCGCCTCGCGCGCATTGAGGACGAGATTCAGGAGCGCCGCCTTGAACTGCGTCGTGTCGAGCGAATCGCGGCCGGTCGCATTCTCGAGATCGATGCGCCAGCCGAGCGGCTGTCGCGCGGCGCCGCGCAGCACCGAAGCGAACGAATGGATCTGTGCGCCGAGGTCGACGCCGTTGCGGGGATCGTGCGCGATCATGCCTGCCACCGCGCGATGCGCACGCTCGGCGCAGGAATCGAAACGTGCCCGGACATCGCCGCTCCTAGCTGCAATGGACGCGCCGAGCCAACGCTCGGCGTGCGTCGACGAGAGAAAACACCGCTACCCTTGCACGCCCTCTCCCCTGTGAGCGCATGGTCGATGCGAGCGGATACGCGAAGATACGTTGCCCGCGCCTCGCACGAATGACTCGCGGCTGAGCGGTCTCGACCGTATGCATTTCGAGCGCTGAACGGATGAGTGCGCCGGCGCGATGAATGGCGCTTATCCGCAGGCGGAGCGTTTCATGTGCGGGTCATCGGGCAGCGCTCACGCTGGGTCGCGACGATTTCCGTCACAGCGAGGGCCACGTATGAAACTCCGTCAGATCGTTTCGATGAATCTCCTCCTCGCGTCCGCGCTCGGGTTCGCCGGGGCCGCGTCCGCGCAGGAAACGCCGCCGACGTCGGATCAGGCGAAGCAGGAAATGAACGAGCAGAAGACCGATCCCCTGATGATGCAGGGCTCGAGCGGCGGCGAGTGGAGCACGATCAAGGGCCACGACAAGGGCTATCTCACGAAGGACGATGCGCAGCCGAACAGCTGGCTCGCGCACAACTTCGCGAACTGCGACAAGGATCGGGACGGCAAGATCACGGAAAAGGAATACATGAAGTGCCAGTCGCACTGACCGTCGCGACCCGGTGAATGCAGCGAGGCCGCCCAGCGCGGCCTCGCTTTTTTGGCTAGGCCGATTTCCTGCCGCGCTTTCGGGTCGTCTTCCGCGCGCTCTTCGTCCGCGCCGATTTGGCCGGCGCCGCGCGCGCCTTCTTGCCGGCGGGCGAGCGCTTGTTCGACGCGATGCTCTTGCGCAGGAGCTCCATGAAGTCGACGACGTTGGTCGTCGCCTCGGCCGGCTCGGCCTCCTCCGCCGGCGGCGTGACGAGGCCCTTGCTCTTCATGCGCTTCGCGATGACCTTGTGCAGGCGGTCGCTGAATTCGTCGCGGTAGTCCGACGGCTTCCACTTCATCGCCATCGCGTCGATGAGCTGGCGCGCCATGTCGACCTCGCGCTTGGTAACGCGATGCGCGGCGGCGTTGCCGCTCGGGATCTCGAAGTCCTTGAGATCGACGAGCTCCTCCGGATAGCGCAGCAGCATCAGGATCAGCGCGTCGTCCTTGACGATCACCGCCGAGAGATACTCCTTGGTGCGGATCACGACGCGCGCGATACCGATCTTGCCGGTCTCGGCGAGCGTCTCGCGCAGCAGCACGTAGCCTTTCTCGGCCTTCTTGCCGGGCACGAGGACGTAGGGCTTCTCGAAGTAGTCGGGCGTGATCGACGCGGCGTCGACGAAGGCGGCGATCTCGACCGTTTCGTGCGTTTCCGGCGCCGCGGCGCGCAGGTCCCCTTCCTCCAGCACGACGTAGCTGCCCTTGCGGTATTCGAAGGCCTTGACGATGTCCTGCCACGGCACTTCCTCGCCGGTCTCGCTGTTGACGCGCTCGTAGCGGATCGGCGCGTTGTCGCGGCTGTCGAGCATGCGGAAATGCAGGTCCGAGCGCTTCTCGCCGGCCATCAGGCGGATCGGCACGTTGAGGAGGCCGAACGACAGGGTCCCGGTCCAGATCGGTCGTGCCATGGCGTTCTCCTCGACGTCGGCTGACGAACGCGAGCGTAGTCACGATCGCCTGAACGGCGATCGCTCGACGACGCAGGGACGCCGCAGCGGCGGTCAGCGCGACTTGCGCGCGCGCGTGCGGGCCGCCTTTTTGGCTGCCGCGGAACGGCTCGCCGGGCTGCGCTTGCGTGCTGCCGTCCGCGCCTGCTTCGACAGCGCCTTGCGCGACGCGGCCGCGCGGCCTTCGCGCTTCAGGGCCTTCGTGATCGCACGCGAGCGCTTCGCCGACGGCCGCTTGCGCTTCTTCGCGGCGGAATGACCCGCGGCGTACGCGCGCTTGGCGCTCTTGCGCGTCTTCGCCGAGCCTTTCTTCGGCGGCGGCAGATCGACGCCGGCGCGACGCGCCTTCGAGAGGCCGATCGCGATCGCCTGCTTGGTCGAGCGCGCGCCGTGCTTGCCTTCGCGCACGTGCTCGATTTCCTCGCGCACAAATTCGCCGGCCTGCGTGCTCGGCGCCTTGCCTTCGCGCTTGTCGCGCTCGGCCCGTTCGAGAGTGTCCTGCTCGGGCATGTGACTGCTCCTGTGCTAGCTTGCGAGCGGAATCGCGAGCATGACCGTCGTGCCGTCGGCGCGCGTGCTGTCGATCGTTGCGATGCCGCCCGCACGGCGCACGGCGTCCTTCACCTGCGCAAGACCGACGCCGCGTCCGGCCGCGTTGCTCCGTGTGCCGAAGAAGAGATCGAACGCCTGGTTGCGGACGTCCTCGCTGAAGCCCTCGCCGTCGTCATGCACGCTGACGACGAGATAGTCGCGTCCGGATTCGGCGCGCAGCTCGCTGCCGGGCGCATTGCGCGTCGACACGGCGATCGTGCCGCCGCCCGCCTCGCGCGCGTTGGCGACGAGGTTGCGCAGCGCTTCCTCGAAGAACGTCGCGTCGACGCGGATCGACGAGCGCTCGGCATCGCAGTGGAGCTCGATGCGCGGCGCGCCGCGCGCGCCGGGATCCTCGTGGCAGACGCGCGCGATCACGACGTGCGCGTCGAGCGTCGTCGGCGACTCGCACGCGTAGGCCGCCGCCGCGAGGCGGTCGGTCAGCGTGCGGCCGCGGCCGATGACCTTCAGCGCGTTGGCGAGGAAGACGTTGGCCTTTGCCGGATCGTTGATCCGCATCGCCATCTCGACGCTGGTCAGCGCGACGGCGAGAACGTTGTTGACGTCGTGCGCGACCTGCGCGGCGAGTTGTCCGAGCGTCGTCGCGAGCGCGTGCGGATCGCGAGCGCGCTGCGGGTTGGGCACGGCATCCGGCAGCGAGTCATCGTCCATCGGCGGAATGATAGCGGCCGGCGGATATTCGTCCAGCAGCCGCGGCGATTGCATTGCCTGGGAGTGCGTCACTTGCATGGCACGCTCGATCTACGATGGCTTTTTGACTTCGGGCTCGCTGTGCGCCGGCGTGCTCGCGTCGCCCGGCTCGACGCCGGCCAGGCGATGCGCGTCGGCGAACTCGCGCGTGAATTCGTTGCGCGCACCGCAGCGCGGGCAGATCGCCTCGTCGTGCTCGACGAGCTCGCTGCGGCTGTCGATGAATTCGGCGCCGCACGCGGCGCAGCGGAGATTCGTGACCGGCATCGTTGCGGGCGCCGCCGTGCGGCGGCGCTCGTATCGTTCGCCCGACCGGGAGCGCGCGCGGCGCGCGGCTCCCGGCACGAGCTCGTCGGTTCAGAGCTGCGCGGCCTGCTCGCGGGTCTCGCTGTCGCGCACGAGCGGCATGCGCGGCGCGACGACCGGCGCCTGTTCGGCCGGGAGGAGATGACGCTGCGCGGAACCGCGATGGCTCGCTTCGCCGCCCTTGCGGCCGATCGCCGCCATGTGGGCGCGATTGGCGCTTACTGCCTCTCCCCCCTTCCGACCCGCCTCGCGCGCTTCTTCGGACGAGAATTCGTGGGCCGTTCCCTGCTGATGGGCAGCGCGTCCGCCCAGGCTCGCGATGCTTCTCTGTTTTTCTGCGTCCATCGAAGCGAAGCCGCGACCGCGGGGCTTGGCGTTGTCTCGATCACTCATGATGACTTCCTCTTGAAAAAATGGGTGGAGGCGTCGCCGATTCCGCGGGGGTCGACGCGGATTCAGCCAGCAGTCGGCGAGCAAGGCACATGCCAGAGCTCGCCCCTTCGCCACGGCGTGCCGCAGGCCTTGTCGCGGCGATCGCAGGCGGCAAAAAATTCCTCGTCGAGGAAAAAGTCACTCACCGGATCCGCTGCGTCGGACCTCGAATCGCCGTGCGATGCCGCGCTTCGCGGCGTCAAAAAAAAGGGCCGCTCAAGGAGCAGCCCGGAATGTCGGTAGCGGCGAGAAGGACGTCATCGCCTTGGGGAGATCAGCCGACATCGCCTGCAGGAGCAAGCAGCGTGCCACGGTGGAGCGCCGCGCTCGCACTGCGTTTTCCCGCGGCCGGCGAAGAATTACTTTCCCTTGCGTGCGACAGTTTTTCGCGCGGGCAGGCGCTCGAGCATGCCGAGGTCGGCGACGAGCGCCCGGTACGCTGCGTCGTAGCCGCCGCCGATCCGCGCGCGCAGCACGGCCGACGGATGCGCGGTGGCGAGGCCCCAGCGATCGCCGCCGAGCGGCCGCCATTCACCGCGCATCTGCATCAGCTTGAATGCCGATCCGAAAATCACGCGCGCCGCCATCGCACCGAGGCAGACGACGTAGCGCGGCGCGATCGCCTCGATCTCGGCGTCGAGCCAGCGCAGGCACGCCTCGATCTCGGCGGCGTTGGCGCGCTTGTGCAGCCGGCGCTTTCCGCGCATCTCGAACTTGAAGTGCTTGATGACGTTCGTGACGTAAAGGCGCTTGCGTTCGATGCCCACGTCGGCGAGCGCCTGGTCGAGCAGGCGTCCCGCAGGCCCGACGAACGGCGCACCTTCGAGATCCTCGCGGTCGCCGGCCTGCTCGCCGATCAGCATGATGCGCGCGTCGTCGGGACCCTCGCCGAACACGGTCTGCGTCGCGGGCTTCCACAACGGACACGCGCGGCAGCGCCGAGCCGAGCGCCGCAGAGCGACGATCGACACGGTCTTTTTCAGCGCAACAGGAATTTCGTCCCCCCGCGCCGCGCCGCGTGCTCCGGCACGGCCGGCGCGGCATGCAGCGGCCGCGCGAGATCGGAGACGAGGTCCTCCATGATCCGCCGCCGCGCATCGAAGACGCGCACGATCGCGCTGCGTCCGCGCAGCTCGTTCTCGAACGCCGCGAGCTGGCGCGCGTCGACGATCGCCTGTGCGCGCGAGTCGTAGGTCGCGCGGATGCTGCCGCTCTGGCGGATGTGCCAGCGTGTGCCGGTGTGCGATTCCGGCTCGACGACGAAGACGACCTGGCTCATGCGTTCCCTGCCTTCCCGGTATGCACCGAAGTGCACGCATCGAAGCAAGCGATGTGCCATTTTCGGCGTGTCCCCGCGGTGTCACGCGGGCGTGCAAATTCTTCGCGACGCTGCGTCGAAATTGCTCGCCGCCCTGCCCTCCCCCGCGTGCAGCGCGCGCCGGCGCAGATGGACCGAAACTTGCCTGTAGATGAACGAGGGTCGCCAGCGGGACAACGGCAAGCCGCCGCGATCGAATCGAACAGGGACATGGGCATGGCTTCGGTAGAGCGGCACGAAACGACCTGGATCAGCACCGACTCCGCGCTGCCCGTCAAGGGCCAGCCGGTCGAGTTCATGCTGACGGCGCGCGAATGCCCGATCGTCGGCATCTTTGCCGAGGACGGCTTCCGTTCGCGCTGGACGCACTATGCGCCGGAGCTCGTCTGCCGCTGGCGCGGCGCGATGCCGGTGAACGGCGCTTCGGCCGCCGCCTGACGCGGACGGCGCGGCGCTCAGCGTCGCGCGCGGAAAAATCCCTTGAGCAACGCGCCGGCCTCCTCGCCGAGGACGCCCTCGGCGACGGCGACGCGGTGGTTGTGCCGCTCGTGCTGCAGCAGGTCGAACACGCTGCCGGCGGCGCCGGTCTTCGGATCGCGCGCGCCGAAGATCACGCGCGCGATCCGCGCGTGCACGATCGCGCCCGCGCACATCGCACACGGCTCGAGCGTCACGTAGAGCTCGGCGCCGGGGAAGCGGTAGTTGCCGAGCCGGCGTCCCGCGTCGCGCAGCGCCAGCACTTCGGCGTGCGCGGTCGGATCCGACGCCGCGATATTGCGGTTCCAGCCTTCGCCGACGAGCCTGCCGTCGAGCACCAGCACCGCGCCGACGGGCACTTCGCCTTCGGCCGCTTCGGCGTGCCGCGCGAGGTCGAGCGCGCGCGTCATCCAGAAGGCGTCGTCGGTGTCGGTCATGGCGTCGTCGCGCGGTGGGGGCGGCGCATCTTACCGGGCCGTCGCGCGCGCTACCCGCTGCCGCGCTGCCGCCATGCGCTGGGCGACGCGCCGACGCGCTTCTTGAACACACGGCTGAAGGCTGCCTCGGATTCGTAGCCGACGCGATGCGCGATGACGGCGACGTTCTCGCTGCCGGTCAGGAGCTGGTTCGCCGCGAGCTGCATGCGCCAGTCGGTGAGGTAGCGCATCGGCGGCATGCCGACGA
>DATFRS010000420.1:0-2001 GCA_035263065.1 Rhodanobacteraceae bacterium
CCTCGTCGCGGTCACGCTCGGTGCGACGCTCACCTATCGCCAAGGCGCCGCGAGTGTGGAAATTGCGGCGTCCGATTTCTTCATCGGGCCGATGATGACGGCGTTGCCCGCGGCCGCCTGCCTCACCGCCGTCTGCTTTCCACGCTGGCGCGATGCGCGCATCGGCGTGGGCTTTCACGAGGTCAGCGCACGCAGGAGCGACTTTGCCTTCGCCTCGGCCGCGGCGCAGATTGCGCTCGACGAAGCCGGCATTTGCCGGCGTCTGGCGCTGGGCGTCGGTGCGGTGACGGCCTGCCCGCTGCGGCTCGATTCGGTGGCCAAGGCGCTCGAAGGGACGCGCGTTGTGCCAGTCGTGGCGCGCGAGGCCGTGCGCGCCGCGCTCGCGGACATCGAGCCACTCTCCGACCTGCACGCTTCCGCCGACTATCGCCGGCGCGCCGCGACAAGCCTTGCCGTGCGCGCGATCACCGATGCCTATCGAGCCGCTGAGGGCGCGCATGCGCGTTGAATTGACCGTCAACGGAGAGACGCGCACGGTCGAGGTCGAGCCGCGCATGAGCCTGCTCGATTGCCTGCGCGAACGCTTGTTGCTGACCGGAGCGCACGCCGGTTGTGAGCACGGGGTATGCGGCGCCTGCACCGTGCTTATCGACGGCGCTCCGGCGCGTTCCTGCCTGATGTTCGCCGTTCAGGCCGACGGATACGCCATCACGACCATCGAAGGCGTGGCGCCGGGACCGGGCGAACTCTCGCCCATTCAAGACGCTTTCTGCGAGACGCACGGCATGCAATGCGGCTATTGCACGCCGGCGATGATCCTCACCGCCCATGCGCTGCTGGCCGACAACCCGGCCCCGACGCGCGCGGACATCGTCGACGCCATTTCCGCCAATATCTGCCGCTGTACCGGCTACGCGCAAATCGTCGAGGCGATCGCCCTCGCCGCCGAGCGCATGCGCGGCTTGAACCAGCCGGTGCGCAAGCCATGAGCACTTTCCGTTTCGTATCGACCGATCGCCGCGTCCGCGAGGATCGACGCTTCGTCGTCGGCAAAGGCCGCTTCGCCGCCGATATCGCCGCGGCGGGCGCGCGGCACGTGGCGCTGGTGACGTGTCCGCACCCCGCCGCGCGCATCCTTGCAATCGACAACGCGGAAGCGCTGGCCGTGCCCGGCGTGCATTACGTGCTCGACGGCCGCGAGCTCGCTGCAGCGACGCAGCCGCTGCTGGCGGGCCTCGACACCCCGAAGGTGCCGCGGCGTCCGCTCGCCGTCGACGTCGCGCGCTACGCCGGCGAATGGGTGGCGGCCGTGGTCGCAGAAACGCGCGCGCTCGCTGAAGACGCCGCCGAGCTGGTGCGGGTGGACTACCAGCCGCTGCCGTTCGTGCTCGACGGCGAAGCCGCCTACGCGGCCAACAGCCCGATCGTGCACACGGATCACGGCTCCAACGTGCTGCTCGACCGCACCTTCGTCTGGGGCGAGGTCGAGAAGGATTTTGCCGAAAGCCCGGATCGCCTGTCGCTCCGCCTCAAGTGGGGCCGCAGCTCGACCGTGCCGATCGAGACCTTCGCGGTGCTCGCGAGCTGGGATCCTTGGCGCGAGGTCCTCGATGTTTACGCTTCGGTCCAGATGCCGCGTTTTCCCGATCAGGTTGCGCTTGCGCTCAAGCTGCCGGGGTCGTCGGTGCGCGTGCACAACGACGTTGACGTCGGCGGCAGCTACGGCGTCAAGCGCGGCATCAAGCACGCGGTGCTGGTCGGCTACCTCTCGCGCCGCCTCGGCTTCCCGGTGCGGCTGGTCGAGGACCGGCTGGAGAACATGCGCGCCGGCGACGGCCACGGCCCCGAGCGCAATTTCGACGTCGAGGTCGCGTTCGACGAGACGGGCCTGATCCGCTCGATGAAAATGCGCGCGCTCGACAATGTCGGCGCCTATGCCGGGCGCTCGCCGTTCCAGCTCGGCAAGCCGATCGGCGCGATCGTCGGGCCGTACCGCATCCA
>DATFRS010000421.1:0-2321 GCA_035263065.1 Rhodanobacteraceae bacterium
CGATGCTTTTCTCGATCGCGACGACGTCGCACGCGATCGCAGCGGAAGACAGAGCCACCTTCCCCACCTCCGTCTCCCAAGGTGCCCTCGTCATCGGCAAGCTCCCGCCCGGCAGCCACGCCCGCTACGCCGACCGCGAGCTCGCGGTCACCCCGGAAGGCGACGTCGTGTTCGGCGTCGGCCGCGACGAGAAAGGCCCGATCGAAGTCGACGTCCGCGACCGGAGCGGCCATCGCGCGCGCATCGCGATCAAAGTCACGCCGCGCGACTGGCCGGTCGAGCGCATCGAAGGCGTGCCGCCGGAGACGGTCGAGCCGCCGCCCGACATCGCCGAGCGCATCAAGCGCGAGCAGGCGCGCGTCGTCGCGGCGCGGCAGCGCGACGATGCGCGCGAGGATTTCCTCGAGGCGTTCCAGTGGCCGGTCGAGGGCCGCATCAGCGGGCGCTTCGGCAGCCAGCGCGTCTACGTCGTCAAGGGCAAGGACGTGCCGAAGTCGCCGCATCCCGGCATGGACATCGCGGTGCCGCAGGGCACGCCGATCAAGGCGCCGGCGAGCGGCGTCGTCACGTTCGCCGACGCGAGCCTCTATCTCACTGGCGGCACCGTGCTGATCGACCACGGGCACGGCGTCAGCTCGAACTTCCTGCACATGTCGCGCGTCGACGTCAAGGTCGGCGACAAGGTCGAGCAAGGCCAGGTCATCGGCGCCGTCGGCATGACCGGCCGCGCGACGGGGCCGCATCTGCATTGGGGCATGAATTGGTTCGACGTGCGCCTCGACCCGCTGCTGCTCGTCGAACCGCCGCACTAGGGAATCGCCTTCGCCTGCAGCGACACGCGCTTCTTGCCGCCGCCGAGCCACTGCGTGCCGACCTCGGCGAAGCCCATGCGCGTGTGGAACCGCTCCGACGCCGGATTCGGCGGCTCGATGTCGAACTCGCAGGTCAGCCACGGCACGCCGCTCTTCGCGGCGAACGCGGCGATGTCGTCGTACAGCACGACGCCCAACCCTTCGCCGCGATGCGCCGGCGCGACGACGATGCGATCGACGTAGAGGAACGTGGGATAGCGGTCGGCGAACCAGAGATAATTCGGGCTGTCGTACGGCGCCCCTTCGCGGAACGCGAGCAGGAACGCCGCGATTTCGCCGTTCGCCTCGACGACCTTGTGATATGCCGCCGCACGGTGCAACGCGTCGAGGCGCTCCGGTGTCAGCGGGCTCAGGAAGTGAACCGATTCAGCGTTGAGCGCGAGGATCGCTTCGAAGTCCTCGCGCGTCGCATCGCGAATCGCCGTCATGCGTCCGCGGTGAAGCCGCCGTCGACACCTTTAGTCGCGACCGCGACCGCATCGTGCGGATGCAGGCTTTCGTGGTGCGTTGCGCGCACGCGGAAATCGACGACGCGCTCGTCCGCGTCGAGCGCGCGCTGCATGCGCCGCGCCGCGTCCTCGCAGAACATCAGGTTCTGGCCGTTCGCGAGCGCGAAGGCCTGCTCGTCCTCGCGCTTCACGGCGGCCTGCACCGGCGTCCTCAGCGCGTCCTCGACGAGATCGATCAGCGCGACGATCGGGAAATCGAAACCGTGCGCGAGCCGCACGCGCACCGCGGCCGTGCTGCGCTGGCTGTGCGGCGTCGCGACGATGCCGGCTTCGCTGCCGAGCCACGCGAGCACCGCATCGCGGTCGATCGTGCGATGGTCGGCGAAGTCGGCGGCAAAACGTTCCTGGATCAGCTGGCGCGCCAGCGCGGCCGACGCGGGACACGTGCTCGAATACTGCACGTCGACCGCGAGCTCGGCGTTGAAGCCCGCCGCATCGAGCGTCGCGGCGATCTCGACCGGATAGGCGCGCCAGCCCGTGTTGCCGCTCGCCAGCGACTCGCGCCGCACGAGGTGATCGAAGCGCACGCGCACCTCGGCGCGCGTCGACAGCGCCGCGTGCGATTCGAGGAAATCGCGCAGGACCCGGCGCAGCGAGCACGGCGTCAGCGGCTCGGCCGAAAGATGGCGATCGAGATGCAGGTACAGCCGCGACATGTGGATGCCGCGCGCCTCGGCGTCGCCGAGATCGACGAACGCGGCGACGCGGGCGCGGAAGCGCTCGGTCGTGCCGTCGGCGCTGGCGATCAGCACCGGCAGCTCGATCTCGTCCATGCCGACGCGCTCGAGCCGGCCGCTGAGCCCGGCCTCGGCCCGGCCGGCGACGTCCGGCATGGCGCGCAAGGTGTTTTCACGTGAAGACATGCGTATGTCCCGTTTCGAATCCCGCGTCCGCCCGATTTGTGGTCGCGGCGGCCGGGCTCAATAGCCTAGCAGGCGCG
>DATFRS010000422.1:0-2045 GCA_035263065.1 Rhodanobacteraceae bacterium
GAGCGCACCTCCTTTCGCGAACACCTCGGGCCAGCCGCCGCGCAGCAGCATCGCGGCCGCGAGATGCTCCTTCAGCGGCGCCTCGCCCTGCCCGCGGCGCCAGCCGCGCCGGTGCAGCGGCGTGCCGGAGAGATCGAGCGACACCGTCGCGACGTTGCGATGCAGCCGCACATTGACGCGCACCGACGGCTCTTCGACGTCGACGTTCGGGCGCTCTCCGGTCGCGTCGCGGAACTGGTCGACGATCGCATCCTTGACGCGCAGCGCGATGAACTGCGTATGGCTCAGCGTGCTCGCGCCGCTGACCGCGTCGACCGCGAGCGTGCCGTCGACGGCGAGATGCTGCGACCAGTCGATGCCGCGCACGCCGGCGTAGAGCGCGTCCGCGTCGTTCGCCTCGAATTCGGCGAGCGGCATCAGGATGCGGCTCGCGAGCCTCGATCCGAGGCACGCGCGATAGCCGATGCGAAGATCGCCCGCGAACGCGACGCCGGCGAGCTTCTCGTGCACGTCGGCGGCGCCGAGTGTCGCGAGCTCGTCGCGCAACAGATACTCGAGGCCTTTCGCGCAGGTGGCGAAGTACGCGCGCGTCGCCGTCACTTCAGTCCAGGCCCACGAGGAAGCGGTGGAACATCTCGGCGCAGAAGCCGACGTGCGCGCCGAGCCGGTGATCGTCGTCGACGAGATGCAGCGAAGCGCCGCGCGCGCGCGCGAAATCGATCGCGGCATCGACCGGGCAAAGCTCGTCGTTCCAGCCGTGCACCATCGCGATGCGGCCCGCGCCGGCCGAGAAGCGCCTCCAGTAGCCCGGAATCTCGAGCGGCAGCGCGAGCAGGAACAGGCCCGCGGCCTCGCGCTCGAGCGAAGCGAAACCCGACACGAACGCACCCATGCTCGATCCGCCGAAGACGACGCGCCCTTCGTTCGGCGTGTTCGCGAGCACGCGCGCGATGCGCGCGTCGATCGCGCGGGCGTCCTTGCGCGCGTCGATGTCGAGATAGTCGGGGCGGACGCTCTGCCAGCCGAGCACGTCGGCGACGCGCGCGAGCGCCGACACCTTGGTTGCGTTCGGGCCGCTTTCGAGACCGTGGGAGAGGATGACCGTGCCCTTCATTCGAGGATCGTAGCACCTCGTCGCGCACCGTCTTCGCGGCGAGCGCCGCGCATGCGACACTTTCGCGCATGCCTGCCCCGATCGTGATCCAGGACTGGCCGCTGCCGTACGAGGCGCGGCTCGACGAGCGCCCGCCGGGCGCGGTCGATCTCGTCGTCGTGCATTGCACCGAGCTTCCCGACATGAGGCTCGCGCGCGAGTTCGGCGAGAAGGTGCGCTACGCCGAGAAGGGCACCGGCAACAGCGGCCACTACTACGTCGATCGCGACGGCGCGGTGTTCCGCTTCGTCGCCGACACGCGCGTCGCCAACCAGACGTTCGGCTACAACGCGCGCTCGATCGGCATCGAGCTCGTCAATCGCGGCCGCTATCCGTATTGGAACGACACGCGCCACCAGGCGTTCACCGAGCCGTACACGCAGGAGCAGATCGACGCGCTGCGCGCGCTGCTCGGCAAGCTGAAGAACGAACTGCCGAACCTCCACTGGATCGCAGGGCACGAGGATCTCGACCGGCGGCTCGAGCCGGCGAGCGACGATCCGTCGACGCTGTTGCCGCGCCGTCAGGATCCCGGTCCGCTGTTTCCGTGGGACCAGGTGCTCGAGGACTCGGGCCTCGAACGCCTGCAGCCGAAAGACTGATCACTCAAGGAATCGCGCTCCATGACCGACGCCCTCGTCGACGAACTCGTCGCCCTGCTCCGCCTCGAACGGCTCGAGGACAACCTGTTCCGCGGCGAGAGCCGCGACATCGGCACGCACCGCGTGTTCGGCGGGCAGGTGCTCGGGCAGGCGCTGTCGGCGGCGCACCAGACGGTCGTGCCGGAGCGCAGCGCGCATTCGCTGCACGCGTACTTCCTGCGCGCCGGCGACATCGCGCATCCGATCGTCTACAACGTCGAGCACGCGCGCGATGGCGGCAGCTTCTCGGT
>DATFRS010000423.1:0-2462 GCA_035263065.1 Rhodanobacteraceae bacterium
GAGCAGCACCGCGACCGGGATCGACCAGCTCTCGTAGAGCGCCGCGAGGCAGAGGAACACGACGATGATCGACAGCACGAGCAGCAGCGTCGCGGCGTTGCCCGAGAGGATTTCCTGATACGACTGGCCGGTCCAGTCGAAGCCGAAGCCGCCCGGGAGATCCTTCGCGACGATGTTCGCGAGCGCGTCCATCGCTTCGCCGGAGCTCTTGCCCGGCGACGGCGAGCCGACGATCTCGACCGCCGAGTAGCCGTTGTAGCGCGTCAGCGACGGCGAGCCGGTGAACCAGTTCGCCTTGACGACGTTCGATAGCGGAATCATCGCGTCCTGCGTCGCGCCGGCGAGCGAGCTCGGCGTGTAGAAGTGGTCGAGCGCGTCGGGGCTCATGCGGAACGGCGCGTCGGCCTGCATCGTCACGCGCTTGACGCGGCCCTGGTAGAAGAAGTCGTCGACGTAGACCGGCGCGAACATCAGCTGGATCGCCGTGAAGACATCGCTCACCGAGAGCCCCATCGACTGCGCCTGCACGCGATCGACCGCGAGCTGCAGCTGCGGTGCGTCGTCGAGCGTGTTCGGACGCACGTTGGTCAGCGTTGCGTTCTTCGCCGCCGACGCGACCAGCGCGTCGCGTGCGCCGGCGAGCGCGGTGCGGCCCTGGCCCGCGCGATCCTGCAGGTACATGTCGAAGCCGCCGAACTGGCTGAGGCCGCGCACGGTCGGCAGGTTGACGACGAAGATCTGCGCGTCGCGGATCGAGCGCACGGCGCCGTTCGCCTTCTGGATGAACTGCGCGGCGTTGACGTCGCGGTCGTCCCACGGCTTCAGGCGCACGAACGCCATGCCGACGTTCTCGCCCTGGCCGATGAAGCTGAAGCCGATGATGCGCATCATGCCTTCGAAGCCTTCCTGCTTCTCCATGACGGCCTGCACGTCGTTCATGACGGCGGCCGTGCGCTGGAACGTCGCGCCGGGCGGCAGCTGGACGATCGCGAGCGCGTAGCCCTGGTCCTCCTCGGGCAGGAAGCTGCCGGGGAGCCGCGTGAAGAGCCAGCCGCACAGCACCGCGATGACGACGAAGAGGATCATCCAGCGCGGCGCGTGCGTGACCGCGCTGCCGATGTGGCCGACGTAGGTCTTGCGCACCCAGTTGAACGCACTGTTGAACCAGCGGAACACGAAGTTGCGGCTTTCGTGGTCGTGGGGCTTCAGGATCGTCGCGCAGAGCGCCGGCGTGAAGCCGAGAGCGAGGAACGCCGAGAACAGCATCGCCATCGCGATCGTGATCGCGAACTGCTTGTAGATCGCGCCGGCCGTGCCGGACTGCAGCGCGCTCGGGATGAACACCGCGGCGAGCACGACCGTGATCGCGACGACCGCGCCGGTGATCTGGCCCATCGCCTTGATCGTCGCCTCGACCGGCGAGAGCCCTTCCTCGGACATGATGCGCTCGACGTTCTCGATGACGACGATCGCGTCGTCGACGACGATGCCGATCGCCAGCACCATGCCGAACAGCGTCAGCTGGTTGATCGTGAAGCCGATGATCGACATGCCGAGGAACGTGCCGAGCAGCGCGACCGGGATCACCAGCGTCGGGATGATCGTCGCGCGGAAGTTCTGCAGGAAGATCAGCATGACCAGGAAGACGAGGCCGATCGCCTCGATCAGCGTCTTGACGACTTCCCGGATCGAGATCTTGACGAACGTCGTCGAGTCGTACGGCGTGAACCAGGTGACGCCCGACGGGAAGCTCGGCTGCAGCTCGTCCATCTTCGCGCGCACGAAGTTCGCGACCTGCAGCGCGTTCGCGCCGGGCAGGAGCTGGATCGCGAACGCGCCGGTCGGCTTGCCGTTCCACTGCGTGTCGAAGCCGTAGGTGAACGCGCCGAAGCCGACGCGCGCGACGTCCTTGAGGCGCACGGTGGTGCCATCGGGATTCGCGCGCAGGATGATGTTCTCGAACTGGTCCGGCGAGGAGAAGCGGCCTTCGGCCGAGACCGTCGCCGTGAAGCCCTGCTCGGGCAGCGCGGGCTGGCCGCCGATCGTGCCGGCGGCGAACTGCACGTTCTGCGCGCGCACCGCGTTCAGCGCGTCCCTGGCCGAGAGCCCGTAGCCGTGCAGCTTGTCCGGGTCGAGCCAGATGTTCATCGCGTACTCGGAGCCGAACTGCTGCGTCGAGCCGACACCGGGAATGCGCGAGATCTGGTCGAGCACGCGCGAGCCGACGATGTCGTTCAGCGCGTTGCGGTCGATCGCGGGATTCGTCGAGCGGAGCGCGACGACCTCGAGGAAGCCCGCGTTGGCCTTGGCGACGACGACGCCCTGCTGCACGACCTCGCTCGGCAGGCGCGGCGTCGCCAGCGCGACCTTGTTCTGCACCTGCACCTGCGCGATGTCGGGATCGGTGCCGGTCTCGAACGTCAGTGTGATGCCGGTGCCGCCGCTCGAGCTCGACGTCGACG
>DATFRS010000424.1:0-10185 GCA_035263065.1 Rhodanobacteraceae bacterium
CTCTCACGCCTGACTTCGTCGTGTCTCAGTACAGATCGACCGGATCGACGTCGATCGACCAGCGCAGCGCCTTGCCTTCGGGCAAGGCGCGCACGCGCTCGAGCCAGCCGGTCAGGAATTCCTGCAGCACCGGGCGCTCCGCGGCTTCGATCAGCAGCTGCCCGCGCAGGACGCCGGCGCGACGCGGCATCGGCGCGGGCATCGGGCCGTGCGCGAGGATGCGGCCGTCGTCGATCGCCGCGGCGGCCGCTGCGAGAAACGCATCGAGTTTTTCCGATTGCTTCGCTTCAGCGCGGAGCAGCGCGAAATGCGCGAACGGCGGCAGGCCCGCGTCGCGCCGTTCCTCGAGCAGTTTCGCCGACAGCGCGCGATAGCCGCCGTTGCGCAGCACCGCGAGCAGCGGATGCTCCGGATCGTGCGTCTGCAGGATGACCGTGCCGGGCCGCTCGGCGCGGCCGGCGCGCCCGGCGACCTGCACGACGAGCTGGCCGAGCCGCTCGCCGGCGCGGAAGTCGACGCTGTGCAGCCCCTCGTCGACGCCGACCACGACGACGAGCGTCAGGTGCGGCAGGTCGTGGCCTTTCGCCAGCATCTGCGTGCCGACGAGAATGCGCGCGCCGGCCGACGGCAGATCGTCGAGCAGCGCATCGCGCGCACGGCGGCCGCGCGTCGTGTCGCGGTCGACGCGCACGATCGGCACGTCCGGAAAGCGCGCGCGCAGCGTTTCCTCGAGCCGCTCGGTGCCCTGGCCCATCGGATGCAGCGCGAGCCCCTCGCAGGTCGGGCACGCGCGCGGGATCGCCTCCCGGAAACCGCAGTGATGGCAGATCAGGCGCCGGCTCGCCTGGTGCAGCGTCAGCGCGCGCTCGCAGCGCGGGCACTGCGCGCTCCAGCCGCAGTCGTGGCAAAGCAGCACCGGTGCGTAGCCGCGGCGGTTCTTGAACACGAGCACCTGCTCGCCGCGGGCGACGGTCGCGGCGATCGCATCGAGCGTCGCGGGGGCGAGGCCGTGCCGGAGCGGCTGACGGCGCAGATCGATCACCAGCAGCGCCGGCGGCTGCGCGAACCCCGCGCGATGCGCGAGACGGAGCGCGCGATAGCGGCCTGCGGCGACGTTGGCGAGCGTCTCGAGCGAGGGCGTCGCCGAGCCGAGCACGACCGGCACGTCGAGTGCCTGCGCGCGCAGGACGGCGAGATCGCGCGCGTGATAGCGGAAGCCGTCCTGCTGCTTGTACGAGGCGTCGTGCTCCTCGTCGACGACGACGAGCCCGGCGCGCGGCAACGGCACGAACACGGCCGAGCGCGTGCCGACGACGACGTCGACCTTGCCCTGCGCGACGGCGAGCCAGGCGCGCGCGCGCTCGACGTCGCCGAGGCCGGAGTGCAGCGCCGCGATCTCGACGCCGAGCCGCTCGCGGAAGCGGCGCAGCGCCTGCGGCGTCAGCGCAATCTCGGGCAGCAGCACGAGCGCCTGCCGGCCGCGCGCGAGGCAGTCGGCGATCGCGGCGAGATAGACCTCGGTCTTGCCGCTGCCGGTCACGCCGTCGAGCACGAACGGCGAAAAGCCGCGCGCGCCCGCGATCGCTTCGGCGGCGGTGCGCTGCTCGTCGTTGAGCGGCGGTCCCGCGACCGGCGCGCGTGACCGGGGTGCCGCGGACGTGCGCTCGATCCAGCCGCGCTCCGTCGCCGCGCGCGCGGCGGCGCGCCAGCCGGGAAGGATCGCGTCGAGCTCCTCGACCGGCAGCGGGCCGCCGGAAAGCGCGTCGATCAGCGCGGCGATGCGCGTGCCGCGGCGGCGCTTCGGATCGTTGCGTGCGCGCTCGCCGTCGCCGGTCAGCGCCAGCGCGCTCACGACCGGCGCCGGCAGCGCGCGCGGCGAGCGCAAGGCCGCCGGCAGCGCGGTGTGCAGCACTTCGCCGAGCGGATGCTGGTAGTAGCGCGCGGCGCGGCGCAACGTCGTCATCAGCTCCGCGTCGAAGAGCGGCGCCGCATCGAGCACGCGCGTCGCGGGCTTCAGCCGGTCGCGCGGAAGTTCCGACGTCTCTGCACGTTCGACGACGATGCCGACGACTTCGCGACGGCCGAACGGCACGAGCACGCGACAGCCGGGCGCGGCGACATCGCCGTCGTTGCTAGCGTCGGTGCGATAGTCGAAGAGTCGGTCGAGCGGAACGTCGAGGGCGACGCGGAGAATCGGTTTCATCGAACGCGAGGCATCTCGATGGCGCGCCGCGAGTGTAGCGGTGCATGGCCGGTTGCGTGCGCGCATCGCCGCGATTGCGCCAACGTCGCATGCGAAAAATCCCGAGAGTTTCGGGCGGTCGAAAAAAATCCCGGCCCACTGGGGACGGGTTGCGCGTTGTTTCTCACGAAACCGTCAGAAATAACGATTAACCATATGCTGCCGCGAGCTTTTTTTGCTTATCCACAAGAGTTGTGGATAAGTCTGTGGATCACCGTGTGGGATGGCGTCTAGAGGGCGCACCGTTGAGCCCCGTTAGTTGGCTTGGTGAATCTTTAATCAATCTGTAATACAGCTTCGGAATCAACGAGTTGGAATTGACATATCCGTATTTCCGGGGTTTCGCCGCGGCGGACGCGAGAAGCCGCGGCAGGACCCCTCGGGCTGTGTACAACGGGCTTGACAAGCGCCTTCGGACTTGAGCACGGTCCCTCCCGGCGTCAACCGCAGGCGCGCTCGCGCGTTTTTGGCGGTGATGACGGACGAACCCGACCGATGGCCGCCCAGATCTCGCTGATGACCGCCTTCGACGACGGCCGCATGGAACGGAGCGCTGGCGAGGAAATGCGCGCGCTGGAGACGTTCCTGCGCGGCGTCGAGCGGCGCGCGCTGCGCATGGCCGAGCTCGCCACCGGCAACCGCGAGGAAGCGCTCGATCTCGTTCAGGAGGCAATGCTCGGCTTCGTGCGCCACTACGGGACGCACGACGGCGCCGAGTGGCCGCCGCTCTTCTGGCGCGTGCTCGACAGCCGCCTCAACGACTGGCATCGCCGCCAGCGCGTGCGCGGGCGCTGGTGGTCGCGCCCGGCCGATGCGCGCGGCGACGACGAAGACGATGCGATCGCGGCGGCGCCGGACCCGCGCGAGCCGGGTCCGCTCGCGCGCCTTGCCGACGGCGAGGCTTCGATCGCGCTCGACGCGGCGCTGCGCGGCTTGCCGCTGCGGCAGCGCCAGGCGTTCCTGCTGCGCCTCTGGGAAGGCCTCGACGTCGCCGCGACCGCGACCGCCATGCGTTGCAGCGAGGGCAGCGTCAAGACGCATCTCTCGCGCGCGCTCACGAACCTGCGCCGTGCTCTGGAGGAACACCGATGAATACGCGGCACGACGAGGACTGGATCCGGCGCGCGACCGCGCTGCTCGACCGCTCCGCCGAAGATCTCGACGCGGCGACGCTGTCGCGCCTCAACCGCGCGCGGCAGGCCGCGCTCGACGAGCGCCGGCGCGTGCCGCGCCGGTGGATCTGGAGCGCGGCGTTCGCCGGCGCGGCGGCGGCGGTGTTCGCGGTCGCGATCGGGCTCCATCGCCGTGTCGATGCGCCGGCGCCCCAGGCGCTGCAGGCGGGCGACATCGACGTGCTGACCAACGACGACGACGTCGATCTCTACGAGAACCTCGACTTCTATGCCTGGCTCGGCGCGCAGCGCAAGGACACCAATGGCTGAGCGCCGAATCGCCGCCGCGCTCCTGGTCGCCTGCGCGCTGGCATGCGCGCAGGCGTTCGCGCAGGTCGTGCCGCCCGATGCGACGCAGGCCGCGCCGGCCGGCGTGCCGTGGTCGGCGCTGACGCCACGCCAGCAGCAGCTCCTCGCGCCGGTGCAGGACCAATGGCAGGACCTCGCGCCGATGCAGCAGCAGCGCCTCTCGCGCAAGGCCGAGCGCTGGCAGATGCTGCCGATCGAGCAGCAGGAGCGCGCGAGCCAGCGCCTCGCGCGCTTCGCCGCGATGACGCCCGAGCAGCGTGCGCTGGCGCGCCAGCGCTTCCACGCGTTCCAGCAGCTGCCGCCGGACCAGAAGCAGCGCATCCGCGAGGCGTTCCGGCGGTATCACGCGCTGTCGCCGGACGAGAAGCGCATCCTGCGCGAGCGCTTCGAGCACGACGAGCCGCCGCCGAATCCCTAGGCCGCGAGCACGCGACGCGACGCGGTGAACCCGTCGCCGAAACGGCGCAGGCCGTCTTCGCGCATGCGCAGCGCGTGCTGCATCAGGTAGCGATCGAGCGCGGTTTCGTCGACGAGCCGATACTGCACGGTGATCGCGTGCGTGCCTTCGGCCGGCGGCGGATCGCGGCACTCGAAGACTTCGGCCGAGACGAAGCCCGGCAGCCGGAGCATGTCGCGGACGTGCTCGGCGAGCCACGGGCGATAGTCGGCGATGATCTCGTCGCGCACTTCGAGATTGACCTCGTAGAGGATCATGCGAGCGCGAGGCTCGCGAGCAGCGCGCCGACGAGGCCGAACGACACGATGATCGTGTAGCAGATGCCGATCAGGCTGTACTTGATGAACGTCATGATCCAGCCCTGCCGGTACACGCGCTTCTGCATCAGGAAAAGATAGAGCGGCAGCCAGATCCACACCGCGGCGCGCAGGAGGTTGTAGAGCGCGCCGAGGCCCGGCACGTCGGTGCCGGTCCAGTTGCGCAGCAGCGTGATCATCGCGAGCAGGAACAGCGACATGAAGATGAACGCGTGGCTGTGCAGCGCGACCATCAGGTGCTCCATGTAGAGCCGCCGCTTGAAGATGTAGAGGATCTTGAGCAGCACCGCGAAGATCGGCATCAGGAGGCCGAGCGTCCACGGCAGGCGCGCGAACACCGCCTCGACGAGATGCCGCGGATTCTTCTTGGCGAGGATGATGTTCTCCTTCGCGCGCGCGGCCATGTCGTTGAGCTCCGCGTTGGCGAATCCCGGCAGCCAGCCGACCTTGATCGGATGCGTCGTCGGATCCCAGGGCTTGCCGTCGAAGCTGAGCTCTCCTTCGCCCTCGTCGCTCGGATCGGGCGGCGGCTTGTCGCCCTTCGTGCGCGCCGCGTCGCGGGCGCGCAGGTACGCGAGGCGGTCGTCGGATTTCTTCTGGATCTTCGCCGCGGCCTTGTCGAGCGATTCGATCGCGGCGGCCGGCATGTTCGGCGCGGTGCGCGCGGTGTTGATGCCGACCAGCGCGGCGGCCGTGCGCTTCTGCACGTCGGCTTCGGTCTGCGCGCTCTCGATGCTGTCGTTGTTGCCGTCGAGGTTCCACTTGAAGTCGGAATCGCCGAGGTTCAGCGCGAGCTGGATCGCGAAGATCGCGATCAGGCAGAGGAAGAAGAACAGGCGGAACGGCGTGACGTAGCGCACGCGCCGGCCGGCGAAGTATTCGACGGTGAGATAGCCCGGGCGGAAATACAGCGGAAAAAGGCTGCGGAAGACGCGCGAGTCGATGTTGAAGACCGTGTCGAGCACGTCGTGCATCACGCTCGCGAGATGCCGGATCATGCCCTTCTCGGGCTGGCCGCACGCGTAGCAGAACGGGCCGTGCATCGGCGCGCCGCAATTCGAACAGGCTTTCAGCGCCGGCGGCGACGCGGGCGCGGTCGTTTCGGTAGCGGTCGTCATGCGGGCTTCGGGTTCATCGGCCGGTCACTCGGGTAGACTCTCCGCCAGGTTCCCCATGCCGCCCATTCTACGCGCCCAGGAGCCGCGCCTCGCGCGCGAGCTCAAAGAGATGCTGCGCCTCGCGCTGCCGCTGGTCACCGGGCAGCTGTCGGCGATCGGCATGAACGTCATCGACGCGATGCTGGCGGGACATCTCGATGCGCATACGCTCGGCGCGGTTGCGGTCGGCACCAGCGTGTGGTCGCTCGCGCTCGTAGCCGCGATCGGTGTCATGCTGGCGCTGCCGCCGTCGGTCGCGCAGTTGAACGGCGCGGCGCGCCACGTCGAGATCGGGCCCTTGTTCCGGCAGGCGCTCTGGCTCGCGTTCTTCCTCGGCCTCCTGCTGTTCGCCGGCGTGCATTTCGGCGGACCGCTGCTGGTCGTCGCGATCGGCGTCGACGCGCCGCTCGTGCCGGACGTCACGCGCTTCCTGCACGCGATCTCGTACGGCGCGCCGGCGCTGACGCTGTTCTTCGCGCTGCGCGGCCTCAGCGAAGGCTTCGGCCTGACGCGGCCGACGATGTATTTCAGCCTGCTCGGCCTCGCGCTGCTCGGTCCCGTCGGCTACGTGCTGATGTACGGCAAGCTCGGGTTTCCCGCGCTCGGCGCGCTCGGCAGCGGCATCGCGACGGCGATCGTGCTGTGGATCGAGGCCCTCGCTTTCCTGCTGTATGTCGCGACACGCCATCACTATCGCCTGCTCACGCTGTTCGCGCATTTCGAAAAGCCCAATCCCGCTGCGATCGGCGAGCTTCTGCGCATCGGCATTCCGATGGGCGTCTCGGTCTTCATGGAGGCGAGCCTCTTCGTCGCGGTCGCGCTCGCGATCGGCACGCTCGGCACGGACGTCGTCGCGAGTCACCAGATCGCGATCAACGTCGCGTCCGTGACGTTCATGGTGCCGCTCGGCATCGCGATGGCGACGACGGTGCGGGTCGGCCACGCAGTCGGGCGCGGCGACGCCGACGGCGTGCGCGGCGCGGGGCAGGCGGGCCTCCTCTTGACCCTGATCGCGCAGGGCGTGTCGGCGTTCCTGATGCTGACGGTGCCGCAGCGCATCGCCGGGCTTTACACGGCGGACGCGGCCGTCATCACGCTCGCGGCGCAGCTCCTGATCCTGGCCGGGCTCTTCCAGTTCTCCGATGGCATGCAGGTCGCGGCGGCCGGTGCGCTGCGCGGTCTCAAGGACACGCGAGTGCCGATGCTGATCACGACGTTCGCCTACTGGGGCGTCGGCATGCCGGTCGGCTGGTGGCTGGCGTTCCGCTTCGGATTCGGCGCGCGCGGCATGTGGATGGGGCTGATCGCCGGGCTCAGCATGGCCGCCGTCCTGCTGACGACGCGCTTCTGGCGCCTCGCGCGATCGCCGCTGGCGCTCGGCTCGGCGTGAGCGTTTGCGTGCCCGCCGCGCCGATCGGGTAGGCTGACGCTGGAAAATCCCCGGCGAGACTTCATGTCAGCCGGTAGACCGCACCGACCGCAGGCAGGACCGCTCCGATGTCCAACGATCAACCCGGCATGTTCGTGAGACTCATGCGCGGCTTGTGGAACGCGCTGAACTTCACGCGGCGCCTCGTCTTCAACCTGATCTTCCTGGCGCTGCTTGTCGCGTTCTTCGCGGTCGTCTTCAGCTCGCGGCCGATCCTCCAGGCGCGCACGACGCTCGTGCTCGACCCGAAGGGCGAGATCGTCGAGCAGTACACGATCGATCCCGTGCAGCGCGCGCTCGGCAACCTCGCCGGCGACAGGCCGAAGGAAGTTCAGCTGCGCGATCTCCTGCGTGTGATCGACGCGGCCGCGAAGGACGCGCGCATCGAGCGGCTCGTGCTGATCCCGGACGAGATCGAGCGCGCCGGCCTCGCGACGCTGCACGAGCTCGGCAACGCGCTCGACCGCTTCCGCGCCGCCGGCAAGGACGTCGTGACGGTCGCGGGCGACATGGGGCAGGGACAGTACCTCCTCGCCGCGCACTCGGACAAGATCCTGCTCGATCCCGACGGCGCCGTCGTCATCGAAGGCTTCGCGAGCTATCGCAGCTACTTCAAGGACGCGCTCGACAAGCTCGGCGTGCAGGTACATCTGATCAAAGTCGGCCAGTACAAGTCCGCGGCCGAACCGTACGTGCTCAACGAAGCGTCCGAGGCGTCGAAGGAAGCCGACCGCTATTGGATGGGCGGCCTATGGCAGGACTACCTCGCCGAAGTCGCGGGCCTGCGCAAGATCGACGCCGCGGCGATCAGCGACGACATCGCGCATTACGACGAGCGCGTCGCGGCGCAGAAGGGCGATCTCGCCAAGCTCGCGCTGGAACAGAAGCTCGTCGACCAGCTCGCGACGCGCGCCGATGCGCGCAAGTTCCTGCGCGAGAAGGGCGTCGCCGAAGGCAACGAAAGTTTCCGTCAGGTCGACTTCAAGACGTATCTCTCGATGCTGCCGCCCGATGCGCTCCAGCTCGGCTCGCAGGTCGCCGTCGTCGTCGCGCAGGGCGAAATCGTGCCCGGCGAGCAGCAGCCCGGCATGATCGGCGGCCGCTCGACCGCGCAGCTCGTGCGCATGGCGCGCGAAGATGCGCGCGTGAAGGCGGTCGTGCTGCGCGTCGATTCGCCGGGCGGCGATGCGTACTCGTCCGAGCTGATCCGCCGCGAAGTCGCGCAGACGCGCGCCGCCGGCAAGCCCGTCGTCGTCTCGATGGGCGACGTCGCCGCGAGCGGCGGCTACTGGATCTCGATGGACGGCGACGAGATCTGGGCCGAGCCGAACACGATCACGGGCTCGATCGGCATCTTCGGCCTCTTCGTCACCGTGCCGGAAACGCTTGCGAAGATCGGCATCCACACTGACGGCATCGGCACGACGCCGCTCGCCGGCACGCTCGACATCCGTCGGCCGCTGTCGCCGCAGCTCGAGTCGATCCTCAACAGCGTCATCCGCCACGGGTACGACGAGTTCATCGGCCGCGTCGCGAAAGCGCGCAACAAGACGCCGGAGGACATCGACACGATCGCGCAGGGTCGCGTGTGGAGCGGCAGCCAGGCCAAGGAGCGCGGGCTCGTCGACAAGCTCGGCGGCATCCAGGACGCGATCGCCGCCGCGGCCTCGCGCGCGAAGCTCGGCAGCGAGTACGGCGTGCGCTACGTCGAGCACGAGCCGAGCGCGTGGGAGCGGTTCCTGCTGAGCTTCGGCGACAGCCAGGCGATGGTGAGCCTCGCGCGGCGCGTCGGGTTCACGCTGCCGGCGTCGTGGCTGGATCGCAGCGAGATCGCCGAGATCGCGGGGTTGATCGAGTCGCTGCGCGGGAAGCAGTACGGCGCGTTTGCGCACTGCTTCTGCGACGTGCACTAGTCGATCGCTCAACCCGTCATTCCGGCTTTCGCCGGGATGACGATGGACGGTCAACGCAACGAGGCGTTGATCTTCTCCAGCGTCTTCGCACCCGGACAAAGCTCCTTCGCCCCCAGCTGATTGAACGGCACCGCCACCGAATTGAGGTGCTGGTGCATGTCGCGCGCCTTGCGGTCGATGAAGAGGAGGCCCGTGACGACTTCGCCGCGCGCCTGATGCTCGTGGATGTAGTTCATCGCGGCGATGCGGTCGCCGGGGTCGTAGCTCGCCGAGAGCTTGCGCAGGCGCAGCACGCTGCCGTCGTGCTGCTCGACTTCGATCGCTTCGCCGTCGGCGTACTCGACGGCGATCTCGGCGCGCTGCGGGATCACGTCGAGGCGGTTCACGGCTTCGTTGTGCTGGCGCACGTAGTCGTAGCTCTTGGTCGAGCCCGCGTGGTTGTTGAACGCGACGCACGGGCTCACGACGTCGAGGAACGCCGAGCCGCGATGCGCGATCGCGGCCTTGATGAGCGGCACGAGCTGCTGCTTGTCGCCGGAGAAGCCGCGCGCGACGTAGGTCGCGCCGAGCTGCAGCGCGAGGCCGACGAGATCGATCGGCGCGTCGCTGTTGACGACGCCTTTCTTCGACACCGAGCCCTGATCGGCCGTCGCCGAAAACTGGCCTTTGGTGAGGCCGTACACGCCGTTGTTCTCGACGATGTAGACCATGTTCACGCCGCGCCGGATCGCGTGCACGAACTGGCCGATGCCGATCGACGCCGAATCGCCGTCGCCGGACACGCCGAGATAGATGAGATCGCGGTTCGCGAGATTCGCGCCGGTCAGCACCGACGGCATGCGCCCGTGCACGGTGTTGAAGCCGTGCGACTGGCCGAGGAAATAGTCGGGTGTCTTCGAGCTGCAGCCGATGCCCGACAGCTTGGCGACGCGGTGCGGCTCGATGTCGAGCTCCCAGCACGCCTGGATGATCGCGGCCGAGATCGAATCGTGGCCGCAGCCGGCGCAGAGCGTCGAGATCTTGCCTTCGTAGTCGCGGCGCGTGAAGCCGATCGCGTTGCAGGCGAGAGCGGGGTGGTGGAGCTTGGGTTTGGCGATGTAGGTCATCGTGTCAGCGTTTCTTTGTCTGGAGCGCGTAGCCGACGAGGCCGACCGCGAAGAGCAGCGTGGCCAGCTGCCCGACCAGGAAG
>DATFRS010000425.1:0-24915 GCA_035263065.1 Rhodanobacteraceae bacterium
CGGCACCGCGGACACGCAGTTCCCCGAGGACATTTCCGGGCGCCTGTACGTGTTCGATCTGCCGTAGCGAACGGGCGTTTGCGCGAGCCGCTATCATGGCGGCATGTCCGATGACTTCGACGTCCTGATCGCCGGCGGCGGCCTCGTCGGCGCGAGCCTCGCGATCGCGCTCGACGGCGCCGGCCTGAACGTCGCGCTCGCCGAAGCCGTGCCGCCGCGCGCGGACCTGCAGCCGAGCTACGACGAGCGCAACCTCGCGCTCGCCGGCGCGAGCGTGAACGCGTTGCGCACGCTCGGCGTGCTCGACGCGTCGGCGCCGGTGCAGGCGATCCTGCGCATCCACGTCAGCCGCCGCGGCGATTTCGGCAGCGTCACGTTCGACGCCGCGGATCTCGGCATGCCGTCGTTCGGCGCGACGATTCCCGCGCGCGAGCTCGGCAACGCGCTGCTGCGGCGGCTCGACCGCTGCGCGGCGCTCGTGCGTCTCGCACCTGCGGAGCTCGTCGCGATCGAGACGCGCGAGGACGCCGTCGAAGTCACGCTGCGCACGCCCGACGGCGAGCGCCGCGTGCGCACGCGGCTCCTCGTCGGCGCCGACGGCACCGAATCGTTCGTGCGCAAGTCGCTCGGCATCGACGTCGAGCGGCACGATTACGGCCAGTCCGCGTTCGTGACGACGCTGACCGTCGACAAGCCGCTCGGCGGCGCGGCGTACGAGCGCTTCACCGACTCGGGTCCCGTCGCGCTGCTGCCGCTCGGCGCGAATCGCGCCGGGCTCGTTCTGAGCGTGCCGCGCGACGACGCTGCGCGCGTCGGCGCGCTCGAGGATGCGGACTTCATCGCCTTCGTGCACGAGCGTTTCGGCTTTCGCGCCGGCCGCTTCTCGCGGCCCGGCCGCCGCAAGCCGTATGCGCTCGCGCGCGCGCTCGCGACGCGCACGGCCGCGGCGCGTGCGGTGCTCGTCGGCAACGCCGCGCAGACCGTGCACCCGATCGGTGCGCAGGGGTTCAATCTCGGCCTGCGCGATGCGCTGACGCTCGCCGAGCTGCTGCGCGCGCCGGACGCCGATCCCGGCGCCGCCTCGCTGCTCGCGCGCTACGTCGAGCGCCGCAGCGAAGATCGCTCGGCGACGACGCGCTTCAGCGACGACCTCGTGCGCCTGATGGGCAACGACTTCGCGCCGCTGCGCGTGCTGCGCTCGCTCGGCTTCCACGCGCTCGACCGCATCGCGCCGCTGAAGCGCCGCTTCGCGCTGCGCGGCATGGGCTTCCGCGGCGACACGCCGCTGCTGGCGCTGATGCGATGAGCCGCCGCGGCGAGCTCGATGCGCTCATCGTCGGCGGCGGCGCGATCGGCGCGGCCCTGGCGCTCGCGCTCGCGCATGAGGAATTCGACGTCGCGCTCGTCGAGGCGCGTACGCCGAAGCCATGGTCGCGCGACGAGGACGTCGACCTTCGCGTCGTCGCGCTCGCCGCCGATGCGCGCGCGCTGTTCGAGGATCTCGGCGTCTGGCGTGCGATCGAAGGCGCGCGCGTCGGACCGTATCGCCTCATGCGCGTCTGGGACGCGAGCGCGCCGGGCGAGATCGCCTTCGACGCCGCCGAGAACGGCGACGCCGCGCTCGGCTGGATCATCGAGAACCGCCTGATCCAGCACGCGCTGTGGCAGGCGGCGTCGGCGAACCCGCACGTGCGCATCGTCTGTCCCGGCGAGGTCGCCGGCGTCGACAACGAAAGCGAGCGCGCGTCGGTTGTGCTCGCCGACGGCACTCAGTTCGCGGCGCGCGTGCTGATCGCCGCCGACGGCGCCGAGTCGCCGGTGCGCGCGAAGCTCGGCATCGCCTGCAGCGAGCGCGACTACGCGCAGCGCGCCGTCGTCGCGCACCTCGCGACCGCGCTCCCGCACGAGGACACCGCGTGGCAGCGCTTCCTGCCGACGGGACCGCTCGCGTTCCTGCCGCTCGCCGACGGACGGAGCTCCATCGTCTGGACGTTGCCGGCGGCCGAAGCCGCGCGCGTGCTCGCGCTCGACGACGCGGCGTTCCGCGCGGAAGTCGGCGCCGCATTCGATTTCCGCCTCGGCGAGATCACGGCGACGACCGCGCGCGCGGCGTTCCCGCTGCGCATGCGCCTCGCCGACCGCTACGTTGCCGGCCGCGTCGTGCTCGCCGGCGACGCCGCGCACGTCGTGCATCCGCTGGCGGGGCAGGGCATGAACCTCGGCTTCCGCGACGTCGCCTGCCTGCGGCGCGTGCTCGCCGACGCGCGCGATCGCGGCAGCGATCTCGGCGCCGCACACGTGCTGCGCCGCTACGAGCGCGAGCGCCGCAGCGAGAACGCGCTCGCCGCACGGGGGCTCGACGCGATCGAGCGCGTGTTCGACACGCCGGGCATGCCCGCGGCATGGCTCCGCGGCGTCGCTCTCGCGACCGCGCAGCACATGTCGCCGCTCAAGGAAATGCTGGCCGCTGCCGCTGCCGGCCGGCGGTAGGCGCCCGCAGGACGCTCCGCCGCCCGTCTTTACGATTCCACATGTGCATTCTTGGTTGCGGTGGCACGGCAATTGCCTGAGCATACGATCGCCGGCTCAGGGGATATCGATGAATGTTCTTGCTTGCGCGCGCGCGGTCGGCGCGGCTCGTGTGTGGATCTTCGGCGTGCTGGTCGCCACCGCCTTTTCGGGCATCGCGACCGAGCGCGCACAGGCCGCGCAGTTCGTGGCCGCGGCGCCGCTGCCGGCGCCGCGCGAGCGGCTTGGCGGGGTGCTGCTGCCTTCAGGCAAGGTCTTCGCGATCGGCGGAGCGTTCTCCACGGATGTCGCGACGACCGAGATCTACGATCCCGCCGCGGACACCTGGGCGTTTGCCGCGCCGCTCCAAATCGCACGCGGCGACTTCACGGCCACCTTGCTGAAAGACGGCAGGGTGCTCGCGGCTGCGGGCTTCAACGGCGGCGCGATCAGGAGCGCCGAGGTCTACAACCCGGCAACCAATGCCTGGACGCGAACGGGCGATCTTGCGGACGCTCGCTCGCTGCAGACGGCGACGCTGCTGCCTTCAGGAAAGGTCCTCGTTGCCGGCGGCTACAACCTCGGTGCAGTGCGCAGCGCCGAGCTCTTCGATCCGGTCACGAATGCGTGGACGTCGGCGGGCCAGTTGAACGTTGCGCGCTATTGGCACGCGGCGGCGCTGCTTCCTTCCGGAAAAGTGCTGGTGACCGGAGGCTCCGGCGCCGGCAGCGTCCCGCTGGCAAGCGCGGAGCTGTACGACCCCGCGACCAATACCTGGGCGCTGACTGGCCCGATGGGCAACGCGCGGTCCGTCATACCGGCGACGGCGTTGCCGACGGGAAAGGTTCTCGTCGAGGGGGGTGACGGCACGTCCGGCGTGCTCGCGAGTGCGGAGCTCTACGACCCCGCGAGCGGCACATGGGCGTTCGCCGCGTCCGCGAATCACACGCGGGCCTTCCACTCGGCGACATTGCTCCCGTCCGGTCACGTGCTCGTCGCCGGCGGTTTCGACGGCGCGGCCGTGCTCGAGGCCGAGATCTACGATCCGTCCGTCGATGCCTGGCATGTCGCCGGCACGATGGTCAGCGGGCGCGAATTCCATGCCGCCGTTGCGCTGCCGTCCGGCAAGGTCGTGTTCGCCGGCGGCAACAATGGAGGCACGCTCGACAACGTCGAGATCTTCGATCCATCGACGACGACGTCGATCACATCGATTGCGCCCGATCAAACCGCGATCGGTGAAAGCTATGCGGTCGCGTTCGAGGTCGACGCCGCGTCGGGTACGCCGACCGGCAGCGTGATCGTCAGCGACGACGCCGGTGCGAGCTGTGGCCCGGTCACGCTCGTCTCCGGTGCAGGCTCATGCGCGCTCGTGTCGATGGCGGCCGGCGGACGCACGATCACGGCGACGTACGCGCCGGACGACGACGCATTCGCGGCGAGCAGCGGCCTTTCTTCGCATTGGGTGAACCGGGCCGCGCCCGTCGTCACGATCGTATCCGACGCGCCCGACCCCAGCGAGATCTTCGCGTCCTATGCCGTCGCCGTCCACGTAGACCCGGCGATCGCCGGACTGCCGACGCCGACCGGCAGCGTCGAGATCGACGCCGGCATGGACAGCTGTTCGGCGATGCTCGACGCGAATGCGGACGCGAGCTGCGTACTCGCCGGGCAGGTGGTCGGCACGTTCGATCTCGTCGCCTCGTACTTCGGCGATGCGGTTTACGACTCGGGGGAGTCGGCGCCCGAGCCGCACACGGTCGGACCCGCCGCGACCACGATCTTCGTGTCGAGCGGCAGTTTTTCTTCCGTGACGACGGAGCCCGTCACGTTCTTCGCGACTCTCGACAGCAATCTCGGCAGCGTCCCCGGCACCGTCACGATCGGCGACGGCGAATCGAGCTGCACGGCCGAGATCGATTTCAATTTCGCGACCTGCGCCGTGGCCTTTGCGCACGTGGGCGAGCACGAGATTACTGCCACGTACGACGGCGATGCCGAACATGCGCCAGCGGTGTCCGATCCCATCGAGCACTTCGTAGGCCCCGCGTCGACGCAGGTTTCGATTCGCTCCCATCTGCCGGAGCCGTCGGTGCCGGGCCAGGCCGTGGCCGTGACGGTCGACGTGACCGTCGAGCCGCCCGGCGTCGGCTTCGCAACAGGTTCGATCGAAGTCGACACCGACTTCAGCGGATCGTGCATCGTCGCGGCCTCGGGCGAGAGCTGCGACATCGAATTCGCCTTGCGCGGCCAGCAGTCTCTCAATGCCGTCTACCTCGGCAACGACGACTTCATCGCGAGCACCACTTCGGCCATCCATCGCGTCAACGAGCCGCCGTTCGCAAATGGCGACCTGTGCACGACCTACGAGGATCAGACGCTCATCCGGCCGGCGGCCGGCGGCGTGCTGTCGAACGATACCGACGAGGACGGCGATCCGCTCTTCGTCGCGGATCCCGGCCCGCGCACCGCGGGCGGCATCGGCGGCACCGTCACGCTGGCGGTGGACGGCAGCTACACGTACACGCCGCCGCCGGATGCGAACGGCAACGCGACGTTCCAATACACGGTGAGCGACGGGCTCGAGACGGCGACCGGCGAAGCGACGATCGAGGTGTTCCCTGTCAACGATCCACCGACGTTCGCGCTCGCCGCGAGCCCGCATTTCGATCCCGGATCGAGCGGCGAGCACACGACGCCGTCGTTCGCGCAGATGACGAGCTCGGGTCCGCCCGACGAGACCAATTCGCCGCTCGCGTGGCACGTGCGCACGATCTCCGATCCGTCGGGCGTGCTGTCGGCGCCGGCGACGATCGCGCTCGACGGCACGTTGACGACGACGCTGAGCGGCCACGGCGGCGTCGCGACGGTCGGCGTCGCGCTGCAGGACGACGGCGGCACCGACAACGGCGGCAACGACACGTCGGGAGAGCAGACGTTCACGGTCGCCGTCGGCGCGGGCGCGGATCTTTCGATTGCGATCTTCGACGGCACCGGCTTCGTCGAAGGTGGCGGACCGGTCGTGTACGAAGTGACCGTGCGCAACCTCGGTCCCGACGGATCGACCGGCGCGCGTGCCCTCGTCGTGCCGTCGCCGAATCTCGTCGACGTGAGCTGGACGTGCTCGGCGTTCGACGGCGGAACCTGCGCTGCGTCGGGCTCGGGACAGATCGAGGATTTCGTCGATCTGCCTGCGGGCGCGAGCGTCGTCTACGAGTTGTCGGCGACGGTCCTGGCCGATCCCGAGCTGCCGGCGGAAGTCCTTGCGACGATCACCGCGCTCGGCGGCGGCGGCACGGACTTCAATCCGGACAACGACAGCGCGAGCGACACCGATACGACCGGCATCTTCGCCGACGGCTACGACAGCCCGCCCGATGAAGCGGAGGACGCGCCTACAGCAGCTCGTAGGCGATGATGCTGCACACGCCGGTCATGAGCAGAAGGCCGGCGATGAAAAGCGCGTCGGCGGCGCGCTCGACGCGATACATGCGGCGGACGCTGCGCGTGCGCAGCGCCCAGTAGGCGAGCAGGCACGACGCGAGGAAAAGGAGCGCGTCGATCGCGAGGAGGTTGTCGGCTATCGTGTCGACGTTGATCGTCGCGACGACGACGCGGATCAACCCGATCACCGTGAGGCAGACGCCGACGAGGCCCGCCGAGGCGGTGAAGATGTGGATCGAGATGTCGGCTTCGAGCTTCTGCTTGTCGTTGGCGCCGGGCATGCGGTGACCTAGGCCTGCCAGCGCTCGAGCTTCGGGATGCCGCGCGTGAAGAGCCCGCCGATGAAATTCGGCACGCCCATGTCGGCCATCTTCGCGCGCACGCGCGACTGCATCTGCTCGGCCGTGATGTCCGGCAGGACGAAGCGGCCGTCCTGATAGCAGTGGCTGCAGTACTTCGTGCTGTGCGAGCCGTCGGCTTCGGTGCCGCCGCCGTGCGCGTCGCGCTTGAGCGGCATGCCGCAGCTCTGGCAGTTGCGATAGGTGTGGCTCATCGGAACGTCCTCCGCGATTCGCCCGCGCGAAGCTTACTCCGCGGCGCGCGTCATTTCTCCCAGCGGTAGTTCACGCCGGCACGGTTGCCGGTCGAGGCGTTCTGCGCCTCGAAGTTCCAGCGCTTGGTGAACAGGTACTTCAGCGTGACGACCTCGCCCGGCACGAACAGGCCGACGCCGTAGCTGAGATAGAGCTTCGGCGAAAGGTACTTGCCGACCGTGAACGCCGAGCCGCCGAGCGCGCTCGAGTCCGAGACGCCGACGTCCATGCCGGTGCGCGCGCCGATGCCCTTGGCGAGGAGATCGCCGCTCGCGCTGCCGAGCGCGCGCGCGGCGCTGCCGAGCATGTCGCCTTCGCCGCTCTTCAGGCCCGACAGCGGCTTGCCGGTGATGAGGTACGAGAGCGCTTCGGACTGCTCCATCGCCGGCGTCGAGAAGACGGTCAGCACCGGCACCAGCGCGGTGCCGCGCACCTGCAGGCCGGCCTTGATGACGTCGCCGAGCTCCTCGCCCGACGCACCGACGATCGTGCGCACGGCGCTGATGTCGAGGCCCGGATTGTCGAGCGACGTGCCGGCGAAGAGCAGGCGGCCGGTCTCGATCTTGAGGTCCTGCCCGTACGCCTTGTACGTGCCGCTGACGTTGAGCGTGCCGGTGCCGGTCGCGAGGCGGCCGGGGCGCTGATCGACCGCGAGCTCGCCGCCGATCGCGCCGTCGAGGCCGAAGCCGGCGAGCTTGACGTCGTCGCCGAGCTTGACCTTCACGGCGACGATCAGCGGCAGCGGCTTGCCGCTTTCCGGCTGCTCGGCGTCGGTGACGACGACGTCGGGCGACGCCTTGTTGACGCCGCCGCCCGGCAGCTTGGCGAGGTCTATGTTCGCGCCCGGAATCGCGACGCTGCCGTCGACGCGGATGTTCTCGGCGCTCCGTTCGATGTTGAGATCGGGCGAGATGACGACCTTCGCGCCCGGAATGTCGGCGGCGAGGAACTTGTCGCCCTTGATCGTCGCCTTCGCCGGCGCGGTCTTGCCGATGCCGCCGGATCCGGACAGCGTCAGCGTGCCGTCGCCGGACTTCAGCGTGCCGTCGAGCGCGAAGTGCTCGGGATCGGCGGCGCGCACGTTGATCTCGCCGTCGTGCAATTTCAAACCGGCGTCGGGCACTTCGGTCGCGAACTCCTTCAGCGACAGCGAGCCCGCGAGTGCCGGCGCCGCCGTCGTGCCCGAGAACGTGTAGTGCGCTTCGACGCGGCCCTTCATGTTCGCGACCGACGGCGTCAGGAGCTCGACGAACGCGAGGCTGTTGAGCGTCGCATCGAGCTTGCCCGACATCGCGGGATTGGCGCGCATCGGCCCGGACAGCGTCAGGTCGCCGTCGATCCTGCCATCGTGATCGAGCGCGGCGCGCACGGTCGCGTGCACCGATTGCGGCGCGAGGTTCGCATCGAGCGCGAGGCCGGTGTAGGCGAGCAAAGGCTGCGTCGCGTTGTCGGGATACGCGATGCTGCCCTTGTCGGAGCCGATCGTCGCCTGACCGTTGAACGCGCCGGCGGCGTCGCGGCGGACGTCGCCGTGGCCGCCGAGCACGCCCTCGACGCGCAGCGGCGCGTCCGGCGTCGACAGCTTGACGAGCAACGCGAGCGGCAGCTGCTCGATGCGGTAGCGTGCCGCGAACGCGCCGTCGCTGCCGCCGTTGCCGGCGACGCAGAGCTTCGGCCCGCCGCCGGCGAGGCAGACGTCGGTCGCGCTGAACTGCTTGCCGTTCCACGCGAACTGCGCGGGCGCTTCGAGCGCGAGCTTGGGCACGTCCTTGACGGCGACGTCCAGCGTCGACAGCGTGCCGTTCCAGTTGCCGTTGTCGGCGCTGCTGCCGTTGAGCGCGACCGTCGTCGTCAGCGGCGTACCGTTGGCGACGAGCTTCAGCTGATGCGCCTTCTGCGAGCCGCCGCCGTCGATGTCGAGCGTCTCGAACGCGAGGTTGCCGGCGACGACTTTCTGCGCGCGCAGGGTCAGCGTGCCGTTCGGCGGCTGCAGCTCGGCGATATTCGCGGTGACGTCGACGACGCCGATCGACGTTCCGCCCGAGGCGATGCCGGCGCCGTGCGCGGTGCCGTTGACCGCGAGCTTCGGCCAGTGGCCCTGCACGTGGAAATTGCCGTCGAGGCTGCCGTTCGCGTCGGGCACCCAGTCGGCGAGCGAGGCGATCGCGAGCTTGATCGTCGCGTCGGTCTGCTCGGTGCCGCGCGTGCCGGCGACGTCGATGCGGCTCTTGCCCGACGCGAGCGACAGCGTGCCGTCGATCACGTAGCCCGGCTTCACCTTGAGATCGGCGCTGCCCGACACCGGCCGCTTGCGCAGCGTGCCGCCGAGCTTGTCGAGCTTGATGGTCGCGTCGGGACCCTTGTCGGTCATCGTGCCGTCGGTCGCGAGCTCGAAGTCGAGCGCGCCGGGCCACTCGGCGGCGAACGCGCCGGGATCGAGCTGCTTCGCCCTCGTCGTGAGCTGCCAGCCGATCGCGGGCTTCAGCTTGATCGTGCCCTGCGCGTCGAGGCCGCCCTTCGCCTGTTTCAGCGCGAGCTGCTTCAGCGCGATCGCGTCGGGCGTGCCGTCGAGATCGAGTGCGAGATCGGACAGCTTGCCGGGCGGACCGACCGAGAGCGCGCCGTCGGCGTGGAATTTCTCGGCGCTGCCGGACGCGTTGAGCTTGCCGTGCGTCGCGAGCGGCTGGCCGACGAGATCGGGCGGGAGCTCGACGCCGTCCCAGCTCACGACGAGCGTCGCGCCGACCGGCTTTGCGCCGAGCTCGACGCTGCCGCTCGCCTGCAGCGTGCCGGCGGCTTCGGGCGTCCTCAGCGTCAGCGCTTCGATCTTCAGCGTCTCGCCGTCGAGCGCGTAGCGGAACGGCTCGAGCTGGACGCGATGATCGTTGACGACGACTTCGCCGTTCAGCGCGCCGTGCTGCTTGTCGCCCGAGCCTTCGATCGAGAGCGCGACCGCGGTCAGCGACACGTCAGGCTGCACCTCTTTCGGATCGAAGCGCGGCACGCTGACTTTCGCGGTCCACGGGAAGTCGCGCGATTGCGTCAGCGTCGCGGTGACGGTCGCCGGCGTCGGCGCGCTCAAGGTCAGCTCGAGCGTCGCCTGCCTGCCGTCGCCGCGCGCTTTCAGCGTGCCGGCGATCTCGCGGTCGGCGGCTTTCCACTGGAACGTCGTCTCGCCGTCGCCGGGATAGCCGGGTGCCGACGAAAGCGTGCCGTGCAGGTCGACGCGGCCGTCCGGCGAGCGGAGCGCAAGCGACTTGATCACCGCGCCGCCACGCGTCCATGCGGCACCGAGGTCGAGGGTATCGGCCGCGAAGAGCGGCTTGCCGTCCTGCGATACCGCCGCCTTCTTGAGCGCGAGGCGATCGAGCGCGACGTCGATCGGCGCGACGAGCGAGAATTCCGACGCGGGCTCCTCGGGCTTCGGCGGCACGGTCGTCAATGCGACATTGAGATCGCCGATATCGAGGCCGACGACGTGCACGCGCTTGGCGAACAGCTCGAGGATCGCGACGTCGACGACGATCGTGCCGACGCGCGCATCGACGCCCGCCGCGGGATCGCGGTAGCGCACGTTGACGAGCGTCAGCGGGCCGGCGAGATGGCCGCTCGATTTTTCGAACGATACCTTGCCTTCGGCTGCGGCCGTCGCGCGCGCGAGCGCGAAGCGCGCGCCGGATTCGGTGCGCAGCAGCCAGAAGAGGAGGGCGGCCGTGACGAGCACGATGACGCCGAAGCCGATGCCGATCCACTTGAGGATACGCATCGCGGCGATGCCGGCGTTCCTTCGTGCGCTGAATGGGCGACTCATAGATCCGGCCCGATCACGATGTGGAGCTCGACGCCGCTGTTCTGGTCGTCGTGCACCGGAAAGCCGAGGTCGACACGGACCATGCCGACCGGCGAGCGCCAGCGGGCGCCGACGCCGACGCCGATTTTCTGCCGATAGTCGTTCAACGTCGAGAACGCGTCGCCGGTGTCGATGAACGTCGCGATGCCCCAGTTCGGCTTGAAGTAGTACTCGTACTCGGCACTGCCGACGATGAGGTTCTTGCCGCCGATGATGAGCGTCTGGCAGTCGCGGTTGTGGTCGGCCGCGCAGCGCGCGAGCGCTTCGGGAACCTGGTCTTCGGGCAGCGGCGGGCCGATCGTCTGGTACGCGTAGCCGCGGATCGAACGGTCGCCGCCCGCGAAGAAGCGCAGCTCCGGCGGCAGCTTGTCGAAATCCTTGACCTCAGTCGCGCCGAGCGAGCCGCGCGTGATGAAGCGGCCGTTGTCGCCGAGCGCGCGGATCCATTTGCCGTCGGCGGTGACCTGCGCGAAGCTCGTCGAGCCGATCAGCGCGCTGGCGCGCCCCGCGAACGTCAGCGACCAGCCCTTGCGCACGAAGATCGGATCGTCGGCCTGCTTGCGCGAGAGCGACGCCTCCGGATAGAGCAGCGTCGTGTTGCCCGGGATGTTCGCGACCTCGAAATCGCCGGTCAGGAACTTGATGCCGTAGGTGCGCGTCCACTTGTGCCAGATCGCCGAATCCGTCGCGGCGAGGCCGAACGTCTTCGACTGGCTCGTGTCGGTGTTCTCGTCGCGGTAGGCGAAGCCGAAGTTGAGGCTGTGGTTGTTCGGACCCGCGAGCGGAATGATGTAGCGCGCATTCAGCGTCGTCAGGCGCTCGGCGACGATCGCCTCGACCTTGCCCTTGTGGCCGCGCCGGTTCAGCCAGCGCCGGTCGATGCCGCCGCGCACGCCGAAGCCGGTGTCGGTGCCGATGAAGAGGCCGCCGGTGTAGATCGTGCGCTTGGCCGGCGCGAGGATGACCTTGATCGGCACGGTGGCTTCGTGCGCGTGCTCGATGTCGGGCTGCACCTGCGCGACGGCGAAGTAGTCGGCGTCGATCAGGCGCTGCTGCAGGTCGAGCACCTTGTCCTGCGTGTAGAAGTCGCCCTCGTTCCACGGCACGTAGCGCTGCATGAACTCGTCGGGAAACTGGCCGCCTTCGAACACGGTCTCGCCCAGGCGGTAGCGCGGACCGACCTTCCAGGCGAGATGGATGTCGGCGCTGTTCGCCGATCGGCTGACCTCGACGCTCCTGGTGACGAGCTCGGCCTCGAGATAGCCGCTGCCGAAGAGCGCCGCCTGCACGGTCGCCTTGCTCTTCTCGTACGCCGCGTGGTCGAGCGGCCGGCCCTTCGCCGGCGCGAACGCGGCGATCGCTTTCTGAACGGGGATCTGGCCGTCGGCGTCGCCGTCGACCTGGATGTCGAGCGTCGCGACGCGGACCGGTTCGCCCGCCGCGACGTGCAGCACGGCGACGTAGTCGGCGCCGCTCTCCTTGAGCTCGCCCGACACCTCGGCGTGGTAGTAGCCGTAAGGCTCGAGCGCGGCCTTGATCTGGTCGGACGCGCGCTCGTACAGGCGGTGCGCCTGCGCGGCGGTGACGTCGCGCGTCGCGTACTGATTCAGCTCGACGGCCGCGAGCGCGGCGTCGCGGAGCGGCGGGTCGACGCCGTCGAGCTGCACGGTGACGTGGCCCGCCTCTGCACTGCCGGCTGCGAGCAGCCAGAAGGCGAGCAGCGTGCGTGCCATGCGACGCTGGCGGGTCCTGCCGTCGAACGGGCGCATGGGTAGAGTTATAGCAGGTAGGGCGGTGGCTCCGCGTTACCTGCTCCGCAGGCTGCGATGTCCGTCTCCGGGACCTCGCGCCTTTCGACCGAATCGCGCGACTAGCGCGCGAGCGGCATGCGACCGGGTGCGCCGTCGAACCCGTCGACGAAAACCGTGTCGGTGCCGGCGTCGCCGTAGCCGATCACGATGTTGTCGCCGCCGAGGTGCCAGCACGAATCGAAGGTGATCTCCTCGGGATTGACGACGAAGAAGCTGATGCCGTCGATGTTGTGCATCAGGTCCTGCCACGTGTAGTTGAGCTCGGGCGGCGCGTTCAGCACCCAGCCCGGCGGCACGTCGGTCGAATCGCTCGGGATCGCGAAGGTCACGGTCATCCACGGGAACGGGCCCTCCAGCGGCGAGACCGGGCCGTCGGTCGTGTGCGCCTCGATCACGGTCGGCGGATCGCTCGGGATCGTGTGGATGTCGGAGAGCTGCAGCGTGAAGTTGCTCGGGAGGTCGTAGACCGGGCCGCAGCCGGTGACGCCGGCCGTGTCGAGGCGCTCGATGTCGGCGCTCGCCGAGACGAGCGCGCCGCTTGCGAGCGCGTCGCGGAGCGCGGTGCCGTCGGGCGGGAACGACGTCAGGTTCGGATGATCGGAAAAATACGGGACGCCGCTGTCGAGCCAGGCGCCGGGATTGCCGCCGTCGGGCTGGATCGTGAAATTGCCGCCGCCGCCGTTGGTCCAGCCCCACTGGTTCGGATTGGTGCCGGATTCGAAGTCGTCGACGACTTCCGTGGCGTGCGCGGCGCTGGCGCCGAGGACGAGGAGCAGGGCGGCGGTGAGTCGGTTCATCGAAGCTCTCCAGACAGCGGGCGAAGGGAATTCCGGCCCTCGCGAGCCGGCGGCCGGCGAGATTCCGCGGCCGCGCGCCCGAAGTCTTTCCAGTTTGCTTCCACTTCCGTTTCACGCGCCTGTCGGCGCGGCCGCGGTGCCTCAGCGCGTGTGTGGAGCGGTCGTCTTCCGTACCGGCGTCGTGTCGCCGTAGGTCACCGTGAGGTTGTCCGCACCGAGGCGCCAGCACGAATCGAACGTGATCTGGCTCGGCGGCAGCACGAAGAAGGCGATGCCGTCGACGTTCTGCATGAGGTCCTGCCACGTGTAGTTGAGCTCGGGCGGCGCGTTGAGCTCCCAGCCCGGCGGGACCGGAGCGGTCGAGTCGCTCGGGATCGGGAACTGCAAGTGCTGCCATTGCGAGAAACGGATCAGTCCCGTCGAGGTCGGTCCCTTCGTCGTGTGCGCCTCGATGAGCGCGCCGCCGGGATCGCTGTGGAAGTCGAACAGCTCGACCGATCCCATCGCGGTCTCGGTGATCATCGGAAAGCAGTGCGAGGGCATGCGGTTGAGCGCGATCGAGAACGAGTGCAGCGAGCCGCTGTCGAGCGCGGCGCGCAGCGCCGAGCCGGCAGGCGGCACCGTCGTCAGGTTCGGATGATCCGAGAAATAGTTCGCGCCGCTGTCGAGCCAGGCGCCGGGATTGCCGCCGGCCATCTCGATGATCGCGTGGCCGCCGTCGTTGTTCTGCCAGCCCCACAGGTTCGGGTTGGTGCCCGATTCGAAATTGTCCGTCACTTCGGTCGCGGTCGCGGCGAGAGGCAGCGCGATCGCGAGACCCAACAACAGCTTCTTCATTCCGTTCTCCGGCGTCGATGTCCGCGAGGGCGCGGGCGCGCGAGAGTGACCGCACGGGACGGCGAAGTCTTTCCAGTTCGCTTCCAGTTTCGTTTTGCGGCGCTGACAGTACGGGCGATGTTGCCGTTAGCGCGAAATCGCGACGGCGCCGGCGCGCGGCGGTTGCACGAGATCGGCGGGCAGCTCGCGCTCGCCGGCGAGCTCGCGCGCCTGCGCGAGCGCCTTCGCCCAGGGACCGGGCTGGCCGAGCGCATGGAAGAGCCGCACCTGCAGCAGCGCGGATTCGTAATCGCGCGCGGCCCACGGCGCGACGCGTCCGATCACGTCGCCGGCTTCGTGCTGGCGTCCGTGGGCGAGCAGCCACGGACCGTACGAATCGGTAACGGCGCCGACGTCGGCGGGCTCGCCGCGCGACTCGGCCATGTCGAGCGCGTGCTGGAACAGGCTGCCCGCCGCGTCGTTGTCGCGCGCCGCGGCCCACTCGGCCTCGGCGAGTGCCTGCACCGGGTACGCCGGCGGCTTCGAGAAATCGATCCAGTCCGCCGACGGCGCGCCGGGCGGCATCGGCGCGTGCTCGTCGAGCACGGCGCGCTGGTACGTCAGCGCGATTTCCGCGACGCCTTCGCCGAGATCGTCGCTCGGCGGCGGCATCGCTAGCGCGCGCTTCGCTTCGCTCGCGGCGATCGCATCGTCGTGCCCGGCGAGCGCGAGCCGCGCGCGCAATGCGTGCAGGCGGCGCGCGACGAACGGATCGCCGGCCGTCGCCTCGTCGGGCAGCGTCGACAGCAGCGCAGCCGCTTCGCGGAAGCGGCCGAGCACGATGAACGCATCGACGCGATCCTCGACGAGGTTCAAATGCTGGTTCGGATCCGTCACGCGCGCGGCGAGCGCCCAGCTCCGGTCGCTCGCGGCGAGCGCGTCGGCCGGCTGCAGCAGCACGAGATGATTCGAGACGAGGCTTTCGAGCGTCTCCATGAGCTCGTTGATCGCGCCGTAGCGCTCGAACACGGCGGCTGCGCTTTCGAGATAGCCCAGCGCATCCTGCGGCCGGTCGCGATTCATCTCGAGCGCGCCCTGGTCGGTGTCGACGCGCGCGATCGCGAGCGTGTCGCCGGCTTCGGCGAGCTGTACGCGCGCCTGTCCGAAATCTGCGAGCGCCGGTGCGAAGTCGCGGCGCATCGCGCGCGACACGCCGCGGCCGGTCAACGCGCGGCCGAGCTCGGGCGCATCGCCGAGGTCCTTGAGCAGCGCGATCGCGGTGTCGTAGTCCTTCTCGGCGCCGGCGTAGTTGTCCTGGCGGATGCGCACGGCGCCGCGGCCGTCGAGCAGTCGCGCATGGAAAACAGGATCGTTCGCGGCGGGCTCGGCGAGCAGCGCCGTGTAGGCGGCTTCGGCGCGCGCGTATTCGCCGGCGCGGAAGTCGACCATCGCGAGGCGGTAGCCGAGCTCGGGCTCGGCATGCGCGAGCTCGGGATCGCTGACGAGGATCGCGCGCGCCGCGTCGAGATCGTTGCCCAGCATCGCGGCCGTCGCGCGCTGCAGGCGCTGCTGCACGGCGTCGCCGTACGGAAGCGCGGGCGGCTCGGCGCGTCCGAGACGCCCGAGCAGCCGGCCCGCGGCATCGCGCGCGGCATCGAGCGCTTCGACCTCGGCGGACTCGACGCTCAGCGTCGTGCCGTCGGCGGCGACGGCGCGCAGGTGAATCGACCATCGGTCGCCGGCGTGCGCGACGCCGCCGTCGACGATCAGCGCGGCGGGCGCGGCGCGGCGGATCGCGAGCGCGAGCGCGGTGTCGTCGCCTGCGCCTTGCAGCAGTGCGACCGTGTTCTCGCTCGGCGGCACGGCGAGGCCGCCGGCGCGCAGTCGCTGCGCGACGAGATCCATGAGACCCAGCCGCAGCCATGCCTCGCCGGCATCGGCTTCGACGCGGAGCGGCAGCACGATCGCGCTCGTCGGTGCGTGCGTCGCGACGCTCGGCGGTGCTTCGCCGCTGCGCATGCGCAGGACGACCGCGGCGGTGAGGACGATGGCGGTCGCGAGCACCGCGGTCGCGATCGTCCGCATGCGCGTCTTCGGCGGCAGCGCGGCGACGGGCTCAGGCGTTTCGCGCGGCGGCGGCGCGGTAGCGAGCGCGCTCTCGTGGTGGGGCGCCGCATCGTCGACGATCGTGACGTCCGCAACCCACCGGTACCCGAACCGGGACACCGTGCGGATGACGTTCTGCGTCTGCCCGTCGTCGTCGACCGCGCGCCGCGCACGCAGCACGGTCTGGCCGAGCTGCGTGTCGGAGACGTCCACGCGCTCCCAGATCGCGGCGACCAGCTCGTCCTTGCCGACCGCGCGGTCGCGGTGCTCGATGAGGTAGGCGAGGCAATCGAACGCGCGCGGCGAGATCGCGATCGGCGTGTCGCCGCGCCTGAGCTCGCGCGTGCTCGCGCTCAGCGTGTAGTCGCCGAATCGAAAGGTTGCCGTCATGGCCGGTCACGTTAGCCCGCGGTTGCCGGAATGGCGAGACCTCGCCGCGGCGATCGTCCCGTCCGCCGCACGCGTCGTCGGCGGCAGTGACAAGACGGCGAAGGGATGCCGGCGCGTCGCGTCACTTGCCGACAAAAGCGTGACGGCCGTTCAGGCGGGCCGTGTCGATCCGTCAAAAACCCGTGACGGACCGGGTCGGGAATCGAAAAAAGGATGTGAAATCCGCGCCGCGGCGGGCGCTTACGCGCGTGGCCCGCCAATTGCAAAACATACAGCGTCGAACTCATCCGCACGTTGCAGTCCTAGCCATGAAACATTTCGCACTGGCCGGTATTAGCGAAAACGAGCGCAACGAGCTGACCCGCCTCGTGGCCCGGGCCGGCACCACGCTCGACGAGCCCTGGGGTCCCCTCGAGGGCAAGGATCGCGCGGACCTCGTGATCATCGATCCCGAGCAGTTCGCCGGCCGCGTCGCCCGCGTCCGCGCGCTGAACGAGCGCACGAACTTCGCCGTCCTCGTCGACGCCGATGCCGAGCCGCCCGAAGCGTGGCTCGTGCTGCGCCGCCCGCTGACGACGCAGGCGCTGGTCGACATGTTGAACCGCGCTTCGTGCTGCGATCCCGCGACCGGCGCCGAGCGCCCTGCGCCGCAGGCCGCCGCCGAAGCCGCAGAATCCTCATCCGAAGAGCCCGCCGACGCGCGGGCGTGCTTCCAGACGCCGCGCGCACCGCGCGAATGCACCGATTTCGGGGCGCTGGTCCAGCGCGGCGCGGTCGTCGTCGAGCGCCAGGGCATGCCCAAACTGTTCCTCGATCCCGCGGCCGGCAACTACCACGCGAATGCGCCGCTGTCGCGACTCGAATCGTATTTCCTCGATCCGCTCAAGGGCGGCGACTGTCGCCAGGTGCCGTCGTCGCGCCTCGACGAGATGCGCAAGACTGCGCCGGGGCGTCCGCTCGTGCATCTGCACTGGATGAGCGCGTTGTTGCGCTCGAACGGATGTCTCGGCGCACACCTCGATCCCGGCGGCACGTACAGGGTGCAGCGTTGGCTCAGCGTCTACGGCGAGTACCGCAAGCAGTACCGCATCGCGACGATGATGCTGCGGCCGCTGCGCCTGCACGAGATCGCGCGCAAGGCCGACGCGAAGATGGTCGAGGTGTTCGACGTCGTCAACGCGTACGACGCGATCGGCCTCCTCGAGTGGGAGCCGCGCAAGTCGCGCTACGCCGAGATCGAGCGCCAGCGCGCGGCCGCGCCCGGCAAGAGCCGTCTGCTCGCGGCCGCGCTGCTGACGCGCTGATTACTTGCCGACCACCGCGACGCACTGCATCTCGACGCGCGCGTTGAGGGCAAGCCCGCTCGCCCCGTACGCCATGCGCGCCGGGAAGTGGTCCTTGAAGTAGCCCTTGTAGATCTCGTTGAACGCCGCCCATTCCGAGATGTCGGCGAGCGCCACCGTGCAGCTGACGACGCGGTCGAACGACGAGCCGTGGCGCGCGAGCGCGGCGCCGACGTTGTCCATCATCTGCTTCGTCTCGGCCTTGACGCCGCCGGCGGCGAGCTTGCCCGAAGCATCGACGCCGAGCTCGCCGGCGAGATAGAGCATGTCGCCCGCGCGCACCGCCTCGGAGAACGGCAGCTTCGCGCCGCCGCTCGGGTTCGGCCTTTCGTAGAACTCGGGTTGCGTCGCCGCGGCGACGTCGAAGGCGGCCAGCGCGAACGCCGCCGCGAGCCCGATGCGAACGCACCGGGACATTCCATTTCCGCTCATGATCGACCTCGTCGCCAACGCGCGGAATGCGCGGGCGCGAGCGTATTCAAACGTGCAGCATCGGCGCAAGGCCGATCAGGCCGACGATGATCAGGTAGATCGCGACCACGTAGTTGAGGAGCCGCGGCACGATCAGGATCAGGATGCCGGCGATCAGGGCGATCAGCGGCTGGAGGGCGACATGCACGGACATGGGGAGCTCCTGGTTGGGGTTCGGGGCGGCACAGCGCGGGCGTAAGTTACCGACTCCGGATTAATGCCGCGCGAATGCGTTGCCGAACCGGCGCTTTCGCGCGCCACCGCCGCGCTCGCCGTGCCGTGAAGGCACCGCGCTGCCTCGCTTCACAGCGTACGGAGTGGATTTGTGCGAGAGTCCGCCCGAATCCGCACACCCGATGCCATGCAGAAGAGCTTCGAAGTCCCGGAAGGTCCCGCGGCTCCGCGCAGCGGCCTCTGGCTGCTGATGGTGGAAGACCAGCGCTTCGACGCGATGCTGCTGCGCAAGCAGCTGTCCGCGCCGGCGGTCGGCTGCGGGCAGGTCGATCATGCCGAGACGCTCGCCGGTGCCGTCGAATCGCTGCGCCAGTGCGCCTACGACGCGGTGCTGCTCGACCTCGGTCTCTCCGATTCGGACGGCGTCGAAGCCGTGCGCACGCTGCGCCAGGCATTTCCCGACGTCGTCGTGATCGTGTTGACCGGCCGCGACGAGGAGCAGCTCGGCCTCGACGCGATGGCCTGCGGCGCGCAGGACATGCTGATCAAGGGCAGCTTCGACACCGAGAAGCTCGCCCGCGCGCTGCACTATGCGATCGAGCGCCACCGGCTGCAGGGCGGCCTGCGCCAGAGCGCCGAAGAGCACCGCACGCTGTTCGAGAACAACCCGTTCCCGGTCTGGGTGTTCGACAGCTACACGCTGCGCTTCCTCGCGGTCAACGAGGCGGCGATCGCCGAGTACGGCTACTCGCGCGAGGAATTCCTGAGGATGTCGCTGCTCGACCTGCAGCCGCCGGAGGAAGCGAAGAAGCTCATCGCGCAGGTCGAGGCCGCCAACGCGGCCGGCTCGCTGTCCACCGAGTGGCGGCACCGGCGCAAGGACGGCAGCGTGTTCGACGTCGAGATCAACTCGCAGTCGATCGATTTCCGAGGCCGGCCCGCGCGCGTCGTGCTCGCGCGCGACATCACGGTGCGCAAGCGCGCGATCCGCGCGCTCGAGATCAGCGAAGGGCGCTTCCGCAAGCTGTTTCAGCACAGCCTCGGGCTCATCTGCACGCACGATCTGAAAGGCGAGCTGATCTCGGTCAATCCGGCCGCGGCGCGCGCGCTGGACTATTCGGTGGGCGACCTGCTCGGGCGCAATCTCGCCGATCTGATGCCCGCGGACCGGCGCGGCGAGTTCGCCGAATACCTCAAGCGCATCGTCGCGAACGGGAACGACTCGGGCCTGCTGCCCGTGCTCGCCCGCGACGGCACACTGCGTGTCTGGCAGTACCACAACATGCTCGACAACGATGCCGACGAGCCGTACGTGCTCGGTCACGCGCAGGATCTCACCGAGCGGCGCAACTACGAGCGGCGCCTGCGCGAGCAGAGCACGATCGATCCGCTGACCGGCTGCCGCAATCGCCGCTACCTCGACGAGCACGCCGCGAAGCTCGGCGCGTCGAGGTGGGGCTGCTTTCTATTCGATCTCGACCGCTTCAAGCAGATCAACGACACCTACGGCCACGAGCGCGGCGATCAGGTGCTGATCGGCATGGCCGATTTTCTGCGTGCGCACGCGAGCGCGGAGGCGACCGTCGTGCGCATGGGCGGCGACGAGTTCCTGCTGCTGGTGGATTCGGCGAGCGAGGCTTCGGCCGAAGCGCTCGCGAGGAAGCTGCGCATGGATGCAGCGCAGGCGCCGTCGGGCTTCACGATCGGCTGGGCGGTGCGCAAGGGAGACGAGGCGCTCGACGCGACGATCCGCCGCGCCGATCGCGCACTCTATGCGGAGCGCGCCGCCGTCAGAGGCGGCGCGTCCGCAGGTTCGATCAGTAGCGCTCCAGGCGACCGTTGAAGACGCGCACGCGGTCGCCGCTCCGCACGTCCGGATTGTCGCCCTGCATCACGGTCACTTCGCGGCCGTTGTCCATGTCGACGCGGAAGCGCCACGAATAGGACGAGCCGCGGTTGTTCTTCTCGACCTCGTGGCCGATCGCGCCGCCGGCCACCGCGCCGCCGACCGTCGCGGCCGTGCGGCCGTCGCCCTTGCCGACCGTCGAGCCGAGCACGCCGCCGGCCACGGCGCCGATCGCCGTGCCTGCGCCGAAATGCTTGTCCTTGTGCTTGACCTGCTCGACGCTGACGACCGTGCCGCAGTTGCCGCAGCGCTCGTCGTAGTCGCGGTCGCGCGCGAGCGTGCTTCCGGAGCCGATCACGGCGGCGCCGAGCGTCATCGCAATGAGAGAGTCGCGCAGCTTCATGGCTCATCCTCCTGGCTTCAGAGGGCCATGATTGCAGCAAACGCGATCTGAATTTGCGGAAAACCGCAGGTTTCCGCACGCTGAATGCGCCTTCGTGCGATGCAGCAGCGTTCAGGGCGCCGCCGCATCGCACGGCCCGGGCGCTATTTGGCGGGCTTGCGGAACACGTAGGCGAAGCGGTCGGTCTTGCCGAGCATCGGTCCCTTGTAGGTGATCTCGTCGCGCTTGTCGTCGGGGCGGCGCAGCGCATCGCTCTGCGTCACGAAAACGAGCCCGTGCGATTCGAAGTCCTTGCGGGCGAAGGCTTCGTCGATGCGGTGGATGTCCTGCGCTGCGGCGCTGCCGGTGCCGGGCTTCGCGGAATGGTCGACGACGAGCACGACGCCGCCGGGCTTGAGCGCCTTCGCGATCTGGTCGAGCACCGAGCTCGCGTCGATCTTCGGCCAGCCGTCCTCGGGCGAGACCCAGTAGAGATCGTGGTAGACCTTCATCATGACGACGGCGTCGAGCGTGTTCGTGCCGAGGCCCATGTCCGCCATGTCGATCGTGCGGTGCTCGACGTTCGCGAGGTGCTGCTGCTCGATGCGCTGCTTCCACGCGTTGTTCGAGAAGTCGTCGTAGGCCTTGTTGTTGAGGAGCAGCACGTGGCCCTTGGGACCGACGATCGTGCTCAGGAGCTCGCTGTAGTAGCCGGTCGCCGCGAGGAAATCGGCGACCTGCATGCCGGGCTTGATGCCGGCGAGGCGCAGCATCTCGGCGGGCTTGTCGACCGGATCGCGCTTGACGTCGTTGGCGGGACGGCCGGCTTTCGCGACGGCGTCGTCGTAGATGTCGGCGCGGGCCTGCAGGGAAACGGCAGCGAACGCGAACGACAGAGCCATCGCGATCGTGCGGAACGAAACGAACGTGCGAGCGGACATGGCGAACCTCGGTTGGGAGGAAAGCGGCGCGCCTGCGGCGGCCGCGAGGTCCGCGGATTGTCGTGAACGCGCGTTGCCGGCGCGCTGCATCGCGCCGGCGTTTGCGCTGAGGCGTGCCGGTTTCGCGCCTAGTCTTCCTCGACGCGCGGCTTGTACGCCTCGGTCAGCTGCTTCTGCACCTGCGCCGGCACCGGCTCGTAATGGCTGAACTCGATCGCATAGCGGCCCTGGCCGCCGGTCATCGCCTTGAGCTCGGTCTGGTAGTCGGTGACTTCGGCGAGCGGCACCTGCGCCTTGATGATGATCTCGCCGCCGCGCAGCGAATCCGTGCCGCTGATGCGCGCGCGCTTGGACGCAAGCCCGCCGGTGACGTCGCCCATGTGCGCGTCGGGCACGAACACGTCGAGGTTGACGATCGGCTCCAGCACCTGCGGCTTCGCCTTCGCGATCGCGTCGAGGAACGCCTTCTTGCCGGCGGTGATGAACGCGATCTCCTTCGAATCGACCGCGTGGTACTTGCCGTCGTAGACGATGACGCGCACGTCCTGCAGCTGATAGCCCGCGACGGCCCCGTGCTCGAGCACCTGGCGCACGCCTTTCTCGACGGCGGGGATGAACTGGCCGGGAATCGTGCCGCCCTTGACCTCGTCGAGGAACTCGAAGCCGCCGCCGCGCGGCAGCGGCTCGACGCGCAGGAACACCTCGCCGAACTGGCCGGCGCCGCCGGTCTGCTTCTTGTGGCGGTGATGGCCTTCGGCACGCGCGGCGATCGTCTCGCGATACGCGATCTTCGGCGGGCGCGTCTTCACCTCGACGCCGTAGCGCTCCTTCATGCGCTCGAGCATGAGCTTCAAATGCAGGTCCGAGAGGCCGCGGATCACGCTCTCGTTGAGCTCCTTGTTGTGCTCGACGCGGAAGCACGGATCCTCTTCGCCGAGCTTGATTAGCGCGGTCGCTAGCTTCTGCTCCTGGCCCTTGTGCGCGGGCTCGACCGCGAGGCCGAACATCGGCATCGGGAAGTCGAGCGGCTTCAGGTGGATCTGGTCCTCGTCGTGCGAGTCGTGCAGCACGGCGTCGAAATGGATTTCCTCGACCTTCGCGACCGCGGCGATGTCGCCCGGAATCGCCTGCTCGATCTCGGTATGGTCCTTGCCCTTGAGCCTGAAGAGATGGCCGACCTTGAACGGTTTCTTGCCGTCGTCGATGAAGAGCTGCGTGTCCTTCCTGACCGTGCCCTGGTAGACGCGGAACACGCTGAGCTTGCCGACGAAGGGATCGTTGACGATCTTGAAGACGTCGGCGATGACGTGCTTTTTCGGATCGGGCACCGCGTCGATCGCCTCGACGTTCGCGCCGGTGCCCTTGACGAACTGCGGCGGATTGCCTTCCTTTGGATTCGGCAGGAGCTTCGCCGCGAGCGTCAGGAGCTCCTTGACGCCGGCGCCGGTGCGCCCCGACGTGAAGCAGATCGGCACGAGGTGGCCTTCGCGCAGGCACTGCTCGAACGCGTCGTGCAGTTCCTGGCCCGACAGGCCCGATTCGCCGTCGTCGAGATAGTGACCCATGACGGTTTCGTTGATCTCGACGACCTGGTCGATGATGTGCTGGTGCGCGTCGGAGACCGACGAGAAATCGGCTTCGCCGCTCGGCTGGAAGAAGCAGTCGACGACCGCGCTGCCGCCTTTCGCCGGCAGGTTGATCGGCAGGCACTCGGCGCCGAACTCGTCGCGGAGCGCCTCGACCACGCCTTCGAGGTCGATGCCTTCGTGATCGATCTTGTTGACGACGAGGATGCGGCAGAGATTGCGCTGCTTGGCGCGGTCCATCAGGCGCCGCGTCTGGTGCGCGATGCCGGTCGCGGCGTCAATGACGATCGCGCAGGTCTCGACCGCGGCGAGCGCCGACAGCGTCGGGCCGCGGAAGTCCGGCGATCCCGGCGTGTCGATCAGATTGATGTGTGCGTCGCCGACGTCGATCGACGCGATCGCGGTGCCGAGCGAGTGCCTTCGTTCCTTCTCGAGCGGATCGTGATCCGACACCGTCGTGCCGCGCTCGATCGAGCCTGCCGTCTGGATCGCGCCGCCGGCATGCAGCAGGGCTTCGAAAAGCGTTGTTTTGCCGGCGCTCGCTTGTCCAGCGAGTGCGATGTTGCGAATGGCATCGGTGGTGTAGGACATGGACGGAGCCCTCCGGAAGCACGAGGCGGTCAATGCGGCCGGCGGGTAGGCATGACCCCACCGGAGCCATAGACTTGACCCATCGCGGAACAGGGTCAAGACGCAATGCGCGAAAACGGCGCCCGGCCGACGGTCGTCGCGGTCCATGGCGCCGGCGGCGGCGGCTGGGAGTGGGGCATCTGGGCGCGCGTGCTTGCCGTGCACGGCTTCGGCGTGATCGCGCCCGACCTCAAACCGAGCTCCGCCGGCATCGAGAAGACTTCATTCCTCGACTACCGCGCCCAGGTCATGGACTGGTGCGCCGGCGCGGGCGGCGGGCTTGTCCTGGCCGGCGCGAGCCTCGGTGGGCTGCTCGCGCTCGCGGTCGCGCCGCGCGTGCGGCCGGCCGCGTTGATCCTCGTGAACCCGTTGCCGCCGGCCGGCGTGATCGCGCGTCCGCTCTACGAATCGCGGCCGCCGGTCGTGCCGTGGGGACGCGATCGCTCGCTCACCGCGACGCGCCGTGCGATGCCGGATGCCGACGACGCGGCGCGGCTCTATGCGCTGCGCCGCTGGCGCGACGAATCCGGCGCGGTGCTCAACGAAGCGCGCGAGGGCGTCGCGGTGGAGCTCACGCATTGTCCGACGCTGCTCCTCGCCGGCGAGCACGATGCCGACGTGCCGGCGGTCGCCTCGCGCTCGCTCGCAGTGCGGCTCTCGGCCGATTTCCGCCAGATCCCGGGCGCGAGCCATGTCGGACCGCTGCTCGGCCGCAGCGCCGCCGACACGGCCGCGCAGGCCGCGGAATGGCTCGCCGCGCACGCCCCGGCCGATAGCGTTTAACCGCGCTTTAGCAAAGGGTCATCCGCTGCTCACTATGCTTTTGCGTCGTGGGCGTGAGCCCAAGCCATCGCGCGTCCGGCCGCCGCCCATTCGTGATTCCACAGCGCCAGCCAAGACCACCGCCGCCTCCGCAGCGTGACGTCGCCGGCGCCGTCCAGCCGCCGCAACTGCGCGGCGTCGCGCGCCTGCGTTTCAAGAGCGACCGGCTGCCGTGGCAGCGGAGCCTGCGCTGGAAGCCGCCGCCGCCGGATCGCCGCCTGATCCTGCTCGGGATCCTGCTCGCGGTCCTCTTCACGGTCGTCGAGCTGGTCGGCTTCGGTCTCGGCATGCGCCTGCAGATCGCGCAGGTGATCAAGCCGCCGAAGCCGCGCACGGTCGAAGTCGTCCTGATCGAGCCGCCGCCGACGCTGCCGACGCCGCCCGAGCCCGAGCCGCCGCCGTTCG
>DATFRS010000426.1:0-17173 GCA_035263065.1 Rhodanobacteraceae bacterium
ATCGCCTACCGCCAGCCGATCACGCGCGCCGAGATCGAGCAGATCCGCGGCGTCGGCGTCGCGTCGAGCATCGTCAAGACGCTCGAGGAGCGCGAGTGGGTGCGCGTCGTCGGCTACCGCGACCTGCCCGGCAAGCCGGCGCTGCTCGGCACGACGAAGGCGTTCCTCGACTACTTCAACCTGAAATCGCTCGACCAGCTGCCGCCGCTCAGCGAGATCCGCGAGATCGAGGACATCGATCCCGAGCTCGCGCTCGGCACCGGTCCGCTGCCTATACCGCCTGACGACGAGATCGACGCGCACGGCGACACGCCGCACCCCGGCCATTCGACGCCGGCCGAAACCACCGACCCTACGAACGACGCGCCGAGCGAAGAAGAAGAGCGCGACGACACCCCGGAACCTGCAGCATGACGACCTCCGCCCGTTCGATCCTGTCGCTCAAGCGCCCGACAGGCGCCGACACGCCCGCGCTCGACGAGCGCCTGCACAAAGTGCTCGCCAACGCGGGGCTCGGCTCGCGCCGCCTGCTGGAGCAGCGCATCGAGGCCGGCGAGGTGCAGGTCAACGGCGCCGTCGCGACGATCGGCTCGAGCGTGCGTGCCGGCGACCGCGTCGAGCTCGACGGCAAGCGCTTCGTCGTCGTCGGCGACAACGCCGAGCACGCGCAGATGCTCGCCTACAACAAACCCGAAGGCGTCGTCGCGACGCGCGACGATCCCGAAGGCCGACCGACGATGTTCGAGCAGCTGCCGCTCCTGAAAGGCGCGCGCTGGGTCGCGGTCGGACGCCTCGACATCAACACGACCGGCCTCCTCCTCCTCACGACCGACGGCGATCTCGCCAACGCGCTGATGCATCCGCGCTCGGAGATCGAGCGCGAATACATCTGCCGCGTCCACGGCGAGGTGCCGGACGAAGTGCTCGAAAAGCTCAAGCGCGGCGTCGAGCTCGAAGACGGCCCCGCGCACTTCGACGACATCGCGGTGATCAGCCGCGGCGGCAGCCATTCGTGGTTCCGCGTCGTCATCCGCGAAGGCCGCAACCGCGAGGTGCGGCGCATGTGGGAATCGCAGGGGCTCATGGTGAGCCGCCTCAAGCGCATCCGCTACGGCAACATCGAGCTGCCGCGCGCGCTCCGTCGCGGACAGTGCGAGGACGTTGCGCCCGAGCTCGTCGCGCAGCTGCGCGACAAGGCCGGCATGCCGGAGCGCGTGCCGCGCCTGACGCTCGCGCCGGTGATCGGCCAACGCCGCGCGCCGCCGACCGAGTTCCGACCGACGCCGGCGAAGCAGCAGGCATGGACCGGCGGCTATCACGACGAAGCGCGCGAGTTCGCCGCGTTCGACCGCATTCGCGACGATGCCTTCCGCACGCCCTCGGGCAAGCCCGGTCGCAAGCGTCGCGGCGCGGGTGGCGGTGGCGGCCAGCGTGCCGGCGGCGGGCAGCGTGCGGGCGGCGGGCAGCGCGCCGGCGGTGGCCAGCGTGCGGGCGGCGGGCAACAGCGCCAGGGCGGCCAGCCCGGGCGCAAGGCGAACAAGCAGCAACAGCAGCAGCGCGGCAACGCGGCGTATCGCGAGCCCGGCCTGAGCCCCGCCGTGCTGCGCAGCTGGTTCCCGGATTCGACGGGAGGCCAGCCGGGTCGGCGCCGCAATCGCGGCGGTGGTGGCGGCGGCGGTCCCGGTGGCGGCGGCGGTCAGCCGCGCGACAACGGCAACCGCGCCTATCCGTCGAGCCACGGAGACAACGTCGGCAACACGTACCGTCCGCGCGGCCAGCACTCCGGCTCGCCGGGCAATTCGATCCACGACAACGGACCACGTGGTCCGCGCAACAACAACAACAACAATCGCAATCGCCGCCGCGGACCGCGTCCGCCGCGCTGATCGCGCAAAAAAAAGCGGCGGGTGATGCCCGCCGCCTTTTCGATGCCGCTTCGCGCTTCGCTCAGTCGAGCTTGAGCGCCTTCTTGTCGCCTGCGCGGCGCTTCTGTTCCTTGGCGTTGAACTCGGCTTCGCAGCCGCCCTTCTTCACCATCACGCAATCCAGATAGTCGGTGATCTCGACCAGCGCGGCGCGGATCGCCTTGCCGGCCGGCGTGTTTTCCTCGTGCGCCAGCGAGCCGCCGAAGCCGCCGCGGAAGACGCCGACCGACACGCCGCCGCCGGAGCTGCGGCCTTCGATCGTGCGCGAGAAATCGACCTCGCCGGTCGTCGCGTTGACGACGCGAACGTCGACCGCGAGATACGCCTCGGACTTCTTGCCGCCGAGCGAGATGCCGTGGAAGGCCAGGCCGCCGCCGGTGCTCGCGGTGTTCTCCTCGTACGCCGTCACGGTGCCGAAGACGAGAAAGTCGGCGCCGGTCACCTGGCCCATCTTGGCGCCCGTGCCCGAGCGCACGCGGCCCGAAGCCGCGAGGTTCTGCTCTTCGAGCACGTTCTGCAGCTTCGAGCGCTCGACGACGCGGAAGTCGCCGATGCTCGACAGCTCGTTCGACAGCATGCCGGCCAGCTCCCAGCCCACGCCGCCGCTCCACCAGCCGGCCGCCGATTCGTTCTTGAACTCGGCGACGCCGACCGCGGGCTTGCCGCCCGCCGCGAACGCATTGACGCTGAAACCCGCGACCAGCGCCAAGGCGAGAATGCACTTCTTCATGTACTTCCTCCCGTTGATTCCACCTGTAGATCGATCGCCGCCCGGAACGGCCATGCCCGCACGCTGCCTCGTCTCCGTGGCACCCCCTGGGCGCCGGCACGGCCGCGACGCGGCCGCCCTGGCGATTCACCGGGCATTCTAGCAGCGGCATTTCGGGCGAACGTGGCCGATTCGTCGCGTTGAAGCGGAACTGGCTCACATTCGTTCCGAACCTCCGCGACGCATTTCGCGCCCCGGCTGAACGTCGCTTTCCGCGCCGAGCGTGCAGCAGCGACGCTGCACAATCGCGACACGGACTTGTATGCTTCCACGGGCGCGCACGCCGGAACGGGCCACAGGATCCCGATCCGGTGACGCCTCGGTTTCTACATACGCAAATTCAGGGGAAATCCTGTCAGCCGGCCCGCGCCGGCGACCGTCGAAGATGAACGACGCATCGCGCACTGCTGAGGGGCAGGAACTCTCCGGCGGCACCGCCGCACGCGACGTGACGCGTCTGCTGCACGCCTGGAGCGGCGGCGACGGCGCGGCTGCCGAGCGCCTGACGGAGCTCGTCTACGCGCAGGTCCGCGCGATCGCGGGCAAGCACCTGCGCCAGTTCGGCAACCAGCTCACGCTGCAGCCGACCGAGCTCGCCCACGAGCTGTTCCTGCGCCTCATCGGCGCCGACACGAACTGGCAGGACCGCCGGCACTTCTACGGCGTGGTCAGCGTCGCGATGCGCCGCATCCTCGTCGACACGGCGCGCGCCCGCGGCAGCGACAAGCGCGGCGGCGGCGAGCTGCACGTGACGCTCTCGGCCGCCGACCAGGCCGGCAGCGAGGACAGCGACGCGCTCGCGCTCGAGGAAGCGCTCGAAGCGCTGCGCGAAGTCGACGGGCGCAAGTGCGAGATCATCGAGCTCAATTACCTGCTCGGCCTGAAGCGCGAGGAGATCGCCGAGGTGCTCGAGATCTCGGTGCCGACGATCGACCGCGAGCTCCGCTTCGCGCGTGCGTGGCTGAAGCAGAGGCTCGCCGCATGACCGACGCGCGCTGGCAGCGCCTGCAGGAGCTCTTCGAAGGCCTTCTCGTGCGCGAGCCCGCCGAGCGCGAGGCCTGGCTCGCGCGCGTCGAGCCCGATGCCGATCTTCGCCGCGAGGCACTCGACCTCGTCGCCGCCGACAGCGGTCCCCGCGTCAGCATCACGCGGCAGGTGCGCGAAGCGTCGGTGCGCATCGCCGAAGCGAGCGCCGTCGAGCGCCGCCTCGGCCCGTATCGCCTGATCGAGGAGATCGGCAGCGGCGGCATGGGCACCGTGTTCCTCGCCGAGCGCGACGACGAGAGCTTCCATCAGCGCGTCGCGATCAAGCTGCTGCGCGGCATCCCGACGCGCGAGTCGACCGAGCGCATGCGCCGCGAGCGGCAGATCCTCGCGGACTTGAGCCACCCGCACATTGCGCGCCTCCTCGACGGCGGCAGCACGGCCGACGGGCAGCCGTACCTCGTGATGGAGTACGTCGAGGGCGTGCCGATCAACGAGTTCTGCCGGCGGCATGCGCTGTCGACCGGCGATCGGCTGCGCCTCCTGCAGAAAGTCTGCGGCGCGGTGCAGTTCGCGCACCAGCGCCTCGTCATCCATCGCGATCTGAAGCCCGCGAACGTGCTCGTGCGCGCCGACGGCGAGCCCGTGCTGCTCGACTTCGGCATCGCCAAGCTCCTCGGCAACACCGGCGGCGACGCGGCGACCGGCCTGCCGTGGTTCACGCCGGCCTATGCGAGCCCCGAGCAGCGTCGCGGCGACGCCGTCAGCACGGCGGCCGACGTCTACGGTCTCGGCGTCCTGCTCTACGAATGCATCGCCGAGAAGCCGCCGGCCATCGACGGCGGCGAGCGCCTGCCGCGTCCGAGCGCGACGACGACGCATCACCGCATCCCCGTCGAGATCGATCTCATCGTCGCGAAAGCGACGCACGCGGAGCCCGAGCGCCGCTACGTCTCCGCCGCGGCGCTCGCCGACGACCTGCAACGCCACCTGCGCGGACGGCCCGTGCATGCAGCGCCGGATCGCCTGCACTACCGCGTCGCGAAATTCGTCGGGCGGCATCGTCTCGCGACCGCGGCGATCGCGGCGGCGATCGCGATGGCGTTCCTGTTCACGTGGCGCGTCGCGAACGAGCGCGACCGCGCGCTGCGCGCCGAGGCCGAGGCGCGCGAGCAGTCGCAGACCGCCGAGCGCGTCGTCGACTATCTCGTCGCCCTCTTCCACTCGGCCTCGCCCGACGAAGCCGGCACGAAGCCGATTGCGCCGCGCGAGCTCGTCGATCGCGGCCGCAAGGACATCGAGACGCGCCTCGCCGGCTCGCCGGTGCAGCAGGCGCGACTGCTCGGCGCGCTCGGCAAGATCTATCTCGAGCTCGGCGCGCCGGAATCGGCGGCCGAGAGTCTCGGCGCGGCGGCCGACCTCGAACGCGCGCACGGCACGCCGGCGCGTCGCGCGGCCTATCTCGCCGATCAGGGCTATTCGCTCAACATCGCCGAGCAGCCCGCACAGGCGGAGCCCGTGCTGCGCGAAGGCCTCGCCGAGCTCGAAAAGGCGCCGCAGCCCGATCCGAAGGCGATGTCGGACCTGCTCTCGACGCTCGGCCTCGCCGAGGCGCGCAACGGCAATCCGCAGCAGGCGCAGGCGACGCTGCAGCGCGCGCTCGAGTTCGCGCACCTCGCCGACGGCGGCGAAGGCATCCGCGTCGGCCAGTCGATGTATGCGCTCGCAGAGATTGAGCTCCGCCTCGGCAAGTTCGACGATGCCGAGAAGAACGCGAAGCGCAGCATCGAGATCCTGCGCGAGAAGACATCCGAAGGCTCGACCGAAGTGCTTTCGGCCAAGGGCTTCCTCACCGAGGTCTACGAGCAGCAAGGGCGCTATGCCGAAGGCGAAGCGCTGCTGCGCCAGATGCTGACGACGCGCCTCAAGACGCTCGCGCCCGACAGCGCCTGGGCGATCACCGCGCGCAACAACCTCGCGCAGGCGATCCAGCTGCAGGGTCGCATCGTCGAGGCGACGAAGCTCCTGCGCGAGAACGTCGACTATCTGCGTGCCGCCGATCAGCGCGACACGGCGAGCTATTTCATCTCGCTCAACAACCTCGCGAGCCTGCTCGAGCAGGCCGGCGACTACGCGAGCTCGATCGAGATGTTCGACGAGACGCTCAAGCGCGCCGAGGCGCACGAGAACGATCCGCACCTGCCGACGTACCGGCAGAACCTCGGCCGCAGCCTCCTCCTCGCCGGGCGCCTCGACGCCGCGTGGCCGCTCCTGAGCCACGACATCGAGGGCGGCGGCGAAGCGCTCGATCTCAACATCGAGCGCGGGCGGCGGCTCCTGCACATGGCGGAATGGATGCGCCGCTCGCACCGGCTCGACGATGCGCTGCGCTACGCCGACCAGGCCGGCGCGCAGTTCGCCGCGCTGTTTCCGCCGGAGCATGCGCGTCACGGCGCCGTCGCGCGCATCCGCGCGCTGATCCTGCGCGACCAGGGCCGCGTCGCCGATGCCGAGAGCGAACTGCGCCGCGCGATCACGATCCTCGCCGCCGGCATCGGCAAGGACGCGAACGCGACGATCGAGGCCGAGCTTCAGCTCGCGCAGCTCCTCGCGACGCGCGGCGCGCACGACGAAGCCGAAGCGCTGGTGACTCGGATCGGGCCGCTGCTGCCGGCGCGCTTCGTCGAGGCGGCACCGGCGCGGCAACAGTTCGGCGACCTGCAGCGGAAGCTCGACGCAAGCTGAGCCGAAACGACAAGCGGCGTTCACGCGGCCGCGCTACGCTCCACGCACGACTCCAGTGGAGGTTCGCGCATGAGCACGCTCGCCAAGAACACCGTCTCGACGATCATCCCGAGCCTGCGCTACGACGACGCGCTCGCCGCGATCGACTGGCTGTGCAGGGCGTTCGGCTTCGAAAAGCAGGCTGTCTACGCCGACGACAAGGGCGTCGTGCAGCACGCGCAGCTCACGTTCGGCAACGGCATGATCATGCTCGGCTCGACCGCCAACGGGAGCGCATGGGGCGATCGGATCGCGCAGCCGCGCGCGATCGGCGGGCGCGAGACGCAGTGCCCGTGCGTGATCGTTGCGGATTGCGACGCGCACTACGCGCGCGCCAAGGCCGCCGGCGCCGAGATCGTCGACGCCCTCGAGACGAAGGAGTACGGCGGCGCCGGCTACAGCTGCCGCGATCCCGAAGGCCACCTCTGGTGGTTCGGCAGCTACGACCCCTGGGAGCCCGAAAAGGCTTGAGCCCACGCGCCGTTCCCCCTCTCCCGCGTGCGGGAGAGGGGCGGGGTGAGGGCCGCCCCAGGGCTTGCTCCGATCTATCTTACGATATATCTTAAGACTGCAACTTAAGACCTATCGGAGCCCCACCATGCATTTCCACCACTGGTTCCACCGCCGCTGCGACGAGCGCGGCGACAACGCCTTCCACTTCGCCGGCCGCGGCCGCTTCCGTCATTTCGGCGGCGACGACGATCTCGGCGGCCCGTTCGGCGGCCGCCACGGCGGCGGGCGCTTCGGCCGCATGTTCGGCCAGGGCGATCTGAAGCTGATCCTGCTCGCGCTCATCGCCGAGCAGCCGCGCCACGGCTACCAACTCATCCGCACGATCGAGGAGATGTTCGGCGGCAGCTACTCGCCGAGCCCCGGCGCCGTCTACCCGACGCTGACGATGCTCGAGGAAATGGGCTACGCGCGCGTCGACACGAGCGAGGGCGGCACCAAGAAGCTCTACGTCGTCACCGACGAAGGCCGCGCGTATCTCGACGAGAACCGCGACACCGTCGAGGCGCTGATGGCGCGCATGGAAGTCACCGCGAACGCCGCACGCAGGTTCGCCGCGCCGCTTGCGATCCGCGAGGCGATGCACACGCTCAAGCGCGCGCTGGTCATGCGCGGTGCGCTGTGGTCGGAAGCCGAAGCCAAGCGCGTGCGCGCGATCATCGAGAAGGCGGCCGCGGAAATCAGCAAGGGCTAGCGCAGGATCGCCCCCGCGGCGACCTTGTTGCTGCAACCTTCGAGGCATACACTCGAACGAGCGCATGCAGCAGGAGAATCCCGTGGCTGACATGACCCGACGCCAGTTCCTCAAGGTGACTGGCGTCACTCTGGCGGCATCGAGTCTCGCGCTCGTCGGCTTCTCGCCCACCGCTGCGCTCGCTGAAGCGCGCGCCTTCAAGCTCGCGCGGGCGACCGAGACGCGCAACACCTGCCCGTACTGCTCGGTCGCCTGCGGCGTGCTGATGTACAGCCTCGGCGACAACGCGAAGAACGCGCAGGCGAGCATCTTCCACATCGAGGGCGATCCCGATCATCCGGTCAATCGCGGCACGTTGTGCCCGAAGGGCGCGGGGCTGATCGATTTCATCCACAGCGACACGCGCCTCAGGTATCCCGAATACCGCGCGCCGGGCTCGGACAAGTGGGAGCGAATATCCTGGGACGACGCGTTCGATCGAATAGCGGGCCTCCTCAAGAAGGACCGCGACGCGAACTTCGTCGCGAAGACCGACGCCGGCCTCACCGTGAACCGCTGGCTCACGACCGGCATGCTGGCGGCCTCTGCAAGCAGCAACGAAGTCGGATACCTCACGCACAAGGTCGCCCGCACCCTCGGACTTCTGGCGTTCGACAACCAGGCGCGCGTCTGACACGGCCCCACGGTGGCAGGTCTTGCCCCGACGTTCGGCCGCGGCGCGATGACGAATCACTGGGTCGACATCAAGAATGCCGACGTCGTGCTCATCATGGGCGGCAATGCGGCCGAGGCGCATCCGTGCGGCTTCAAGTGGGTCACCGAGGCGAAGGCGCACAACAAGGCCCAGCTCATCGTCGTCGATCCGCGCTTTACGCGCTCGGCGTCGGTCGCCGACGTCTACGCGCCGATCCGCACCGGCACCGACATCGTCTTCCTGGGCGGCCTGATCAACTACCTGCTGACGAATGACAAGATCCAGCACGAGTACGTCAGGAACTACACCGACTTCACGTTCCTCGTGAAGGAGGACTTCGCGTTCACCGAGGGCATCTACTCGGGCTACAACGCCGACAAGCGCAGCTACGACAAGTCGAGCTGGAACTACGACATCGGGCCCGACGGCTACGTCAGGACCGATCCGACGCTCGCCGATCCGCGCACGGTCTACCAGCAGCTCAAGCTCCACTACTCGCGCTATACGCCCGAGATGGTCGAGCGCGTCTGCGGCACGCCGAAGGACAAGGTGCTGCATATCTGGGACCTGATCGCCTCGACCGCGACGCCGACGCGCGCGATGACGATCATGTACGCGCTCGGCTGGACGCAGCACTCGATCGGTTCGCAGATGATCCGCACCGGCGCGATGGTGCAGCTCCTGCTCGGCAACATCGGCGTCCCGGGCGGCGGCATGAACGCGCTGCGCGGGCATTCGAACATCCAGGGCCTGACCGATCTTGGCCTCATGTCCGATCTCCTGCCCGGCTACATGAGCCTTCCGAAAGAGGCCGAGCAGGACTACGACAAGTACATCGCGACGCGCGCGCTGAAGCCGCTGCGTCCGAACCAGCTTAGCTACTGGCAGAACTACCAGAAGTTCTTCGTGAGCTTCATGAAGGCCTGGTGGGGCGACGCCGCGACGGCCGAGAACCACTGGGCGTTCGACTACCTGCCCAAGCTCGACAAGCCGTACGACATGCTGCAGACGTTCGAGCTGATGTCGCAGGGCAAGGTCAACGGCTACATCTGCCAGGGCTTCAATCCGCTCGCGGCCGCGCCGAACAAGGCCAAGATGGATGGCGCGCTTGCGAAGCTGAAGTTCCTCGTGATCATGGACCCGCTCGCGACCGAGACGAGCGAGTTCTGGCGCAACGCCGGGCCGCACAACGACGTCGACCCGGCGAAGATCCAGACCGAGGTGTTCCGCCTGCCGACGACCTGCTTCGCCGAAGAGGACGGTTCGCTGGTCAATTCGGGCCGCTGGCTGCAGTGGCACTGGAAGGGCGCACCGCCGCCCGGCGAGGCGAAGAGCGACCTCGAGATCATGGCCGGTCTGTACGTGCGCCTGCGCAAGATGTATCAGACCGACGGCGGCGCGTTCCCCGATCCGATCGTGAATCTCTCGTGGCCGTATGCGAACCCGGCAAGCCCGAGCGCCGAAGAGCTCGCCAAGGAATACAACGGCAAGGCGCTCAAGGATCTTTTCGATCCGAAGGACCCGACGAAGCTGATCCACAAGGCCGGCGAGCAGCTCTCGGCGTTCGCCGAGCTCCGCGACGACGGCAGCACGTCGAACGGCTGCTGGATCTTCTGCGGATCGTGGACGCAGGCCGGCAACCAGATGGCCCGTCGCGACAACTCCGATCCGACCGGCATCGGCCAGACCGTCAACTGGGCGTGGGCGTGGCCCGCGAACCGTCGCATCATGTACAACCGCGCCTCGTGCGATCCGGCCGGCAAGCCGTTCAATCCGGCGCGCAAGCTGATCGCGTGGAGCGGCACCGCATGGACCGGCGCCGACGTTCCGGATTTCAAGGTCGACGAGGATCCGTCGGGCGGCATGGGACCCTTCATCATGACGGCGGACGGCGTCGGCCATTTCTTCGCGCGCGCCGGCATGGCCGAAGGCCCGTTCCCCGAGCACTACGAGCCGTTCGAGACGCCGCTCGCGAACAATCCCCTGAATCCCTCGCAGCCGCAGGCGCTCAACAATCCGGCCGCGCGCGTCTTCAAGGACGATCGCGAGGCGTTCGGAAAAGCCAGCGAGTTCCCGCACGTCGCGACGACCTATCGCCTCACCGAGCATTTCCACTACTGGACCAAGCACTCGCGCCTCAACGCGATCCTGCAGCCCGAGCAGTTCGTCGAGATCGGCGCGGCGCTCGCGGACGAGCTCGGCATCGCGAACGGCAGCAAGGTCAAGGTGAGCTCGAACCGCGCCAGCATCACGGCGGTCGCGATGGTCACCAAGCGCATCAAGCCGCTCACGATCGAGGGCAAGCCCGTGCACACCGTCGGCATCCCGATCCACTGGGGCTTCACCGGTGTCGCCAAGCCCGGGTTCCTCGCGAACTCGCTGACGCCTGCGGTCGGCGACGGCAACTCGCAGACGCCCGAGTTCAAGTCGTTCCTCGTCAAAGTCGAGAAGGCCTAGGAGGCGAGACGAGAATGGCACTGCAATCGCTCGACATCGTGCGCCGCTCCGCGACGACGCTTCCCGAGCCCCAGGCCCGCGGCGCGCACACCGGCGAGGTCGCCAAGCTCATCGATGTCACCAAGTGCATCGGCTGCAAGGCGTGCCAGGTCGCGTGCATGGAGTGGAACGATCTGCGCGACGAGATCGGCACGTGCACCGGCCACTACGACAACCCGGCGGACTTGAGCGACCAGACCTGGACGCTGATGCGCTTCGCCGAATACGAGAATCCCAAGGGCGACCTCGAATGGCTGATCCGCAAGGACGGCTGCATGCACTGCGCCGATCCCGGTTGCCTGAAAGCCTGCCCCGCACCCGGCGCGATCGTGCAGTACGCGAACGGCATCGTCGATTTCCACGAGGAAAACTGCATCGGCTGCGGCTACTGCATCACCGGCTGTCCGTTCAACATCCCGCGCATCTCGAAGAAGGACCGCAAGGCGTACAAGTGCACGTTGTGCTCGGACCGCGTCTCGGTGGGTCTCGAGCCCGCCTGCGTGAAGACCTGCCCGACCGGCGCGATCGTGTTCGGCACGAAGGACGACATGAAACAGCACGCGGCCGAGCGCATCGAGGACCTGAGGTCGCGCGGCTTCGAGCACGCCGGGCTCTACGACCCCGCGGGCGTCGGCGGCACGCACGTGATGTACGTGCTGCATCACGCCGACCAGCCGCACCTTTACAGCGCGTTGCCTGACAAGCCGGCGATCAGCGCTGCCGTCGGCCTGTGGAAAGGCGCGGCCAAGCCGCTCGCGCTGCTGGCGATCCTCGCCACCGCCCTCGCCGGCTTCCTGCACTACATCGGCATCGGTCCGAACGAGACCGACGAGCGCGACGAGGAGAAGGCGCGCCGCGAGCTGGAGAAAACGTCATGAGCGAGCCGAAACGCGGCGAGATCGAGCGTTACGCGCCGGCGACGCGCATCAACCACTGGATCGTCGCGATCGCCTTCGTGCTGGTCGCGCTGTCCGGCCTCGCGCTGTTCCATCCGGCGCTGTTCTGGCTGACCAGCCTCTTCGGCGGCGGTGCGTGGACGCGCATCCTGCATCCGTTCCTCGCGCTCGTCATGATCATCGCTTTCGTGCTGCTCGCGGCGAAGGTCTGGGCCGACAACTTCATGCGCGAGGACGACTGGACCTGGCTCGAGCGCTTCCGCGAAGTCGCGCGCAACCGCGAGGAGAACGTCCCCGAGGTCGGCCGCTACAACGCGGGCCAGAAGCTCGTGTTCTGGCTCATCGTGATCTGCCTCGTGCTGCTCCTCCTCACCGGCATCGTGATGTGGCGCGCGTACTTCACGGCGTATTTCCCGATCGAGTTCGTCCGCTTCGCCTCGGTCGTGCACGCGATCAGCGCGGTCGTGCTGATCTGCGGCATCGTCGTGCACATCTACGCGGCGATCTGGGTCAAGGGCTCGATCCGCGCGATGACGCGCGGCACCGTCACGCAGGGCTGGGCCTTCAAGCACCATCGCGCGTGGTTGCGCGCGCTCAACCGGACCGCCGCGCCGCCGCGCAAGTAGCTCCGCCCCGCCTTCGCGCGTCGAGGCTGGACGCGCCGGCCGCTTGCGGCGAGGATGGCGCATCCCGCTCGCGGCCGCGCCATGACGCAACGCATCCTCGCACCCGGAGAGATCGAGTCGCTCGCGCAGCGCTCGATCCCGCGCGTGCGCCTGCCCGATCGCTCGCGCGTGTTCGCCCACCGCGCGCGACGCCTGCGCGACCTCGCCGCCGGGAGCTCCATCGAAGGCTACCTTCGCCTCCTCGCGGTCGTCGCCGACGCGCAGCAGGCCGCGCTCGCCGGCTTCGTCGCACCCCTTCCCGATGCGGCGGCGATCGAGCGCGCGAAGACGCACCGCATGCCGTCGATCGCCGCGAACGGCTGGCCTCGCGATGCGGCGTGGCGCGATGTCCTGAAGCGCCTCGTCGACGCCGCCGCGGCGCATCCCGGCGCGCCCGAGCCGATGCGGAGGCTCGCCGAACGCGTGCGCTCGGCCTCGGCGCAGATGCTCGAAGCTGAAGCCGACGCCGTGCTGTCGCAGCGCACCGACGCGCTCGACCTCGCGCTCGCGCCGTTCGTCGCCGCCGCGCTGCAGGTGCACTGGACGGCGCTCACGGCCGCGTTCGCCGCCGATCGCGTCGCCCTCCTCGACACGCCCGGCGTCTGCCCGCTGTGCGGCAGCCTGCCGGTCGCGAGCCTCGTGCGCGCGCGATCGCCGTACCTCGGCTACCGTTACCTGCACTGCGCGCTCTGCGCGACCGAGTGGCACATGGTGCGCGTGCAGTGCAGCCAGTGCGCCGCCATCGGCAAGGACATCGCGTACCACTCGCTCGCGCGCGAGGATGCCGACGAGGCCGCCGTCGTCGCCGACAGCGCCGTGCGCGCCGAGTCGTGCGAAGCGTGCCGGAGCTATCGCAAGATCCTCTACCAGGAGAAGGACACCGCGGTCGAGCCGGTCGCGGACGATCTCGCGAGCCTCGCGCTCGATCTCCTGCTCGCCGAGCGCGGCTACCACCGCGCGAGCGGCAATCCCCTGCTCTGGCAGGCCGGAGGCTGACGATGGACGCGCGCGCCGCCGCCGCGAGCGCGGCGGACCTGCCTTCGCTGGACCGCCTGCTGCGCGACGCGGCGTTCGCCGATCTCCTCGCGCGTCACGGCCGCACGGCGCTCACGGCGGCACTGCGCGATGCGCTCGCGGACCTTCGCGAACGCGCGCTCGCGGGATCGCTCGATGCAAGCTCGCTGGCGCCGGAGCGCATCGCGGAGCGCGTCGGCACCGCGCTCGGCGAAGGCCGCCGCTCGCGCCTTCGCGAGGTGTTCAACCTGACCGGCACTGTCGTGCACACGAATCTCGGTCGCGCCCTCCTGCCCGACGGCGCGATCGAGGCCGTGCGGCGCGTGCTCGGCGCGCCGGTCTCGCTGGAGTTCGATCTCGACGGCGGCCGTCGCGGCGATCGCGACGACGTCGTCGAGGACCTCGTCCGCGAGCTCACCGGCGCCGAAGCCGCGACCGTCGTCAACAACAACGCCGCCGCGGTGCTGCTGCTCCTCAACACGCTCTCGCCGCGGCGCGAAACGATCGTCTCGCGCGGCGAGCTCGTCGAGATCGGCGGCTCGTTCCGCATTCCCGACGTGATGCGCGCCGCCGGCGCGCGCCTGGTCGAAGTCGGCACGACGAACCGCACGCACGTCGCCGACTACGCCGAGGCCGTCGGCCCGCGCACGGCGCTCGTCATGAAGGTGCACGCGAGCAACTACGCGATCGAAGGGTTCACGCACAGCGTCGATGTCGCCGGGCTCGCCACGCTCGCGCACGAAAAAGCGCTCCCGCTCGCCGTCGATCTCGGCAGCGGCACACTGGTCGATCTCGCGGCGTTCGGGCTTCCGCGCGAGCCGACGGTCCGCGAGACGCTAGCGGCCGGCGCCGACCTCGTCACGTTCAGCGGCGACAAGCTGCTCGGCGGCCCGCAGGCCGGGCTCATCGTCGGTCGCGCCGATCTCGTGCATCGACTGCGCCGCAATCCGCTCAAGCGCGCGGTCCGCGTCGGCAAGCTCACGATCGCCGCGCTCGAGGCGGTGCTGATGCTGTATCGCGAGCCCGAATTCCTCGCCGAGCGCCTGACGACGCTGCGTCTCCTTACGCGCGCACCCGGCGCGATCGAAGCACAGGCACGCCGCCTGCTGCCGGTCGTCCAGGAGGCGCTGGGCCCGCACTATCTCGCAACCGCCGAGCCGATGCAGAGCCAGATCGGCAGCGGCGCGCTGCCGGTCGACCGCCTGCCGAGCCACGGCTTCGCGATCCGGCCCGGCACCGGTCGCCGCGGCGGCCTGGATCGTCTCGACGCCGCGCTACGTGCGCTGCCGCGACCGGTGCTCGGCCGCATCGGCGACAGGACGCTCTGGCTCGACCTGCGCTGCCTCGACGAGCGCGACGAAGCCGCATTCGCCGCGCAGTGGACGGCTGCGTTCTCGTCCGACTGACGCGCGCATGATCGTCGGCACAGCGGGCCACATCGACCACGGCAAGACCTCGCTCGTGCGCGCGCTGACCGGCGTCGACACCGATCGCCTCAAGGAAGAGAAGGCGCGCGGCATCTCGATCGAGCTCGGCTACGCCTACACGCCGCTCGCGAACGGCGACGTGCTCGGCTTCGTCGACGTGCCCGGCCACGAGCGCTTCGTGCACACGATGGCGGCCGGCGCGAGCGGCATCGATTTCGCGCTCGTCGCGATCGCGGCCGACGACGGCCCGATGCCGCAGACGCGCGAGCATCTCGCGATCCTCGACCTGCTCGGCGTCGCCGAAGGCGCCGTCGCGCTGACGAAGATCGATCGCGTCGATGCCGCCCGGCGCGAGACGGCCGAAGCGAAGATTCGCGCACTGCTGGCTGCGACGCCGTTCGCCGATGCGCCGTGGTTCGCGGTCAATGCGCTCGACGCCGACGACGCCGGCGTCACCGCGCTGCGCGCACACCTGCACGCGACGGCCGAACGAAAGCAGGCGCGCAACGACGCGGGCCTGTTCCGCCTCGCCGTCGACCGCGTGTTCACGCTCGCAGGTCACGGCACGATCGCGACCGGCACCGTGCACGCGGGCCGCGTCCGCGTCGGCGAGACGGTCTCGATCCTGCCGTCGGGCCTCGCAGCGCGCGTGCGCGGCATCCATGCGCAGGGCCGTGCGGCCGACACCGGTCGCGCCGGACAGCGCTGCGCGATCAATCTCGCGGGCATCGACAAGAGCGAGCTCGCGCGCGGCGCGTGGCTCGCCGATCCGCGCCTCTTCGCGCCGACGCTGCGCGTCGATGCGCGCGTGCGTCTCCTCGCGCCGCTCAAGGACGGCGCGCCGGTGCACGTCCATCTCGGCACGACGCACGCCGTCGCGCATTTCGTGTCCCTCGGGCGCTCGTCGCGCGCGCAGCTCGTGTTCGATGCGCCGATCTGCGCCGTGCCGGGCGACCGCTTCATCCTGCGCAACGCGCAGGCCGCGAACACGATCGGCGGCGGCGTCGTGCTCGATCCGTTCGCGCCGTCGCGGCGCCGCCAGACGTCCGAGCGTCACGCAGCGCTCGATGCGCTGGAGCACCTCGTCGCCGGTGGCGGGGTCGCGCCGCTGCTGGAACAGGCTCGGTACGGTCTCGCTATCGATGCGCTCGTGCGTCTCTGCGGATTGGCGCCCGAGAACATCGCGTTGCCGCCGGCGACGCGCGTCGTCGCGACGCCCGACGGCGATCTCGCGCTCACCGCCGACGCAGGGCGTCGCCTGGGCGAACGCGCCGTCGCAGCGCTCGCCGCCTTTCATGACATGGCGCCGGAGGAGCCCGGTGCGGATCTCGCGCGCCTGCGTCGGATCGTCGCGCCGACGGCCGCGCCGGCGTTATGGCGCGCGCTCATCGACGCGCTCGTCGGCGCGGGATCGATTGCGCGGAGCGGCCCGTGGCTGCATCTGCCGCAGCATCGCGTGACGCTCAGCGACGAGGAGTCGGCGCTCGCGACCGCTCTGCTCCCGCTCGTCGCGGCCGGCCGCTTCGATCCGCCGTGGGTGCGCGATCTCGCGGCGACGCTCGCGACACACGAGGAAGGCGTGCGCCGCACGCTGCGCAAGCTCGAGAGGCACGGCCGCGTTCACCAGGTCGTGCGCGATCTCTTCTACGACAGCGATCGCGTGAGCGAGCTCGCCGCGCTGGCCGCGCAGCTCGCGCGCGAGCACGGCGAGGTCGAGGCCGCCGCATTCCGCGACATGATCGGGCTCGGCCGCAAGCGCGCGATCCAGATCTTGGAGTTCTTCGATCGCGTTGGCTACACTCGCCGCGTCCGCGACGCGCATCGGTTGCGCGGCGACAGCGTCTGGCCACCCGTGTCCTGACGGACGGTCCCGCGAGGAAGGCATGCGCATCCGGTGATGCGGCTGGGCTTCAAACCCAGTTGGGGGCGCCAGCCGCTCCCGGGTAGGTTCGACTCCTGCTGCCTTCCGCCAGTCGGGCGATCCGTGCTTGGATCACCGCTGCGATCGTATGTTGCGTGTCCGTGGTTGGATTAGGCGACTGACATGGCTGCAAACTCGGTTACCACGCCGCCTCGCCTTACTTCGCTCTCGCACGGCGGCGGCTGCGGCTGCAAGATCGCACCCGGCGTACTCGCCGAGCTCCTGAAGGACTCGGCACCGGCGCGCCCCTACGCCGATCTGCTGGTCGGCTCCGAAACCTCGGACGATGCAGCGGTCTGGCGCGTCGACGACGAGCACGCGATCGTCGCGACGACCGACTTCTTCATGCCGATCGTCGACGATCCGTTCGAGTTCGGGCGCATCGCGGCGACGA
>DATFRS010000427.1:0-3919 GCA_035263065.1 Rhodanobacteraceae bacterium
GCCGCCGCCCGGCGCGGGATCGCCGACGGCGACGTAGGCGGTCACCGTGCCGTCGTCCCAGAGCAGGATGTCCGAACCCTGCGAGCCGTCGCCGCCGGTGCTCGCGAGGAATGCAACGGTGCCGGCGTTGTTGATGCTGCCGGGTCCGATTGCCGACAGCGTGCCGCCGAGCGGCGAGGCATCGCCGACCGCGGCGATCTTGATGATCGAATCGCTCGCGGCGACGTAGAGGAAGAGGCCGCGCGGCGCCGAGCCGCCCGCGACGTCGGAGACGAACAGCACGTCGCCGTTGTCGTTGGTCGCGGGCGCGGCCCACGTGTCCGGGAAGAGGCCGCTGAACGTGCCGCCGATCGGCGAGGGATCGCCGCAGGTATCCGAGCTGCCGCTGCCCCCGCCGTCGCCGCAACCCATCGCGATGACGCGCACGCCGTTGTCGTCGGCGACGAACACGCCCTGGTTGCGCGTCGCGCCGTCGACCTGCGAGACGAACGCGATGCGGCCGTTGTCGTCGAGTGTTGCCGGTCGCGCGAAGGCGAGCGTGTCGAGCGTGCCGGTTTCGCCGGCGGGCATCGGCTCGCCCTGCCAGGCGAGTGCCGCGGCGCCGCAGACCGGATCGCCCGCCGGCGTTGCGACGGCGGGCTGCGTCATGAGGCGCGTTTCGCGCGGCGCGAGCGGCCCCGCGAGGAGATCGAAACCGCGTGCGCCGACGTTCGTGTAGCGCACGACCTGCTGCGCGGAGGCGAGGCCGCTCGTCGCGACCAGGAGCGCTGCCGCCAGGGCTGAACCACGGAAGCTCTTCATCGAAGCTCTCCCCGGGATCGTCGCCGTGCATGGTAGCGAGGCGGGCCCGGGGTTGCATTTTCGCGCGAGGCCCGCCATCTGCGGAGTCGTCGCCTCCGAGAGACGCGGCGATCCGTTTCCAGCAGAATCACCGACATGCCGATCTACGAATTCGAATGCAGCGCCTGCGGGGACCAGTTCGAGCGCCTGCAGAAAATCGCCGATCCCGATCCGACGGTCTGCCCGAAGTGCGGCGCGGAGCGCGTGAAGCGCCGCCTCACCGCGCCCGCGTTCCGCCTCGCCGGCAGCGGCTGGTACGAGACCGACTTCAAGAAGGACGGCGACAGGAAGCGCAATCTCGCCGGCCGTGACGAAGCGCCGAAATCCGACGCCAAGTCCGACGGCGGCGGCGAGAAGAAAGCGGACGCCAAGCCTGCCGAGAAATCCGACGCGAAGCCTGCCGCGCCGAAGGCCAAGCCCGAGGGCGCCGCAAGCGCCTGAGCCGGCGCGATTCTTTGCTGTCCGTTCATGAGCATCGACTAGACTGGCGCCGCGTTACTGCCCGTCACCGTCGAAAAAGGGAGAAGCCATGCTCAGAACGCTCAGTGTCGTTGCGGCCACTGCGCTCACCGCCGGCGCCGCATTGACGGCCTCCGCGCAGACCGTGCCCCTCGCGAACCTCGTCGAATCCGCCGCCGTCGCGCAGTACAACGAATGGCAGCCCGGCCCCGGCTGGGATCGCGACATCGACGTGCGCTGCTCCAGCGGCGGCTACAACTACAACATGTGCCAGATCGACACCGGCCGCGGCAGCAGCGTGCGCCTCGTGCAGCAGATCTCGAAGACGCGCTGCGTCGAGGGCCGCACCTGGGGCTGGAACCGCGCCGGCATCTGGGTCGATGCGGGCTGCGAGGGCGTGTTCCGCGTGCAGCGCCGCTGGGCCGGCGGGCCGGGTCCGGGCTATCCGGGCGGCGATTGGCGGCCGGGACCGGGCTGGGATACGTCGATCAACGTGCGCTGCGCGAGCGGCGGCTACAACTACAACATGTGCATGGTCGACACCGGCCGCGGCAGCCGCGTCTTCGTGGCGCGCCAGATCTCCAAGACGCCGTGCGTCGAAGGCCGTACCTGGGGCTGGAACCGCGCGGGGGTCTGGGTCGATGCGGGCTGCGAGGCCGTGTTCACGGTCGAGCGCCGCTGGCGCTGATTCCGCGTACGGAGTCGGAGGACGCCCGCCGCCCGGCGGGCGTTTTTCCACCCCGGCGAAGGGCGACGTTGCAGCGCAACAACAGACTCCGTAGCATTTCGCGCCTTCCTGCGCCGTCCGGCGCGACGCCAACGATTTCATGCGCACCCATTACTGCGGTCTCGTCGACGAGACCCTGCTCGGCCGGTCCATCACGCTCTGCGGATGGGTCGATACGCGCCGCGACCACGGCGGCGTCATCTTCATCGACCTTCGCGACCACGAAGGCGTCGTGCAGATCGTCGTCGATCCCGACAACGCGAAAGCGTTCGCGACCGCGAGCAGCGCCGGCTACGAGTATTGCCTTCGCGTCACGGGCGCGGTGCGCCGGCGCGTCAGCGTCAACGACAAGGTGCGCACGGGCCAGTTCGAAGTGCTCGCCGACACGATCGACGTGCTGAACGCCGCACGCGATCTGCCGTTCGCGCTGCACGAGCACACGAACGAGGACCTGAAGCTCAAATACCGCTACCTCGACCTTCGCCGTCCCGAGATGCAGCGCATGATGCGGCTGCGCATCAAGCTCGTCGCGGCGCTGCGCCGCTATCTCGATGCGCGCGGCTTCCAGGACATCGAGACGCCGATCCTGACCAAGGCGACGCCCGAAGGCGCGCGCGACTACCTCGTGCCTTCGCGCGTGCACGGCGGCGAGTTCTACGCGCTGCCGCAGTCGCCGCAGCTCTTCAAGCAGCTCTTGATGGTCGCCGGCTTCGACCGCTACTACCAGATCGCGCGCTGCTTCCGCGACGAGGACCTGCGCGCAGATCGCCAGCCGGAATTCACGCAGCTCGACATGGAGTTCGCCTTCATCGACGAGCGCGGCGTGCAGGACACGGTCGAGGCGATGATCCGTGCGGTGTTCAAGGACGTCGTCGGCGTCGATCTCGCCGAGCCGTTCCCACGCATGACCTACGAAGAAGCGATGCGCCGCTACGGATCGGACAAGCCCGACCTTCGCATCGCGCTCGAGCTCGTCGACGTCGCCGACACGGTGAAGACGGCCGGGTTCAAGGTGTTCGCGGACGCCGCGAACGATCCGGGCGGCCGCGTCGCGGCGCTGCGCCTGCCGGGCGGCGCCGAGCTGACGCGCAAGCAGATCGACGAGCTCGGCGCCTACGTCGCCAAGCACGGCGCGAAAGGCCTCGCGTGGATGCGCATCGACGATCGCGCGAAGGGTCGCGAGGGGCTCAACTCGCCGATCGCGAAGTTCCTCGACGACGCGACGCTCGCGAGCCTGCTCGACGCGACGGGCGCGCAAACCGGCGACATGATTTTCTTCGGCGCCGGCGCGTACAAGACGGTCTCCGATTTCATGGGCGCGCTGCGCCTCAAGGTCGCGCGCGATCGCGGGCTCGTCGCGAACACCTGGGCGCCGCTCTGGGTCGTCGACTTCCCGATGTTCGAGTACGACGCCGACGCCAAGCGCTACGTCGCGCTGCATCACCCGTTCACGGCGCCGAAGGTCGACGACATCGCCGACCTCAATGCGAACGCGGCCGTCGCGGTTTCGCGCGGCTACGACATGGTGCTCAACGGCAACGAGATCGGCGGCGGCTCGATCCGCATCCATCGTCCCGACATGCAGAGCGCGGTGTTCGAGCTGCTCGGCATCGGCGCCGAGGAAGCGAAGGCGAAGTTCGGCTTCCTGCTCGAAGCGCTGAACCACGGCGCGCCGCCGCACGGTGGCATCGCGTTCGGCATCGACCGCATCGCGGCGCTGATGGCCGGCACCGAGTCGATCCGCGACGTCATCGCGTTCCCGAAGACGACGACCGCGCAGGACCTCATGACGGCCGCGCCCTCGACCGTCGGGGACGCCCAGCTCGCCGAGCTGCACGTGCGCACGGTTCCGGCGGAAAAGAGCTGACCCGGCGATGCCCGCCAGAGCCAAGA
>DATFRS010000428.1:0-5735 GCA_035263065.1 Rhodanobacteraceae bacterium
CCCGTCATGTCCGATCTGCGCGAATCCGGCGCCATCGAACAGGACGCCGATGTGATCATGTTCATCTACCGCGACGAAGTGTACAACCCCGATTCACAGGACAAGGGTACAGCCGAGATCATCATCGGCAAGCAGCGTAACGGCCCGACGGGGACCGTGCGCTTGACGTTCCTTGGGCAGTTCACGAAGTTTGCGAACTATGCGTCGGACAGTTATGCCGGTTCGTTCGAGTAGGGCTGTGAGCGGTGAGCCGTCAGCGGTGAGCGGAAAAGCACGGAGGGACCGTCTGCGTTTTCCGCTCACCGCTCACCGTTCACCGCTCACCCAGATCCTATGAGCCGCGCCACCGCCGCCACGATCCACCTCGGCGCGCTGCGCGACAACCTGCGTCGCGTGCGCGAGCTCGCGCCCGGCGCGAAAGTCATGGCGGTCGTCAAGGCCGACGGCTACGGCCACGGGCTCGAGCGCGTGGCGCGCGCGCTGCAGGGCGCCGATGCGTTCGGCGTCGCCGGCATCGCCGACGGCCAGCGCCTTCGCGCGGCCGGCATCTCGCAGCGCGTCGTCGTGCTGTCGGGTCCGGACGAGGCAGGCGATCTCGCCGAGATGCGGCGGCTGCGCCTGGATTCGGCGATCCATCACGACGTGCAGATCGAATGGCTCGCCGCCGACACCGATCCGCGGCCGGTCAAGGTCTGGCTCAAGCTCGACACCGGCATGCACCGTCTCGGCTTCGCGCCCGAGCGCGCGCGCGAGCTGCACGCGCGCCTGCGCGCAATGCCGAGCGTCGATCGCGACATCGGCCTCATGACGCACTTCGCGAACTCCGACGTCTTCGACGACGCACTCACGACGCTGCAGATCGAGCGTTTCGAGCGCGCGCTGTCCGGCATCGAAGGCGAGCGCTCGCTCTCGAACTCGGCCGGCATCCTCGGCTGGCCCGAGGCACAGGCGCAGTGGGTGCGCGCCGGCGGCGCGCTTTACGGCATCTCCGTCGTCGCCGGCAAGATCGGCGCCGATTTCGGCTTCCGCCCGGCGATGACGCTGGCGACGCGCCTCATCGCGATCAACCGCGTGCGCAAGGGCGAGCGCATCGGCTACGCCGCGACGTACGAATGTCCCGAGGACATGAACGTCGGCGTCGCCGCGATCGGCTACGGCGACGGCTACCCGCGCCACGCCGACGCCGGCACGCCGGTGCTCGTCAACGGCGCGCGGGCGAACCTGATCGGGCGCGTGTCGATGGATCTCGTCACGATCGATCTCCGCAACCATCCGAACGCGCGCATCGGCGATCCGGTCGTGCTGTGGGGCCGCGGCCTTCCGGTCGAGGAGATCGCGATGCACGCGGACACGATCGGCTACGAGCTGACCTGCGGCGTCACGCGGCGCGTGCGGTTCGTCGAGGACGAAAGCTGATCGCGATGGCCAGGGCCAAGACCGCCTACGTCTGCGCCGACTGCGGCGCCGAGCACTCGAAATGGCAGGGTCAGTGCGTCGAGTGCGGCGCGTGGAACACGCTGAGCGAAATCACGGTCCTGCCGGCGAAAGCCGTTGCGAATCCGCGCGGCAGCTACGCCGGCAACACCGATGCCGCGAAGATCACGAAGCTCGCGACCGTCGCGGCCGAAGCCGAGCGCCGCGAGGCGACCGGCATCGCCGAGCTCGATCGCGTGCTCGGCGGCGGGCTCGTCTCGGGCTCGGTCGTGCTGATCGGCGGCGATCCCGGCATCGGCAAATCGACGCTGCTCCTGCAGATGCTCGGCGCGATCGGCCGGCGCGTGCGCGGGCTCTACGTGACCGGCGAGGAGAGCCTTGCGCAGGTCGCGGGACGCGGACAGCGGCTCGGCATCGCGCTCGACGGCCTCGAAGCGCTCGCGGAGACGTCGATCGAGCGCATCCTCGCAGAGGCGGCGCAGTCGAAGCCCGACGTGCTGATCATCGATTCGATCCAGACGATCTGGACCGAGCTTCTCACCGCGGCGCCGGGCTCGGTGAGCCAGGTGCGCGAATCGGCCGCGCGGCTCGTGCGCTTCGCGAAGGAAACCGGCACGAGCGTGTTCCTCGTCGGCCACGTCACCAAGGAAGGCGGCATCGCGGGGCCGCGCGTGCTCGAGCACATGGTCGACGCCGTGCTGTACTTCGAAGGCGAGGCCGGCAGCCGCTTCCGCGTGCTGCGCGCGTTCAAGAACCGCTTCGGTGCGGTCAACGAGCTCGGCGTGTTCGCGATGGGCGACAAGGGCCTGCGCGAAGTGCCGAATCCGTCGGCGATCTTCCTGTCGGCGCACGCGCAGCCGACGGCCGGCAGCGCGGTCATGGTGACGCGCGAAGGCACGCGGCCGCTGCTCGTCGAGGTGCAGGCGCTGGTCGATCAGTCCTCGCTCGGCAATCCGCGCCGTGTCGCGCTCGGGTTGGAACAGAACCGGCTCGCAATGCTGCTCGCGGTGCTGCATCGGCACGGCGGCGCGGCGGTCTATGACCAGGACGTCTTCGTCAACGTCGTCGGCGGCATCCGCGTGCAGGAGACGGCAGCGGATCTGCCGGTGCTGCTCGCGGTGCTGTCGAGCTTCCGCGACCGGCCGCTGCCCGACAAGCTCGTCGCGTTCGGTGAGGTCGGTCTGTCGGGCGAGATTCGTCCCGTGCCGAACGGCGAGGAGCGTCTTAGAGAAGCGGCGACACACGGTTTCACGCGCGCGATCGTGCCGAAGGCGAACGCGCCGAAGCGCGCGATCGGCGACCTCAGCGTGATCGGCGTGGAGCGGCTTTCCGAGGCGCTTTCCGCGGCGGCTTCGTAGCGGGCTTCTTTTTCTTCGCGGCGCGCTTTCGCGCGGTGCGCTCGACGAAGTCCTTCAGGACGATCGCATGCGTGTGCCCGCGATCCTTGGCGCCGTAGACGAATGTCACGCGCTTGCCTGAGATGAGATCGCGAAGTTCCGCGATCGCTTCCGTGCGCTGCTTCAGCTCCGCGGTGTAGCGACGCCGGAATTCGGCCCAGCGCTCGGGATCGTGGCCGAACCACGTGCGCAGTGCCGGGGTCGGCGCCACGTCCTTCAGCCATTCGTCGATGTGGGCCTCGACCTTGCTGACGCCGCGCGGCCAGAGCCGATCGACGAGGATGCGCAAGCCGTCGTCCTTCGCCGGTTCGTCGTACGCGCGCTTGAGCTGGATCATCGGCGTCACGCCGTCCGGTGGAGGACGAGCTCCAGCACGAACTTCGACCCGAAGAACGCCAGCAGCAGCACGACCATGCCCGCCAGCGTCAGCCGCACCGCGCGCCGTCCGCGCCAGCCCCAGCGCCAGCGCCCGAACAGCAGCACGCCGAAGACGATCCAAGCGGCGATCGACAGCACGGTCTTGTGCACGAGGTGCTGCGCGAAGAGGTTGTCGACGAAGAGGACGCCGGAGAGCAGCGTCAGCGTCAGCAGCACGAAGCCCGCGCCGATGAGACGGAACATCAGCGTCTCGGTCAGCGTCAGCGGCGGCAGCGCGCGGATCAGGCTCGAATCGAGGCGGTGATTGCGCAGCGCGCGTTCCTGCAGCGCGAGCAGGATCGCGAGCAGCGCCGCGATCATGAGGAATCCGTAGCCGAGGATCGCGAACGTCACGTGCAGCTTGATCTGCCATTCGATCGGCAGCGGCGTCGTCGGCGGCGCGAGCCACGTGTCGACCGCGAGCAGCACGGCGGCGAGCGGGAACACGACGACGCCGAGCCCCGACACCGGCCGGAACAGGTTCACGAGCAGCGTCAGCGCCGCGACGACGAGGCCGACCAGCGAAAGCGCCGCGAAGAAGTGCAGGTTGATGCCGCCCTGGTGGATGCCGAGCGCGACCATGAAATGCAGCGCGACGGCGATCGCCGCGACGCCGAGCGCGATCGGCCGCGGCGGCGCCGGCCGGTCGATCAGCGGCAGCACGAGGCAGAGCGCCGCAGCGATGTAGGCAACGACGGCTAGGAGGACCGACCAGCTGGGCATGCCGCCAGTGTCGCATGGCGCCTTGCCTGCGGGAATCGGCTGGCGGGCGGCTGGTATACTTCGCGCCCGCTTTTTCTTCTCCCGCAAACCGATGTTCGAATCCCTGAGCGAACGCCTGTCCTCGACGGTCCAGCGCCTGCGCGGCCGCGGCCGCCTGACCGAGGCCAACATCCGCGAGTCGCTGCGCGAGGTGCGCATCGCGCTCCTCGAAGCCGACGTCGCGCTGCCCGTCGTGCAGGCGCTGATCCAGCGCGTGCAGGTCAAGGCGCTCGGGCAGGAAGTCCTGAAGAGCTTGACGCCCGGCCAGGCGCTGGTGAAGGTCGTGCGCGACGAGCTCACGGCCGTGATGGGCACGCAGAACAGCGACCTCAATCTCGCCGCCGCGCCGCCGGCCGTCGTGCTGATGGCGGGCCTGCAGGGCGCCGGCAAGACGACGACGGTCGCCAAGCTCGCGCGCTTCCTCAAGGAGCGGCGCAAGAAGAAGGTCATGGTCGTCAGCGCCGACGTCTATCGTCCGGCCGCGATCGAGCAGCTGAAGACGCTCGCCGGGCAGGTCGACGTGCTGTTCCATCCGTCGAGCGGCGAGCAGGATCCCGTCGAGATCGCGAAACACGCGCTCGATGCCGCGAAGAAGAATTTCGCCGACGTGCTGATCGTCGACACCGCGGGCCGCCTGCACGTCGATGCCGAGATGATGGCGGAGATCAAGCACCTCCATGCGGCGCTGAATCCGATCGAGACGCTGTTCGTCGTCGACTCGATGACCGGCCAGGACGCCGCGAACACCGCGAAGGCCTTCGCCGACGCGCTGCCGCTTTCCGGCGTGATCCTCACCAAGACCGACGGCGACGCGCGCGGCGGCGCGGCGCTCTCGGTGCGCTACATCACCGGGCGGCCGATCAAGTTCATCGGCGTCAGCGAGAAGCCCGAAGGGCTCGAGCCGTTCCATCCCGATCGCATCGCGCAGCGCATCCTCGGCATGGGCGACGTGCTGTCGCTGGTCGAGCAGGTCGAGCAGAAGGTCGATCAGGAGAAGGCGAAGAAGCTCGCCGAGAAGGTCATCAAGGGCAAGCGCTTCGACTTGAACGACATGAAGGACCAGCTCGAGCAGATGATCAACATGGGCGGCATGGCGTCGCTGATGGAGAAGCTGCCGGGCGGCATGGCGATCCCCGAGAACATGAAGGCGCAGGCCGGCGACGGCGCGGTCAAGCGCATGATCGCGATCATCAACTCGATGACGAAGAAGGAGCGCCGGCATCCGGATCTCTTGAACGGCTCGCGCCGCGCGCGCATCGCGCGAGGCTCCGGCACGCAGCCGGCCGACGTGAACCGCCTGCTGAAGCAGTATCAGCAGACCGAGAAGATGATGTCGAAGCTCGGCAGCGGCGGCCTGAAAGGCGTCATGCGCCAGATGAAGGGCGCGATGAAGATGATGGGTGGCGGCGGGGGCATGCCGCCGCCGCGGTGATCGTTCGTCAGGTCGAGCGCGCGGATTTCGAACGCTGGCTGCCGTTGTGGAACGGCTACAACGCGTTCTACGGCCGCTCCGGCGCAACCGCGTTGCCCGAAGAAGTCACGCTCACGACATGGGCGCGATTCCTTGACGAAGCCGAACCGATGCACGCGCTCGTCGCCGAACGCGACGGTGCGCTGATCGGGCTCGCGCATTATCTCTTTCATCGCAGCACGATTTCGATTGCGCATACCTGCTACCTGCAGGATCTCTACACGAGCGAAGCGGCGCGGGGCCGCGGCGTAGGC
>DATFRS010000429.1:0-2954 GCA_035263065.1 Rhodanobacteraceae bacterium
AGAGCTGCCGCGAGAACGGCTTGTCGATGACCTTGCGGAGGTTGTAGAGGTGGCTGCGCAGCGTGTCCGAATCGGGGAGCAGATCGCCCCAGACTTCGCGCTCGATGTCGCGGCGGCTGACGACGCGCGGCGATTCGCGCATCAGGATCGTCAGGAGCTTCACGCCGATCGGCGACAGCGGCAGGTCCTTGCCGGCGCGCGTGACGCGCAGCGTCGCCGTGTCGAGCACGAGGTCGCCGACCTTCAGCACTTCGGTCGAGACCTGGCGGCGGTCGCGACGGATCAGCGAGCGGATGCGCGCTTCGAGCTCGCGGATCTCGAATGGCTTGACGAGGTAGTCGTCGGCGCCCGCGTCGAGGCCGACGAGCTTGTCCTCGACGGTGTCGCGCGCCGTCAGCATGAGCACGGGCGTCGCGAGCTTGGCTTCGTTGCGCAGCTTGCGACAGAGCTCGATGCCGTCGAGGCCGGGCAGCATCAGGTCCAGCACGATGACGTCGTAGCTGTTGGTGACCGCGATGTGAAGGCCGGTGATGCCGTCGGCGGCGTAGTCGACCGAATAGCCGCGCCGCTCGAGAAATTCGCCGACGGTCTCCGAAATTCCGCGGTTATCCTCGATCAAGAGGATCAGACCGGACTGATCGTCACGCTTGCCCACGCGCGCCCCCCGTTGACACCGCATTCACCCGGCGCACGCTTCCCGCCCCGAGTGTTACTCAGGCGTGAAGATACGCCTTTCGGCGGAGCAAGTCAGTGGCGGGCGCGGCGGTAGGGCACCGCGGGGCTTCCTGAACGGCCGCGAGGGGCGTCGCGCCCCTCGCGGTCGTGCAGCGGTCAGTGCGCGGCGGCGGGCGCCGCCGTAGTGTTCGTCGAGGCGGTCTTGAGGCCGCGCTCCTCGAGCAGCGGCTCGACGCTCGGGTCGCGGCCGCGGAACGCGCGGTAGAGCTCGGCCATGTCCTGCGTCGAGCCGCGCGACAGGATCATCTCGCGGAAGCGCTGGCCGTTCTCGCGCGACAGGCCGCCGTGCTCCTTGAACCAGGCGTAGGCGTCGTCGTCGAGCACTTCGCTCCAGAGGTAGGCGTAGTAGCCGGCCGAATAGCCGCCGCCCCAGATGTGCGCGAAGTACGGCGTGCGGTAGCGCGGCGGCACGGCCGGCACGTCGATGTTGTACTTCTTGAGCGATTCCTTCTCGAACTTCTCGACGTCCTGCTTGGGCGCGTCGGCGGCGAGGCTGTGCCACGACATGTCGAGCAGCGCGGCGGCGAGGTATTCGGTCGTCTCGAAGCCCTGGTTGAACGTGTGCGACTTCTTGATCTTCTCGACCAGCGCGTCCGGCATCGGCGCACCGGTCTTGTAGTGCTTGGCGTAGTTCGCGAAGACGCTCGGTTCGAGCGCCCAGTGCTCGTTGAACTGCGAGGGGAACTCGACGAAGTCGCGCGGCACGTTGGTGCCGGCGAGCGTTGGGTACTTCACGTTCGAGAGCATGCCGTGCAGCGCGTGGCCGAACTCGTGGAACATCGTCGTCACGTCGCCGAAGCTCAGCAGCGCCGGCTGGCCTGCGACGGGCTTGGTGAAGTTGCAGACGTTGAACACGACCGGCTTCGCGCCGAGCAGGCCCGACTGGTCGACGAAGCTGTCCATCCAGGCGCCGCCCGACTTCGAGTCGCGCTTGAAGTAGTCGGCGTACCAGAGCGCGAGCGACTTGCCGTCGGCGTCGAACACCTCGAACACGCGCACGTCCGGCTGGTAGACCGGGATGTCCTTGCGCTCCTTGAAGGTGAGGCCGTAGAGCTTGTTCGCGGCGAAGAAGACGCCGTTCTTGAGCACGTTGTCGAGCTCGAAGTACGGCTTGATCTGCGACTCGTCGAGATCGAACTGCGCCTTGCGCACCTGCTCGGCGTAGAACTGCCAGTCCCACGGCGCGATCTTGAAGCCGCCCTTCTGCTTGTCGACGAGCGCCTGCATGTCGCCCTGCTCGCCGGCGGCCTTGGCGGTCGCGGCGGGCACCATGTCGGTCATGAGCTTGATCGCGTTCTCGGGCGACTTCGCCATCTGGTCGTCGAGCGAGTACGCGGCGTAGTTCTTGAAGCCGAGCAGCTCGGCGCGCTCGGCGCGGAGCTTGGCGAGGCGCTGGATGATCTCGCGCGTGTCGTTGGCGTCGCCGCGATCGGCGCGGTGCGTCGACGCCTCGAAGAGCTTCTCGCGCGTCGCGCGATCCTTCAGGGTCACCTGCGCCGGCTGCTGCGTCGTGTTCTGCAGCACGACGACCCACTTGCCGTCGAGCTTGCGCGTCTTGGCGGCTTCGGCGGCGGCCGCGACGTCGGCGTCGCTGAAGCCGTCGAGCTGTTTCTTGTCGTCGACGACCAGCGCCGCGCCGTTGGTCGCGGCGAGGAGCTTGGTCTGGAAATCGGTCGTGAGCTTGGACTCTTCCTCGTTGAGCTTGCGCAGCGTCACCTTGTCGGCGTCGTTGAGGAGCGCGCCGGCGCGCACGAAGTTCTGGTAGTAGCGCTCGACGAGGCGCTTCTGCTCCGGATCCTTGAGCCCGTCGCGCGCGTCGTACAGCGCCTTCACGCGGGCGAACAGCTTCGGGTTCAGCGCGATCTCGTCCTGGTGCGCGGCGAGCTTGGGCGCCATCTCGCCCTGCAGCTTCTGGATGTCCTCGTTCGTGTTCGACTGCGCGAGCGCGAAGAACACCTTGGCGACGCGCGTCAGCAGCGCGCCCGAGCGCTCGGCCTTCTCGATCGTGTTGTCGAAGGTCGGCTTGGCCGGATCGTCGGCGATCGCCTGCATCTCGGCGAGGTGCACGCGCATGCCTTCCTCGAACGCCGGCGCGTAGTCGGCCATCTTGATCTTGTCGAAGCGCGGCGCGTGGAACGGCAGCGTCGATTCGGCCGCGAACGGATTGTCGGCCGGCAGCTTGCTGCCGCCGGCCGGCGTCGCGGTCGCGCCGGCGAGTG
>DATFRS010000430.1:0-2806 GCA_035263065.1 Rhodanobacteraceae bacterium
CGGATCGTCAGCGGCTTGCCGCCGCCGTCGTAGGTCTCGGTACCGAGGTCTTCGGTGACGTGCGTGTAGGTGCCGTCGGCGTTCTTGACGATGGAGGCGACCGGCGAGGGCTTGTCCTCGTTCCAGCGAGTCGTCGTCCCGACGCGGACGAATTTGATGCGCCGACCGTCCGGACGTTGCGCGAAGATCAAGGCATCGCTGGATTGCCAGACCAGCGAGTAGTCGAAGCTCGACACCCAGTGCTTGCCGAAGAGCCCCACATACTTCCAGAAATGGTTGTACGTGCGCGTCAGCGTCAGCGCCATTTCGCCGGCCGAGGCGAAATCGACTTCCGGTTCGATCTTGTCGCCCGTGGCTAAGACGATCGGGTTGCCGCTGGTCGGGTTAGCGCTGTCGGCGCATGGATCATCGCCTTGCGAGGCATCCGTCACCGCGTCGCGTACGCCGCGGTTGCGGTTGAAGTCGCCTCCGCCTCGCTCGCTGTCGAGGTCGACGACGCGAGGGTGAGACCATATGCCGAGGAAGCCACGCATGCTCGGCGGTCCGTCGACTTCGACATGGCCGAGTGGATCGCCGGGCGGCAGGGGCTCGTCAATAGGCAAGTACGGGCGCCATCGGTCCTCGTCGGCGCGCGAAGGCGCTGTTGATGCCAGTGTTCCGACGACTACGAACACCCATGCGTATCGCGCCGAAAGAATCGATCGTGCCATCTCCGGCTCCCGCGCTCATCCTGACGAGCAATAAAGTCGTGGGGAGCGCGAGGCGAAGACAAGCGTCAAATGCGTGATCGGAATCTCATGCGAAAGCGAGATCCATATGTGTTGAATCGCACGCGATATGCGCACCAGAAAAAGGCACACGAACACAGGCGCTGCACCTGTTCGTATGGATCGAACGCGTTGGGCCCGGCGATCCCGACAGTCGCGCGAGGCGCGTCAGCGCGGCCAGCGGACGGTGCCACTGACGATCGTCTCGGTGCGCCCGCCGACCCAGACCTCGCTGCCGTCGATGCGCACGAGGATCGCGGCGTCGTGGCCGATCTCGCGGCCCTGGCTCACGCGATAGCCGTTCGCCAGCGCGCCATTCGGCTCGGCCTTGGCGATCCACGCGGCGATGAGCCCGTTCGCGGCGCCGGAGGCCGGATCCTCGACGATGCCGACGCCGGCCGGAAACGCGCGCACGACGAGGTCGTAGTCGCGCGCACCGCAGCGTGCGAACACGCAAAGGCCGAGACTGTCGGTCGCGCGCGCCAGCACGCCGATCGCGGCGTGATCGGGCGACCACGCGCGCAGCGATGCTTCGTCGGCGAACTCGGCGATCCACCAGCGGCGTCCGCCCTCGACGAACGCCGGCGGCAGCGCGCCGGGCTTCGTTCCGGCGAGCAGACTGCGCAGCAACGCATCGTCCGGATCCTCGCGCAGCACGCGCGCCGCGGGCGCCTGCACGAAAAGCCGGCGCGCCGCGCCTTCGTCCTCGACGCGGATCGGCAGCAGGCCGGCGCCGCATTCCTGCACGAGGCGTCCGTCGCGCGCGACGGCGACGCCGGATTCCAGCACGGCGTGCGCGCTGCCGATCGTCGGATGGCCCGCGAACGGAATCTCGCGATCGGGCGTGAAGATGCGCAGCCTGTAGCTCGCTTGGCTCGAGGTCGGCGGCAGCACGAACGTCGTCTCGACGAGTCCCGTCCACGCGGCGAACGCCTGCATGCGCTCGCTCGTCCAGTCGGCCGCATCGACGACGACGCCGAGCGGATTGCCGCCGCCCGTGCGGGCGGGAAAGACGTCGAGTTGCAGATAGCGCGATGCGTGCATGCAGTGAACCGGCGGCCGGCAGCCGATGACGAAGGGATCAGCGAGCCCGACGGCATCGGGACGCGCAAATGCAAATTCAAGAGCCGCTCACGGTAGCGCGCAGTATCCTCGATCCTCGGCTGAAAGGAGATCGATCATGGCCACGCGCCGCGACATTGCCGTCATCGTCGGGAGCCTGCGCAGGGAATCGCTGAATCGCAAGACCGCGAAGGCGCTGATCGAGATGCAGCCGGCGCCGCTCGCGCTCGAGATCGTCGAGATCGGCGCGCTGCCGCTGTTCAATGCCGATCTCGAGGACGACGTGCCTGTACCCTGGGCTGAATTCCGCGAGCGAATCGGGCGCGCCGACGGCGTCCTCTTCGTCACGCCCGAATACAACCGCAGCGTGCCGGGTGTGCTGAAGAACGCGATCGACGTCGCTTCGCGCCCGCACGGCAGCAACCGCTGGGACGGCAAGCCCGGCGCGGTCGTCAGCGTGTCGCCGGGTGCGATCGGCGGGTTCGGCGCGAACCATCACCTGCGCCAGTCGCTGGTGTTCCTCAACGTGCCGGTGCTGCAGCAGCCGGAAGCGTATCTCGGCCACGCCGGCAAGCACTTCGACGAGGCGGGGAAGCTCGCGAGCGAACCGACGCGCGAGTTCCTGGCGAAGTTCCTCGCGGCGTACGCGGCGTGGGTCGAAAGGATTCTCGCGGGCCGCGCATGACCTGGGACATCGCTCATGATCCGGCTCGCCATCGCTTCGAGACGCGCGTCGAGGGCGAGCACTGCACGCTCGACTACACGCTCGACGGCACGACGATGATCATCGCGCACGTCGTCGTGCCCGACCCGGTGGCCCGGCGCGGCATCGCGGCCGCGCTGATGCAGGCGGCGCTCGAGCACGCGCGCGCGAGCGGCTGGCGCGTCGTGCCGCAGTGTCCGTACGCGGCGTACTACGTGCGCGAGCATCCGGAGTGGGCCGGGCTCGTCGCATCGTGACGCTTGTCGCCGCGCGG
>DATFRS010000431.1:0-2628 GCA_035263065.1 Rhodanobacteraceae bacterium
CGAGCTCGGCGAGATCGAGCTTGCCGGCCTGCTTGTCGAGCAGGCGCAGCACGACGCGCTCGCCGCGTCCGGCCGGAATCGTCGACACGCGCACGTCGACCGGCCGGCCGGCGACGCGCAAGCCGATGCGTCCATCCTGCGGGAGGCGTTTCTCGGCGATGTCGAGCTTCGCCATGACCTTGATGCGCGAGACGACCGCGTTCGCGATCGCCTTCTGCGGCGCGAGCACCTCGCGCAGTACGCCGTCGATGCGGAAGCGCACGACGAGGCGGTTCTCGTACGGTTCGATGTGGATGTCGGACGCGCCTTCCTTGACCGCTTCGGTCAGGAGCGCGTTGATGAGCCGGATGATCGGCGCGTCGTCCTCGCTCTCGAGGAGATCCTCGGGCTCCGGCAGCTCGTCGGCGAGCGTCTTGAGATCGAGCCGCTCGTCGAGATCGGACACCATCGCGCGCGCGTCGTCGCCCTGCTCGTAGAGATCGCGCAGCAGCCGCTCGAATTCGTTCGCCGGCATCGACGTGAAGCGCAACGGCGCGCCGAGATGCCGGCGCAGCTCGGCGAGGATCTCGACGCGTACGCCGTCGCGGCAGGCGATCTCCGCGTGCGCGTCGCGCCAGCCGGTCAGCGCGACGCCGTGGCGGCGCGCGTAGCCGAAACCGGGCCGCGCGGGACGTACCGCTTCGCTCACTGCTGGCGCGCCTCCGGACGGGCGATGTCGGGCTGGCCGTCGAGCGTCGGGCTCGCGAGGAAGTCGTGCACGTCGGGGAGCAGCGGGCGCTCCGCAGGCGAGGTGATCGGCCAGTTCTCCTCGCGCATCTGCAGCTGCTCGGTGCGCATGTAGTTGTACTTCTCGCTCGACACTGCGGCCTCGGTCGCCGCGTCGCGCAGGATGCGCGGATGCAGGAACACCATGAGGTCGGTCTTCGTGCGGTCGTTCGTGCGATAGCGGAACAGGTTGCCGAGCAGCGGGATGTCGCCGAGCAACGGCACCTTCTGCTGGTTGTCCTTGAGCTGGTTGTCGATCAGGCCGCCGAGCACGAGCAGCGAGTTGTCGGCGATGAGGACGCTCGTCGTCACCTCGCGCTTGTTGGTGACGAGGTCGACCGCGCCCTGCACCGGCGGCAGCAGGTTCGAGACTTCCTGGTGGATGTCCATGCGCACGGCGTCGCCTTCGTTGATGTGCGGCGTCACCTTGAGCACGAGGCCGACGTCCTTGCGCTCGATCGTCTGGAACGGATTGGTGACGCCGGTCGTCGACGTGCCGCCGACGGTCGTCGTCGTCTGCGAGCCGAGCGCGTTGGTCGTGTACTGGCCGGTCAGGAACGGGACCTCTTGCGCGACCTTGATCTCGGCTTCCTGGTTGTCGAGCGTCAGCACCGACGGCGTCGACAGCACGTTCGACTTGCCGTCGCCTTCGAGCGCCGTGACCAGCGCGCCGAGCTGGAAGATCGTGTTGCGGCCGACCGTGATCGTGCCGTTGATGTAGCCGAGGTTGAAGCCGTTGCCGACGCCGAGCGGATTCTGCGACGCCGCAATGATGTTGTTGCCGGGCGTGCGGCCGGTGAAGTTGGTGCCGCCGATCACGCTGTCGCGCAGGCTCCCGTCCGGATTCGTCTTGAACGGCAGCTGCCACTGCACGCCGATCTCGCTCGCGGCCTGGTCCGACACCTCGGCGATGACGGCCTCGATCAGCACCTGCGCGCGACGCACGTCGAGCTGGCGCACGACCGCGGCCAGCGAGCGGAACACCGCCGGCGGCGCGCTGATGACGAGCGCGTTGTTCTCGTCGTGCGCCTGGATCGTCGCCGGCAGCGCCACGCCGCCGGCACCGCCCGAGTCGCCGCCTTTCGCCGCGGTCGGCGGCGCGATGCCGGTCAGCGTCGAGGCGACGCCCTGCAGGATCGGCACGAGCTCCTTCGCGTTCGCGTAGCGCAGGTAAATCACCTGCGTGTCGCCGCCGTTCTCGATCGGCGTGTCGAGGTGCGCGACGAGCGCGCGCATCTTGAGCCGCCCGGCCTTCGCGCCGGATAGGAGGATCGAATTCGTGCGCGTGTCGGCGAACACGCGCTGCGACTCGCCGGGCGGCGCGCCCTTGTCGTCGGCGAGGAGCGTCAACGTGCGCGCGAGCTCGGCCGCGTTCGCGTGCGAGAGCGGTATCACTTCGACCTCGGCGTCCGACACCATGTCGATGCGCTGGATGATGCCGACGAGGCGTTGCACGTTGCCGGCGCGGTCGGACACGACCAGCGAGTTCGAGCCCGGATGCGCGATCAGCGTGCCGCCCTGCGGCATCAGCGGACGCAGGATCGGCACGAGCTCGGTCGCGCTGATGTGCTTGACCGGCACGATCTGCGTGATGAGCTCGTCGGGCGCGTGCTCGCGCGTGCCGTCGACGCCGGACGAGCCGTCCTGCTGCGCCATCGCCTCGGGCACGATCTTGACCATGCTGCCCGACGGCACCGCGGCGTAGCCGTGCACGCGCAGCACCGACAGGAACACGTCGTAGATCTCGTCGGGCTTCATCGGCGTCGCCGACACGACCGTGACCTTGCCCTGCACGTTCGGGCCGATGATGAAGTTCTTGCCGGTGATCTCGCTGACCGTCGCGATCAGCGCCTGGATGTCGGC
>DATFRS010000432.1:0-7018 GCA_035263065.1 Rhodanobacteraceae bacterium
TCGGCCGAGATGTCGAAGCTGCTCGCCGACGTGCAGCCCGAGGATCTGATCAAGTTCGGCCTCATTCCGGAGTTCGTCGGCCGCCTGCCGGTCGTCGCGACGCTCGAGGAGCTCGACGAAGTCGCGCTCGTCAAGATTCTCACCGAGCCGAAGAACGCGATCACGAAGCAGTTCAAGCGCCTCTTCGACATGGAAGGCGTCGAGCTCGAGTTCCGTCCGGAAGCGCTGACCGCGATCGCGCGCAAGGCGCTCGCGCGCAAGACCGGCGCGCGCGGCCTGCGCACGATCCTGGAACAGGTGCTGCTCGATACGATGTTCGATCTGCCCTCGCTCGATCACGTGAGCAAGGTCGTCGTCGACGAGGCCGTGATCAACGGGCAGGCTGAGCCGTATCTGATCTACCGCGGCAACATGCAGACGCGGGCGGCCTCCGAGTGACGCGGGAGCGGCCGGGTCTCCCGCCGCTCCATGCACGGGCCGTACCTTCCGCCGCCGCCGGCGATCCACGTCGCAACTTTTCCGTTCACGTTGCGGCGCGCTCCGCGCAGCGTGAACTGGCTTGCAATCGCGTGACAGACCCTTACTTGACGATCGTGCAGCCCGGGTCCACCCTCGGGCTGCGGACATCTATACGCCCCGATAGAGCCCCATGACCGAAAAAATCGCCAAATCCCCGAAATCCGCCGAAACCGACCTGATCGAGCTGCCGGTCCTGCCGCTGCGCGACGTCGTCGTGTTTCCGCACATGGTCATCCCGCTGTTCGTCGGCCGCGAGAAATCCGTGCGCGCGCTCGACATCGCGATGGAAGGCAACAAGAAGATCCTTCTCGTCGCACAGCGCAGCCCCGACGTCGACGAGCCCGGTGCCGGTGATCTCTACACGATCGGCACGATCGCCAGCGTGCTGCAGCTGCTCAAGCTTCCCGACGGCACCATCAAGGTGCTGGTCGAGGGCACCAGCCGCGCCGAGATCGTCTCGTTCGGCGAGCGCAACGGCCTCATGGTCGCGCACCTTCGCGAGCTCGAGCCCGCCTACACGCGCAGCGAGCGCGAGATCGGCGTCATCGCGCGCTCGCTGACGACGCTGTTCGAGCAGCTCGTCAAGCTGTCGCGCAAGCTCCCGCCGGAGCTCATGTCGACGCTCTCCGGCATCGAGGATCCGTCGCGCCTCGGCGACACGATCGCCTCGCACATTTCCGTGCGCGTCGCCGACAAGCAGCGCGTGCTCGAGACGGCCGACGTCGCCGACCGCATGGAGCTGCTCGTCTCGATGGTCGACGGCGAGATCGACGTGCAGCAGATCGAGAAGCGCATCCGCGGCCGCGTCAAGTCGCAGATGGAGAAGTCGCAGCGCGAGTACTACCTCAACGAGCAGATGAAGGCGATCCAGAAGGAGCTCGGCGACATGGACGAGGCGCCGAACGAGCTCGACGAGCTCGGCAAGCGCATCGCCGCCGCCGGCATGCCCAAGCCGATCGAGACCAAGGCGCGCACGGAGCTCAACAAGTTGAAGCAGATGTCGCCGATGAGCGCGGAAGCGACCGTCGTGCGCAACTACATCGATTCGCTGCTCGGCGTGCCGTGGAAGAAGAAGACCAAGGTGCGCCGCGACCTGCGCGTCGCGCAGCAGGTGCTCGACGCCGATCATTTCGGCCTCGAGAAGGTCAAGGAGCGCATCCTCGAATATCTTGCCGTGCAGCAGCGCGTCAACAAGATGAAGGGCCCGATCCTGTGCCTCGTCGGTCCGCCCGGCGTCGGCAAGACCTCGCTCGGCCAGTCGATCGCGAAGGCGACCAACCGCAAGTTCATCCGCATGTCGCTCGGCGGCGTGCGCGACGAAGCCGAGATCCGCGGCCACCGTCGCACGTACATCGGTTCGATGCCGGGCCGCATCATCCAGAACCTCACCAAGGTCGGCACCAAGAATCCGCTGTTCGTGCTCGACGAGATCGACAAGATGTCGATGGACTTCCGCGGCGATCCGTCGGCGGCGCTGCTCGAGGTGCTCGATCCCGAGCAGAACCACACGTTCAACGATCACTACCTCGAGGTCGATGTCGATCTCTCGGAAGTGATGTGGATCGCGACCGCGAACTCGCTGAACATCCCGCCGGCGCTGCAGGACCGCATGGAGGTCATCCGCATCCCGGGCTACACGGAAGCGGAGAAGATCAACATCGCGCAGCGCTATCTCGTGCCCAAGCAGCTCAAGGCGAACGGCGTCAAGGCCGCCGAGCTGCAGATCGCCGAGCCCGCGATCCGCGACATCATCCGCTACTACACGCGCGAGTCCGGCGTGCGCAACCTCGAGCGCGAGATCTCGAAGATCTGCCGCAAGGTCGTCAAGGAGCTCTCGCTCGCCGCCGCGAAGGCCGCGAAGAAGGGCGTCAGGAAGGAGCGCGGCAAGATCAGCGTGTCGTCGAAGAATCTCGACAACTATCTTGGCGTGCGCAAGTTCACGTTCGGCCGCGCCGAGCTCCAGAACGAGGTCGGCCTCGTCACGGGTCTTGCGTGGACCGAAGTCGGCGGCGATCTCCTCTCGATCGAAGCCACGATCGTGCCCGGCAAGGGCAAGCTGATCCACACGGGCCAGCTCGGCGACGTGATGCAGGAGTCGATCCAGGCGGCGCTGTCGGTCGTGCGCGCGCGCGCGGAGCGGCTCGGCATCGATCCCGAGTTCCACCAGAAGTACGACGTGCACATCCACGTGCCGGAAGGCGCGACGCCGAAGGACGGTCCGTCCGCGGGCATCGCGATGTGCACCGCGCTCGTATCGGCGCTGACCAAGGTGCCGGTGCGCTCGGAGGTCGCGATGACCGGCGAGATCACGCTGCGCGGCCGCGTGCTGCCGATCGGCGGGCTCAAGGAAAAGCTCCTCGCGGCGCATCGCGGCGGCATCACCACCGTGATCATTCCCGAAGAGAACAAGAAGGATCTCGCCGACATTCCGAAGAATGTCACCGAATCTCTCGAGATCAAGCCGGTGCGCTGGATCGACGAGGTGCTCGACGTCGCGCTCGAGCGCCCGCTGGCACCGGTCGCGCGCTCCGACGGCGACAACGTTCGCAATCGCGACGAGCGCGCCGTCGAGTCGGCCGTGCGTCCGCACTGAGACGTCGCGGATTCGCCCGCGCGAGCGCATCGCGCGGGCGAAATCCGCAGGATCGAGCACGTTTGCGCCCCTGCAATTTCTCCGGCTCGCTGTCAAGCGGCGGCGCGTTTCTTGCGTTCGCGCGTGATGTTTTTACGTTCGCAAACACGCGTCCGAACTCGTGTTGCACCCCCCATAAGCCGCTGGTATAAAGATCGCGCCGCGATCCAGGCGACAGCAAATGTCCGGGCGATTGCGGGGTATCGGGGCACGCACACGCGGGAAACATCATGCTCGCGCAGGGCACATTTCTTCAGGAGCGTGCTCCGACTCGATCCACTGCGATGCGGGTCGCTGTTCCTTGAGGGAGTGATTCATGAATAGAGGCGAATTTGTTGCCGCGATTTCGGAGCAATCCGGCTTGACCAAAGCCGACGCCGATCGCGCGCTCGAAGCGATGTTCAAGGTCGTCAAGAAAACGCTGAAGTCCGGCGACAGCGTATCGCTGGTCGGCTTCGGCACGTTCGTCGTGCGCAAGCGCGCCGCGCGCACCGGGCGCAACCCGCGCACCGGCGACACGATCAAGATCAAGGCGTCGAAGGTTCCGGCGTTCAAGGCCGGCAAGGCGCTGAAGGATGCCGTCGGCTGAGACGCCGGCAAGCGGCCCGAGGAAAGCCGCAGCGAGATCTGAATTCTGGGGGCGGAATTTACCGGGTGCTTAGCTCAGCGGTAGAGCATCGCCCTTACAAGGCGAGGGTCGGGGGTTCGAAACCCTCAGCACCCACCAGCAACGAGGCGCAGGGCGCTCGAAGGCGCCCCGGCCTCCCGGACCACGGGAAGCACGAGCCGGCTTGAGGCGGGCGCGCCGCGCGGAAAGGGCAGGTTCCGCGAAATGCTGGGTTGTCGGCGCGACGGCGCCCGCCAACGCGTTTAGAATGGCGCACCGTCACGCACTGGAGGAGGCGCGCTTCCGCAGCCTCCGCTCGGCCACCTTCGAGAAGGGCGCCCGCGTGGCGCCCTTGGTTTTTCATGGCGCGCGGCGCGCGCCGACTTTGCTCGTTCAACTCCCGGAGCCGCGAGACGGCGGCGCCGGAATCGTCAGGACCTAAGGCGTCGACATGCTGCAAGCGCTACGCGGAAAGAAATCGAGTCTCCTCATCAAGATCATCCTGGTCGTGATCACGATCGGCTTCTCGTTCTGGGGCATCGAGTCGTATCTCTTCACGCGCGTCGACACGAGCGTCGCCAAGGTCGACGGCACCGACATCACGGTCGACCAGTACCGCCAGCGCTTCGACGAGAACCGCCAGCGCCTCGTGCAGATGATGGGCGGCGCGCAGCTCGACGCCGCGTTCTTCGAGCGCCCCGAGGTCAGGAAGCAGGTGCTCGACCAGCTCATCAACGAGCAGGTGCTGCTCGAGGCGAACAAGAAGCTCGGCATCAGCGTCACCGACGATCGCGTGCGCCACGAGATCCTCGGCATCCCGGCGTTCCAGAAGGACGGCAAGTTCGATCCCGACACCTACAAGATGCTGCTGACGACGCAGGGCATGACGCCGCTCTCGTTCGACCAGCGCGTGCGCGACAGCCTCGCCGTGCGCGAGCTGCCGGAGCAGGTCGGCTCCTCGATGCTCGTCACCGACGCGAGCGTGGAGACGTACCTGCGCCTCAAGGATCAGCGGCGCGACTTCCGCTTCGTCAAGCTCGACAAGCCGGCCGACGATGGCGCGCCCGTTACCGACGACGAGCTGCAGGCGTTCTACAAGGCGCACACGCAGGACTTCGTGACACCCGAGCGCGTCGCGCTCGACTATGTCGAGCTCGACGGCGCCAAGCTCGAAGTCAACACGACGCCCGACGACGCCGTGCTGAAGGATCGCTACGAGAAGGAAAAGTCGCGCTTCATCAGCGCCGAGCAGCGCCTCGCCTCGCACGTGCTCGTCAAGGTCGGCGGCAAGGGCGGTCCCGACGATCAGAAGGCCGCGCTCGCCAAGGCGCAGGACATCGCCAAGCAGGCGAAGGAAGGCAAGGATTTCGCGGCGCTCGCCAAGGCGGACTCGCAGGACCTTGGCTCGAAGAACCAGGGCGGCGATCTCGGCTGGCTCGACAAGGGCACGACCGAGGAGGCCTTCGAGACGGCGCTCTTCGCGATGAACAAGGGCAACATTTCCGATCCGGTGCTGACCGGCGACGGCTACAGCATCATTGATCTGCGCGACATTCGCGCCGGCAAGACGCGAAGCTTCGAGGAGGTCAAGCCCGAGCTCGCCAAGGAATACTCGGCGACCGAGAAGGATCGCGTCTACGCCGACAAGGCCGGCCGCCTGACCGACCTCACGTACCAGGATCCGACCTCGCTCGAATCGGCCGCGAAGGATCTCGGCCTCACGGTGCAGAAGACCGAGCTCTTCCCGCGCACCGGCGGCCCCGGCCTCGCGACGAACCCGAACGTGCTGAAGGCCGCGTTCTCGGACAGCGTGCTCGTGCAGAACAACAATTCCGATCCGATCGAGGTCGGCCCGAACCACATCGTCGTCGTGCGCATCGCCGAGCGGAAGCCCGCGACGCCGAAGACGCTCGACGAGGTGCGCGACCAGGTGCGTGCGCGCATCGTCGCCGAGCGCGTCGAGAAGAAGGCCAAGGCGCACGCCGACGAGCTCTTCGCTTCGCTCGGCAAGGGCGAGACGCTCGACAAGATCGCCGAGGCCAACAAGCTCAAGGTCGAGCCGCAGAAGGACATCGGCCGCGACGCCGTCAACGTCGACAGCGCGATCGTCACCGCCGCGTTTGCGCTGCCGCGCCCGAAGGCCGACAAGCCCGAGCAGCAGCTCGTCCCGCTCGGCAACGACAGCTACGCGCTGGTGCAGCTCGACAGCGTCACCGACGGCGACCCGTCCAAGCTCGACGCGAAGACGAAGGAAGCCGCGCGCAACACGCTCGCCGAAGCCGTCGCCCAGACCGCGACGCGCGAGTTCGTCGACGCGCTACGCGCCAGCGCGACCGTGCGCGTGTCCGAGGGCAAGCTGGAGCAGCAGCAGTAATAGGGCCGTTAGAAAGTCAGAAAGTCAGGGCGGCGGCTTTGCCGCCTCGTTAGAAGAGCACTACTGACGAGCGCGCCTTTGGCGCGCGACCTCACGAGGCGCGGCAACGCCGCGCCGACCTCACTTTCTAACGGCTTCTCAGAGCCCCGTCATGCCGAGCGTGTTGTAGCCCGCATCGACGAACGTGACCTCGCCGGTGATGCCCGACGCGAGGTCCGAGCACAGGAACGCGGCCGTGTTGCCGACTTCGTCGATCGTCACGCTGCGGCGCAGCGGCGCGTTCTGCTCGACGTGGTCGAGCATCTTGCGGAAGTTCTGGATGCCGGCGGCGGCGAGCGTCTTGATCGGGCCCGCCGAGATCGCGTTGACGCGTGTGCCTTCGGGGCCGAGGTTGAACGCGAGATAGCGCACGTTCGCTTCGAGGCTCGCCTTGGCGAGGCCCATCACGTTGTAGTTCGACAGCGCGCGCTCGGCGCCGAGATAGGTCAGCGTGAGCAGCGAGCCGGCGCGGCCCTTCATCATCGGGCGCGCGGCCTTGGCGAGCGCGGCGAACGAATAGCTCGAGATGTCGTGCGCGATCGAGAACGCCTCGCGCGTGAGCCCGTCGAGGAACTCGCCGGTCAGCGCTTCGCGCGGCGCGAAGCCGATCGAGTGCACGACGATGTCGAGGCCGTCCCAGTGCTTGCCGAGCTCGGCGAAGAGCTGGTCGATCTGCGCGTCGCTCGTCACGTCGCACGGCAGCACGATGTTCGAGCCGAACTGGACCGCGGCCTCGTCGACGCGATCCTTGAGCTTGTCGTTGACGTACGTGAACGCGAGCTCGGCGCCTTCGCGGTGCATCGCGTTCGCGATGCCCCAGGCGATCGAACGGTGGTTGAGCACACCG